>PWWP01000085.1 GCA_003562075.1 Gemmatimonadota bacterium
ACCTCGTGAGAGAGCGCCATGGCCCGTGTCAGCGTCACTCGAAGGGTGCACTTCTCAGCAGCTCACCGCCTCTTCCGGCCGGACTGGACCGACGAGCAGAACGAGGAAGTCTTCGGCGACTGTTCAAACCCTCTCTGGCATGGACACAATTACGAGTTGGATGTGACGGTTGAAGGGGACATCGATCCGGAGACTGGATACGTCATGGACCTGAAGCGCCTGAAGGCGCTGGTCCACGAGCGAGTCGTATCGGATCTGGACCATCGCAATTTGAATCGCCAGGTGCCCTGGATGGATGGGCTCATCCCCACGACCGAGAATCTGGTGGTGGCCATCTGGCAGCGATTGGCGGAGACGTTGCCTCAGGAGGTGCTACTTCGCCGACTGGTCCTCTGGGAGACGCCCAGGAATTTCGTGGAGTACGAGGGGCGCTGATGCGACGACAGGATCTTGTGGAGGGGGAGACGGACATGAGCAAATCGACGAATGGCCCTGGCGGATCTGGAGCAGAGGAGGGTCCACTCACTCTGGCGAAGCCCGATCGCGGGATGCCTGAGGGTGACCTTTCCGGGGCGGGTTTCCAGGATCTGGTGGCCGAACTTCTGCGGCGGCTGGGAGAGGACCCGGACCGGGAGGGGCTGCTCCTGACCCCGCAACGGGTGGAGAAGTCGCTCCGTTTTCTCACCCAGGGGTACACCATGAAGCCGGATGTCACCATCGGCGACGCCCTCTTCGAGGAGCGGCATCATAACATGGTGATCGTGAAGGATATTGAGATGTACTCCCTCTGCGAGCACCACATGCTACCCTTCTTCGGGAAGGTTCATGTGGCGTACATCCCGGACGGGCACATTCTCGGCTTGTCCAAAGTGGCCCGCCTGGTGGAAGTCTTCGCCCGCCGACTACAGGTCCAGGAGCGATTGACGGAAGAGATCGCCCAGAGCTTCTGGGATGTGGTTCATCCCCAGGGAGTGGGTGTGGTCATCGAGGCCCATCACCTCTGCATGATGATGAGGGGAGTCCAGAAACAGAACTCCTACACCATCACCTCCGCCGTCCGAGGGGCCTTCATGGAAGACCCTCGGACCCGGGACGAATTCCTGCGCCTCTGTACCTCCGACCACCGGCCCCTGTGATGGCCGTCGCCGACCCCTCCCAGATTTTGAATGGCCAGGTGGCTCTGGTTACCGGAGCCAGCCGGGGGATTGGACGGGCCACGGCCCTTCAGCTCGCTGGAGCCGGTGCCCGGGTCGCCCTGGTGGCTCGACGTCCAGGTCCCCTGGAAGCGCTGGCCGCCCAGTTGAATGGGTGGGCCTTTCCCTGTGACGTGACGGATCCGGAGGCCTTGGACGGAGTTCGTCGAGGCCTCGAGGAGGTGGCCGGCCAGGGCCCCGATATATTGGTGGCCGCAGCCGGTGTTTTCCATCTCTCTCCCATTCACGAGATGTCGAATCGGGAGCTGGATCTCAACCTGGACGTGAATCTTCGAGGCGGAATTCTCACCGTCCGGGAGTTCCTTCCCGGAATGCGCGGACGGGGACGAGGAACCATCGTTCAGGTCGGCTCCGTAGCAGGTCGGAAGGCTTTTCCCGGGAATGGTGCCTACTCAGCGTCCAAGTTCGGGATCCGGGGATTCCACGAGGTGCTGCTGGAGGAGCTGCGAGGAACGGGGATCAGAGCCACGCTCCTGGAACCGGCCGCTACAGACACGCCCATCTGGGATCCTATGGACCCGGATGGAAATCCAGAACTCCCGGACCGGGAGACCATGCTGGCTCCCTCAGATGTCGCCCAGGCCGTCCATTTCCTGGTGACTCGCCCCCAGGGCGTCCAGATTCCCTTTCTCCCAGTGGAAAAGGGTTGAAAGCTCGAAACAACGAGACCTATGACTGAAGAAACGATGATGTATACGGTGAGCGTTCAGGCCCACTATGATTCGGCCCATTTCCTGCGCAACTACAAGGGCAAGTGTGAGCGCCTTCATGGGCACAGGTATATCGTGGAGGTCGCACTGCAGACAGCTGAGCTCAACGAGGCCGGAATCGCCTTCGACTTCGTGGACCTGAAGAAGCATCTCAGGGAGCTTGCCGACGGCCTGGACCACCAGAATCTCAACGACCTCCCGCCCTTTCAGGAGGTGGAGACCAGCGCTGAAAACCAGGCCCGTTACTTCTTCCATGAACTGAAGAAGAGACTTCCGGCTGATCTGGCGGATGGCCTCCTGTATGCTCGGGTCTGGGAAACGCCCACCCAGTGGGCCCAGTATGGCCCCTCCTCAGCTCCTGTCCCGGCCCACCGGGCGTCCTCCATGGGCTGAGCTCCCAGGCCGCCCTGAATTCCTCCATCCTCATGCACCTCCTGGTCACTGACCGGCTGGCCTGCCCTCGATGCGGGCCCCAGTTCGGCCTCATTCTCCTGGCTGATCAAATGAAAGATCGGCGCATTCTGGAGGGAGCGTTGGGATGTGCCAATTGCAGGGAGCGTTATCCGGTGGAAGGTGGGTTCAGCGATCTTCGCCCCCCGCCTCGAGTCCAGTTCTCGGAGGGCGATCCCATCCCCGACAGTTCTCCTGAGGACGCCTTCCGCCTGGCGGCCCTCCTGGGTGTAGAGGAAGGGCCCGGGCTCCTCCTCCTGACCGGCATCTGGGTGGCCCATGCCGCCCGCCTGGCCGCCATGATCGAAGACATCGAGGTGGTGGCGGCACACCCTGGATTGCGAGGAAGGACGGAAACCGCCGGCGTGACCCGCGTAGACATGGGGGACCGGTTCCCCTTCTTTTCGGGTAGCCTGCGAGGCGTGGCCTTGGAAGGTCCCAAGACCTCCCGGGACTTGGCTGAACCCCTCCGGGTGCTGGGGCCGGGAGCCCGGGTCGTCATCAGGAGCCCGGCACCTGGTGTTCTGGAAGGGTTGGAGGAGGCTGGGATGGAGATCCTCCTCCAGACGCACAGTTTCTTGGTGGCCACTCGAGGGTAAGCACTGCGCAGGCGGCTCCTCGATTGCGCCATGAAAGCGCCAGTCGCTACCTTCGCACGAGCCCCAATCGCACCTTTGACCCCTACGATATGGCATTCTGGAAGAAGCTCTTTGGCGACGACGAGAGTGCGGGAAAGGTGGACTACTACCAGGAGGGGCTCTCCCTCCTTCGTGAGGGCCGTTTCCACGAGGCCCTGACTTCGCTCCGCCTGGCTCTCAAGGAGTCTCCCGGAGACACGGTGGTCCTCCAACAGATCGCCATCGCCTACACGCGGATCGGCATGACGGAGGAGGCGTCCAAGACCTACCGACACGTCCTGCAGAAAGAACCGGGTGCGGCCGGCGCGCATTATGGCCTGGCCTACCTCCTTCTACGGAAGGGAGAGGAGGAGGATGCCATCCGGCACCTTCAGGCCTTCCTGGCCGACCCCCCTCGGGGCTCGGATGCCAAGGAGCACGTGAATCACGCACGCTCGACCCTGGCCCAGCTCAGGGGTGACTCTGAATCCAGATTGGATGTCGATGACGACACAAACACGTAAGGCGACGCTTCGGTGGACCGGCAAAGGGCTCCAGTTCGAAGGAGTGGGCGCTGGCCCCAGCGGCATCCTCATCGACGGTGACTCGGAGGCTGGGCCTTCTCCCATGGAGGTCCTCCTCCTGAGTGTCGGGGGGTGCATGGCGGTGGATATCCAGATGATCCTGGAGAAGGGGAGGGTGCCCCTGGAGGACCTGACCATCGGGCTGGAGGGAGATCGAGCGCCCAGCTCCCCCAAGCGGTTCATCAATCTGCGGATGACGATTCGAGTGGCCGGTCCGGAGGAGTCCCACCGGCCCAAGGTGGAGCGAGCTGTCCAGCTCTCCAGAGACAAGTACTGCAGCGTGTTCCACACCCTTCAGCCCGACCTCGAAGTCGAAACCGAGGTGCATCTGGCATAGGGGTCTCCGCTCGAGACGGACTGTCTGTGACACGTTTCCCCGCTCCAAGGAGGGACCGGATGGGATCGACGCAATACGCTTCAAACCCAGGAGACCTTCCGGAAGGAACGCTGGTCGATCTCTTCTTCGAGGTCATTGATCGGCTCCCGGACCGACCGGCTCTCCAGTGGCATGGGGATGGATCCTGGCCCTCCATGACCTATCAGGAAGCTCTGGAGATGGTCAGGAGAGTGTCGGCTTCCCTGACGGAGTTGGGGCTCGAACGCGGAGATCGGGCCGCCATCCTCTCGGAGAATCGTCCCGAGTGGGCCCTGGCCGACTACGGTTGTCTCACCACGGGGGTTGTAGACGTTCCGATCTACGCCACTCTCATGCCGGGGCAGGTGGCCTATGTTCTGAAGGATGCTGGGGCCCGTCTGGTCTTCGTCTCCACATCGGAGCAGCTCGAGAAGGTACGGGAAATCCGGGGACAGTGTCCTGAGTTGGAGTGGGTCGTGGTGTTCGATCCTCCTGGCGGAGACCTTCCTGAAGGCACCCTGACCTGGGACGAATTCATGGCTCGGGGTGAGGACCGGGTGGGGGGGACCTCGGTGGATGGCTTCCGGGCCGAGGCGGAATCGGCTCAACCCGGGGAGGTGGCAACCATCCTGTATACCTCCGGGACCACGGGCGACCCCAAGGGGGTCATGCTGACCCACAACAACCTGCATTCCAACGTGCGGGCCGCGTCCACCTGCCTCCCCATCGACGAGAACGATTCCACCCTTTCCTTCCTTCCCCTCTCTCACGTCTTCCAGCGCATGGTGGACTATCTCCTCTTCAACCGGGGGTGCGCCATTACCTATGCCCGGGCCATCGAGACGGTTCCCGAAGATCTCCGGGCGGTGCAGCCCACGGTGGTGGTTTCCGTTCCACGCCTCTACGAGAAGGTCTACGCCAAGGTCATGGAGGCCACCGGCGCGAAGGGAGCGCTGGTGGGGTGGGCCGCAGGGGTGGGGAAGCAGTGGGCTGAGGCTCGCCTGGCCGGACGACAGCCGGGCCTGTTCACGAGGCTCCGCTACGGACTGGCCCGCCGCCTGGTATTCCGGAAGATCTACGATGGTGTGGGTGGACGACTCCGGTACTTCGTCAGCGGCGGCGCCCCCCTCTCTCCCGAGATCAACAAGTTCTTCTTTTCAGCAGGGATCACCATCCTCGAGGGGTACGGGCTGACGGAGACCAGTCCCGTAACCAACGTGAACACCCCCAAGGACTTTCCTTCCAACTTCCGCATTGGAACGGTGGGTCGCCCGGTGCCGGGAACCGAGGTGAAGATTGCCGAAGATGGAGAGATCCTGATCCGAGGTCCCCAGGTCATGAAGGGGTATTACAATCGGCCTGATGACACCCGGGAAGTCATCGATGACGATGGCTGGTTCCACACCGGAGATGTGGGCGAGATGGATGAGGACGGTTTCCTTCGGATCACGGACCGTAAGAAGGACCTCATCGTCACGGCAGGCGGAAAGAATGTTGCTCCTCAGCCCATCGAGAACCGACTGAAACAGAACCGGTATTTCGATCAGCCGGTGATGGTGGGCGATCGGGAGCGGTTCATCTCTCTCATGATGGTGCCCGATTTCAACGCCCTGGAGGGCTGGGCCAAGGAGGAGGGGCTGGATGTCGGCGACCGAAGGGCTATGCTGTCTCAGCCCCGGACCCAGAAGTTCCTGCTGTCGGAAATGAAGAGGGAGTTGGCCGACCTCTCCAGCTTCGAGATGCCCAAGAAGCTGATCCTACTGGACGAGCCCTTCACCATCGAGGATGGGTCGTTGACGCCGACCCAGAAGGTGAAGCGACGGGTCGTGCAGGAGCGTCATGCCCAGCTCTTGAAGAGGGTCTACGACGAAGCCAACGTGGAACAGACTGTGTTCACGGCCTGGTAATCTCCATCCCTCCGGGGGATGGTGACCGGGTCCAGCCTTCCGGAGGCTCCATGACGACTGACGCATCCAATCCATCCATTCGGGTCGTACTGGTCACGGCTCCCGACCGGGACACTGCCCTGCCACTGGTGCGCCGACTGGTGGAAGAGGGGAAGGTGGCCTGTGGGAACATCCTCCCGGGGCTCACCTCTGTATATCGCTGGGAGGGTCAGGTCGAGGAGGACCCGGAGGTCCTCATCATCCTGAAGACTCGAGAGGGTGCACTCCCGGAGCTCATCAGCCGGATCCATGAACTTCATCCCTATGATGTTCCCGAAATCCTGGCACTGCCGGTTCAGGAGGGGCTTCCTGCCTACCTGGAATGGGTCGTTGCCGAGACGATGGGAGCGTGAGAGCTAAAGCGCATGAAAGAAGAACCATCCATCCGCCCCGAGCCGGATCCGGACACAGCGGAAGACGGAGTGAACGAAACCCCCGACGAGAGTGAATCAGGCCTGCGCCGGGCCCGGGCCCTGGAGACCGAGGGTCGCCTGGAGGAAGCGGTTCAGGTCTACCGAGAACTCCTTTCCCGTGATCCGAGCCATCTCAAGGCCCGAAACAACCTGGGGGTCCTGCAGGACCGAATGGGGAACCATGAGGCGGCCCTGGAGCACTTTCGGACGGCACTGGAAATTGAGCCCGAGAACCCCGAACTCCTTGGGAATCTGGGAGCTGCCCTGGGAGCTCTGGCACGTTTCGATGAAGCGGAGAAGGTGTTGCGTCGGGCCATGCGGTTGGACCCATCCCGGGTCGACGTCCGGGCGAACCTGGGGATCCTGCACTTCCGTCGAGGCCTCTACGCCCAGGCGGAGTCGGAGCTTCGATGGGTCTGCGAAAGAGACCCGGAGCATGGGATGGCCCACTTCTACCGGGGTGAAGCGTTGAACCGGCTGGGACGCATCGACGAGGCGCTGGAATCGTTGGAGAGTGCGTCCAGGCTCCAGCCCCGGAACGCGAAGATCTATTACGTCATGGGGATTCTCTACGACCGGAAGCATCTTCCCGAGGAGGCAGGGGCCATGTATCGTCGGGCCCGAGAGCTTTCGGGGGATCAGTGATCCAGGTGCTCCGGATCGGAGACCCGGGGGAGGTGGAGGGAGATGCCCTCCTCCTCTCGATGGGGACGGATCTGGAGCCGCTCACCCCAGCGGAGAGCCGGTTCGCCATTCAGGCCGGTGAAGCCTCTCGCAGTCGGCTCCGGGCCATGAAGGATCTTCCCCTGGGCGCTGCGGTCGTCATGCCCGGTGGAGGGCTCCCGGTGGAGGTTCTCATCCATGTAGTGATCCGTTCCATGGACGAAGGCGTCAGCCCCCGGAGCGTTCGTCGGGCATTTCAGAACGGCCTGCGGCAGGCGGCGGCATGGGGGGTCCACCGCCTTGTGGTTCTTCCACTCGGGGTGGGAGCCGGGAATCTCGATGCTGAGGAAGCGGCTCAGATCATGACGGAGGTCTTCCTCCAACACCGGGAAGGTGACGCCCTTCCGGGGACCCTGGTGGTCCTGGCAGCCGACGGCTATCAGGAAGATGCGTTTCGTCGAGTGGCACCGTGAGTCGCCGGTCCATCCTGGGAGTCCTCGTTCTCGTCGCCTGGGGCGGGATGCTGGCGTGGCATGCCCGGCAGGTCTATTTCCAGCCGGAGCTCGCTCGTCTTGCCCAGGCGACGCTCTCCATGGAGCCCGGCACCCACTTCTATGCCGTTCGGATGGGAGGGGAGGTGGTGGGGATCGCCTCCTCACGTCTGGACACGGTGCCCCAGGGGTTTCTGCTGGAGGACCGGCTGACGCTGGAGTTGGAGGCCATGGCCCAGGAAGGGGCTGCCACCACCGTCACGAGCGTTCACCTGACTCCAACGCTTCAGATGACTCGCTTCGATTTTGACCTGAACTCCGACGCCGGCCGGTTCCAGGCCAGTGGGAGCGTGGAGGGCGACACCCTTCTTCGGGTCAGGGTCGATGCAGGAGGGGAGCCGGAGGAGGTGACCTTCCGGATGAACGGGATACCCCTCTCAGCCGGTACCCTGCCCATCCGCCTGGCCATGGGAGGAGAGCTCCGGGTGGGCCGAACGATCCGCTATCCGGTCTTCGATCCGACAACGATCTCTACAAGGGACGTGGAGGTGGAGGTGGTGGAACGGGATACGATCATGGTCCCCGACTCGGCCATACTGGATCCAGGATCCGGCCGATGGGTGGGCGATGGCTACCGGCCCATCACGGCCTGGCGGCTGAAGGAGAGCTATGGCGGGATTTCCATCGACAGTTGGATTGACGAGGACGGACGGGTCATTCGGTCCTCGTCTGCCATGGGATTGTCGTTGGAGCGGAGCCCTTTTGAATTGGTGGACCAGGAGCGGGAGGAGCGGCGAGCGGGTCCGGGAACCTCGGCCGGCGACCTGATCTTCTCCACGGCCATCGCAGCCGACGCGGATCTTTCGGAGATGGAGGAGGGCGACAAACTCCGATTCATCCTCTCCGGGGTGGAGCTGGAAGGCTTCGAACTGGACGGAGGACGACAGGAACTTCGGGGGGACACCCTGGTCGTTCGGAGGGAAGACCTCTCCGGATTGGAACCCGGCTTCGAGCTGCCTTATCCCCGGATGGACCTGGCTCATGCCCTTCGGCCCGAGCCCCTGATCCAGAGCGGCGATGACCGGATCCGTCGTGAGGCCAACGCCGCTGTCCGGAGCCTGAGAGGGAGTCGGTCCGACCCTGTGGAGGCCGGAATTCGACTGAACGAGGCAGTTTACCAGATGCTGGAGAAGGAGATCACCTTCTCCCTCCCGTCTGCCCTGCAGGTTCTGGATACCCGTCGAGGAGATTGCAACGAGCACACGGTCCTTTACGTGGCCATGGCTCGGGCTCTGGGTCTCCCGGCCCGCAGCGCCGTGGGGCTGGTCCACCTGGACGGGGCCTTCTATTACCATGCCTGGCCTGAGGTCTGGCTGGGGGAGTGGGTGGCCATGGATCCAACCCTGGGGCAGGCTCCGGCACAGGTAACCCATCTCCGATTCATGACCGGGAATCTGGCCCAGCAGGTCGAAGTGGCCCGACTGATCGGGAACCTCCAGATCGAGACCATCCAATGACCCACACGGGCCCCTCTCCAGAGCACTTTCCCTCCACGCCGCCCAGGGCAGAAGAGCTGGACGGTGGAGGTGGCCTTCCCCCTGTGACGCCCACCGCTCCAGGGGACCGGACGGGCGGGTTCTCGGCGTCGGCCCCTGGGGACGAGGGGAAGGAAGACCAGGAGTGGGCCCTCGTTCTGGAGGGGTTGGTGAAGCGATACGGGAGCTTCACGGCTGTGAAGGGACTGGAGTTGAAGGTCCCCAGGGGACGGATCTTCGGGTTCCTGGGACCCAATGGAGCCGGGAAGACGACCACGATTCGGATGATCTCCGGGATCCTCCAACCCACGGAAGGTCGGGTGGAAATCGGTGGCCACGATCTGGCCACCGACCCGGCAGGAGCCAAGGCCAGGATCGGGTACATTCCCGATCGACCCTTCCTCTACGAGAAGTTGTCCGGTGCCGAGTTCCTCCGCTTCGTAGCCGCCCTGTGGGGTCGGGAGGGATCGGAGGTGGAGGAGCGCGTTGATCGTTTCCTGGAGCTTTTCTCCCTGACGCCGTGGAAGCACGAGCTCCTGGAGAGCTACTCCCACGGGATGAGACAGAAGCTCCTCATCTCGTCGGCCCTCATCCACGACCCGCAACTCGTGGTGGTGGATGAGCCCATGGTGGGGCTGGACCCACGTTCGGCCCGGATTCTGAAAGACCTCCTCCGTTCCTTTGTCGAACGGGGAGGAACGGTCTTCCTCTCCACCCACACCCTGGAGGTGGCCGAGGCCCTCTGTGATCAGATCGCCATCATCGCAGAGGGGAAGATCATTGCCCGAGGGACCATGGAAGAGCTTCGGACCCAGGCCGGTGCTGGTGGGGCCCACCTGGAAGAGATCTTCCTGAAGGTCACCGGAGGCGAAGAGATGGCGCAGGTGGTGGCCAGCCTCCGGGGAGTGCTGGACGGGTGACTCCTCCCATCCGACCCGGGCTGTTCGCCCTCTTGAGGCCCAAGGTCAGGGGGAAGGTGAACCGAGCCCGGCAGGGAGAAGCCAGGCTCGTGCGAGGGCTCTTCCTGGGTGGCGTGGCTCTCCTTTTCTGGGGCCTCCTCTTCATCATGACGCATCGGATGCTCATCCACTTCCGAAGCGCCGAGGGACTGGGCGAGGTGCTGGCCGGCCGGATGTTGGGGCTGGCGTTCCTCACCTTCCTGATGATCCTCCTCCTGTCCAATGTCATCACCGCCCTTTCCACCTTCTTCCTTTCCAGAGACCTGGAACTCCTGGCGGCTTCCCCTGCGGATCCCCTCCACATCTACTGGGCCCGCCTTGCTGAGAGCGGGGTGAACTCCTCCTGGATGATCCTCCTTCTCATGGTTCCTCTCCTGGCCGGATACGGAAGCATCTACGGGGCAGGTCCGGGCTTCTATCTGCTGGCCATGGCGGTCGTGCTCCCCTTCCTGGTCATTCCAGCCGTGGCCGGCGCCGGCCTCACACTGCTCCTGGTGAATGTCTTCCCGGCTCGACGAACCCGAGACCTTCTGGCGCTCATCGGACTCCTTGCCGCAGGCGGGGTGGTCCTCCTGATTCGTTTGATCCAACCCGAACGTCTGGTCCGACCGGAGGAGGCCCGGGGGGTCATGGACTTCCTGGCCACCCTGCAAACGCCCACTTCCCCCTGGCTTCCCTCCGAGTGGGCGGCAGATGCCCTCCTGGGATGGCTCAGCGGGGGCTTCGACCCCTTCCCGCTCCTCCTCCTTCTGAGCACTGCGGGGGCCTTCCTGGTCATGGGGGGCTGGGCCCATGCCCGGTACTTTCCCGCCGGTTTCTCCCGAGCACAGGAAGGAGCAGAGCGACGGGAAGCCCGGGTCCGGGGAAGGAGTCTGGAGGGGCTGGCCTGGTGGACGGGTCCTACCACGCGGCACCTGGTGGCCAAGGAGGTGCGAAGCTTTTTCCGGGACACGACCCAGTGGTCCCAGTTGATCCTCCTGGGCGTCCTGGTGGTCGTCTACGTCTACAACATCCGGGTCCTGCCCCTGGGCCCGGGAGAGGGCGTGAGCTTCTTCCTGGTCAACGTGGTGGCCTTCCTGAACCTGGGATTGGCCGGCTTCGTGGTAGCGGCTGTGGCGGCCCGCTTCATCTTCCCCGTCATGTCGCTGGAGGGCCGCATGACATGGCTCCTTCGGTCCTCTCCCCTGGATCCCCGCCTTCTCTTCTGGACCAAGTACTGGACCGGCACGCTCCCTCTCCTGGTTGTGGCCTTGCCCCTCATCATCATCACCAACCTCCTCCTGGAGGTGGACCCCTTCCTCTTCTGGCTCTCCACCGGAACCATGGTGGGGGTGACCCTTGCCCTGGGGGCCATGGCGCTGGCCTTCGGGGCTCTGTTCCCCAACTACGACACGGAGAATCCAGCCGAAATCCCCACTTCCTTCGGCGGGCTCCTCTTCATGATGTCCGCTGTAGGATATCTGGCAGCGGTCATCGTCCTGGAGGGTTGGCCCGTCTACCTGTTTCTCCGGGCCCGGTTCGACGGGGTCCCCTTCTCCGAAGCGGGCCTGCTTCCCCTGACGCTGGGTATCGGGGGGGCGGCGCTCCTGACCCTCCTGGTCATCATCGCGTGCTTGACGGCAGGGGTCCGCCGCATCCGGGACTCGGAGGCCACAGTGCCTGAAGGAGCCGCGTGATGGACTCGGGAGGCCACTGGGCCGTCGCCACGGCAGGGGGAAAGGATGCCACATTGGCCCTCCATCGGGCCCGGGAGGCAGGCCTGACGGTCCGCTGGGGGCTGAACATCTTCGAAGGGAACTCGGGCCAGGTACGGTTTCACGGTACTCCTCGTCCCATCCTGGAAGCACAGCTCCACGCGCTGGGGTTGGAGCCCCGCTTGCAGGCAACCCACCCCCGGGACTTCGAGGCGGTGCTGGCCGGCTTGTTGACCGGAATCAAGGAGGAAGGAGCCCGGGGCGTCATCTTCGGTAATCTCCACCTGGAGGAGATCCGGGCGTGGTACGAGAGCCGGGTTCTGGCAGCAGGCCTGGAGCATCGGGAACCCTTGTGGGGTCAACGTCCCCTGGATGTGGTCCAGGCCGTGGTGGACGAGGGCTTCCAAGCTCGGGTCGTGTCAGTGAACCTGGAATTGGGTGACCCGGACTGGCTGGGCCAGCCCCTGAATGCCGAGCTGGTCAGGCGTTTCGAACGTTCCGGGATCGACCCGTGTGGTGAGCACGGTGAGTACCACACCCTGGTCACCGATGGGCCCGGGTTTGAACGCCCACTCCCGATCCGAATTGGTGGAACCCTGGAGCGGGAAGGTCATCGCACCCTGGAGTTGACGTTGGAGGAGATCGGGTAGCCCTGGGTGGAGCGACGGGGCCTCGACAGACCTGGGCCCCAGGCCCATATTGCAGGGTCCATCTCATCGACCTTTACCGGTGGAGAGCGCAATGCTGCCCGGCGGATATACCTTCATCCACCTCGCCTTCTGGTTCGTGGTCATCCTGGTTGCTGCAGGCACGAACTTCATACCCATCCTCATGAGCATCGGTCTCGGACTTCTGGTGATGGAGGCCCTCGGGAAGTCCTGACTGTCGGGGAACCCCCTGGCCCCACCAGGTTATTCCAACTGGACCCCAGTCAGGGATTTCGGGGTCGTTGAGGAAGTACCAACAGGGGACGTGATTGCATGACCATACTGGGCATTATCGGGATGTTGGCCGCGCTGGGCTTTGGGATCTACTGGGGGCTTCCGCCCAGGTATCAGCCTTCTCCCGAAGAGCTCGAGCGAAAGCTGGGTGAGAGTGGGGAGCACGCCAAGGTGAGACGCCACACCACCTTCTTCAACCTCATGCAGCGAAAGGTAGAGCGGGGATCTGATCGCAGGCGTGGGAGTCGACGGAGCCGACGGCCCTTTCGGAGCTGATTCCCCAGGCCGACCCCCTCCGGACCTGGACGTACCGGACCGGCCTGTCCAGGGATCGCCTCAGCCTACCAGGGCGTTCACAGCCACCAACGTCCCCCCGATGATGGCCCCCAGAACGTAACCTAGCCGGATGATGAGGCTGAGTTCGCGCTCCGTTACCCGACGGACCAGTTCCTCCATCCGTTCCACGGGGAACCCTCGGACCTTTTCCTCCACACGTCGTTCCACATCCAGGGTCCGAATCACCTCTGGGACCTGGCCTTGCAACCAGTTCCACAGCGGATCGGCCACCGTGGCCTGGAGCCGTTTTCGAGCACCCTGAGGGAGCCAGTCCCCCGGACGGCCCATGGGGCGATCCAGGAGGCTGTCCAGTCCTTCCCGCAATGCATCGTGATAGAGTTCCCTGGCGGCATCACTTCGAGCCGTGGCCAGGACGCCTCGAGCGATGCGCTCGTCCGGGACAGATCGGAGGAGGTCACCCCAGGTCCCTCGAGCCATCCGTCCGACACCCTGCTGGAGCTTCTCGGCCAGGTACTCCTGGGTCGCCGGGTCCTGGATGAGCCCCACGATCCAGTCGACCACCACCGCCCGGCCCTTGAGGACGCCTGGGTCGTCGGGGCGACCCACCACCTCGGTGACGGGACGACGAAGAACCTCCAGCACCCCATCGTTCACGCGACGGGCGATGGCCTCCTGTACGGCCGGGTCTCTGAGCATGAGGGAGAGCTGTTCGGCTCCATCCTCTTCCAGGGTGGTGAGAACCCGTTCCACCGTGTCGTCAGTCACGACCAGTCGAGCCACCAGCCGCTGGTGGAAACGAAGGTCCCGGAGGAATCGCTTGAAGAGATCCCGGAGGGCTGACTCCAGGCGGCTCCGGGTCTCAGGGTCTTCCAGGATGCCTCCCAGCCGCCGGGCAGCGACAGGAAGGGCCCGAGAGAGTGCCCCCTCCAGGGCCTCTGCCAATCCACCCGGAAGGAGCTCCTCAAGGCTTTGGTCCCTTTCGAGAAGTCCGTTGAGTGCCCGGCCCAGGTAGTCGTCCACGACCTTGCGGAAGCTCTCCTTGGCGACCGCTTCGCCGATCCATTCCTGGGCGGCAAGGGCCAGGCGCCTCTCCCGTTCCGGCGTAAGGAGTTCGGCTACGGGCCGGTCCGAGAGTCGGTGAAGAATGTCCTGGGTTCGTCGGCCCACTGCCTCCTCGAATTCGGGGGAGTCCAACCAGCCGTCCAGGCGCTGGGAGAGGTGGTCGGCGACTCCGTCCAGGATCTCCGACATCTCCGCCAGGGCATTGGACGGAAGCAGCTCCCTCAGGGTTCCCCGCTCCCGTTCCAGCAGCTCCTCGAAGAACCCTCCCAGGCGTGCATCAAAGGCGTGCCGAAATTCCTGATTGGCGAAGATTCGTTTCAGATCATCTTCGGTGAGGAGCCGAGTTCCCACTGTCCGACCCACCGCCGCGGCCAAGCGATCCTGGTTCTTGGGGATGGCGCCGTGGAGTAGAGGCAGCTTCCTTCCCCCGATGCGGATGGGCGTATAGGGGTGGAAGAGCATCCATACTGCGATCGTGTTCGTCAGGCCTCCCGCCAGGGAGCCGAAGACGACGGTCAGGATTCCTCTGAGGAGCTCAGGGGTCATGGCTGTCGATGTCGAATGACGCCCAGGAGGGGAACCGTGTCTCCCTCCATTCGGAGCTCTCCCCGGAGCTGGAAGAAGGCGTCCACCGGAAGGACGGCGCCATCCCCCTCCCCGGTGGAGAGGTGGGAGCTCTCGGCTTCCAGCAGGATCTCCATTTCTCCCTCCGCGGTCCGGAGCTTCCAGGCCACCGGGATGTCTCGTCGCGCATCCTCGAAGGATCGGACCTCGGTCCATTCCACCTCCACGGAGGGCCAACGCCGCTCCCTGACGGCAAATCGGGTCCAGCCCTCAAAGGTGTTCATGGCCACATCCCCCTCTGTTCCCTCCGGTTCAGCCCGTTGGAGGAAGGCTCCCTGGAAGAAATCCCCGCTGTGCACGAAGATCCAGTCCTGCCATCCTCCCTCCACGGACCCCGAAGACACGCCGAGATCCAGGAGGAACCCATCCCTCTCCACCGCATCCTCATCCTCCCCCGGCGCCAGGCGGGTGGTGCCCCGGTGGAAACGAGCTACCTCGCGGGGGGAGCCAGTCCATCGGGCCAGAGGAAGACCAACGTCGGTGGCCATCTCCAGGAATGGATCCCGCAAGAAGATCTCCTCCAAAGCATCCCCCTCCCCCATGATCATCCGGATTCGATTGCCGGGAACGATCCGCCAACTGTCCCCCAGTACCGCTCCGGTGTCCACGTCCACGGCCAACGCTTCCCATGACCCGAGCCATCCCAATCGGACATCCCGTTCCCGTATCTCCTCCTGGCTGTCGCGGCGGATCCGAAAGCTCCAGGGGGCGATGAGGACCGAGTCACCATCTGCGGAGACGAAGGCCAGGGAACGCTCGTAGAAGCCTTGGGGGGTGTGTGAGCGTGCCTGTCCGGATGGGGTGGTGTCCATGGTCGTCGGCGCCGACTCTTCCTGAACCGGTGGAGACGGAGGAGGATCGCCACACCCTCCCAGGAGGGATGGGGCGACGGAGAGTATGAGGGCAAATGGGAGTGTACGAGCCATGGAGAGGGTCCGGAATGCCGGTGAGGACTCCTACGTCGGCACCTGTCGGGAGCCGCCGGAAGGTAGCCAACGACTTGCCGCCACGGGAGGCCAAACCTAACTTCCCGGCGATTTTTCCCGCCACAGGATTCACAGGCGTTCCGCCAGCCCCCTGCCTATGCAGCTCTACACAAAGATCCTTCTCGGACTCGTCCTGGGTGCCGTCGTCGGCTTCATCGCCAACGTAGCGGGGCTCACTTGGTTGCAGAGCTTTCTCATTGCCCTGGAGCCTCTGGGGGATGCCTTCATCCGGGCCATCACCATGATCGTGGTGCCCCTGGTGGTGGCCTCTCTCATGGTAGGAACGGCCTCTCTGGGAGATCTGGCCAAGTTGGGTCGCATCGGCGGCAAGACCATCGCCTTCTACATGTGCACCACGGCGGTGGCTGTCACCATCGGCCTCATCGTCTCGAACCTGATCCGTCCTGGAGCCCGCATCGACGGTGCCACCCGGGATGCCCTGTCGGCCCAGTTCGAAGGGGAGGCAGAGGGAGCCCTCAGCCTGGCGGAGGAAGCGCCGTCGGTCATCGACACCCTCCTCTCCATCATTCCGCGAAACCCTGTCCAGGCGGCGGCGGATCTGGAGCTGCTTCCTCTCATCTTCTTCACCATCGTGTTTGCAGCCGCGGTGAGCGTCATTGCACCCAAGCGCCGGGACGCGGTCATCACCTTCTTCGAGGGGGTGAATGACGCCAGCATGGTGGTGATCGACTGGATCATGAAGACGGCGCCCTATGCGGTCTTTGCGCTCATCGCCGCCGTCGTGGCCCGGTTTGGCCTGGACCTTCTCCAGAGCCTCCTGATCTACTCGTTGGTTGTGGTGGCAGGCCTCCTGATCCACCTCTTCTTCACCTACGGCCTGGCCGTCCGCTTCCTGGCCAAACTGAACTTCTTCACCTTCCTGAAGCGGATTTCCAACGCCCCCCTGGTCGCTTTCTCCACCTCCTCCTCCAATGCGACCTTGCCCGTGACCATGGAGACTGCCGAGGAGGAGCTGGGGATCTCCAAGCCCGTGTCATCCTTCGTCCTCCCCCTGGGTGCCACCATCAATATGGATGGGACGGCCCTCTATCAGGCCGTAGCTGTCATGTTCATCGCCCAGATCTACGGGATCGATATTGGAATCACCGAACAGCTGGTGGTGGTTCTGACAGCGACGCTGGCATCCATCGGTGCCGCTGGGGTGCCAAGTGCAGGGATCATTACCCTCATTATCGTGCTGAATGCCGTGGGACTGGGTGCTCAGGTCCAGGCCGGGATCGCCCTGATCCTGGGTGTGGACCGGATCCTGGATATGATCCGGACCTCGGTCAATGTGACCGGGGACCTCACGGCAGCTTCGGTTGTGGCCCGAAGTGAAGGGGAGGATCTCTCCTTCCGGTCGCCTGGCGACGGCAAGGGAGGCATGGGATTCGAGACGCAGGTAGAGGACTCGGCGGTGGGAGCTCCCAGCTGACCTCGCTCTTCTGGGGCAGGTCGAAGGGTCAGTCTTCTTGAGGCCGGGTCAGCGGCATCGGACCATGCCTGGCCAAGGGGATCGCCGGGTCAGTCGGTGCTCGCACGGACCAGCGCTCGGTCCAGTCGCTTGAGGAAACGAGCAACCCGACGGGCATTGGTGCCCAGATCTCCCTTGCCCACCCGGGAAGCCGAGGAGAGGTGGACGACGGTCTGTGCATCACCGTCCAGGCAAATCCGGACTTCCACGTCATCCACGAAGCGGAAGACGGAAGTCCGGCTCTCGACCTGGATCTGGCCGGCATCCCGATCTGCGGAGACGATACTCCACCCCTTCATCCCGTTTGTCGCCAGGGCCAGGGCCGCCTCCCAGACCTCCTGGTAGGGAATCCCGTACCGACGGCCCCGAAGCCTGGGATCCGAATGCTCGAAGGAGGTCCGAACCCGATTCCGGGTGAGTCCCTTCAGGAGCCGCTGGATCACGCTGCCCTCATCGATCCGGGTGGAGACGGTAGGTGATGGATACGGACGCGGATATGGTCTGCAGGCCAGCTTCCACCGGTGTGCTGGGTGCATCCGCCATGGCCTCGGCCCGGAGAGCCGTCATCATGGGGATGGGGGAGGGCCGGTCTGAGCGACCCTGGACCTGCGATGGTTGTCCCAGTCGCATCCCCAGGGCGTCGGCCATGACCTGGGCTTCACGACGGGCCTTCTCCACCGCCTCCCGAAGGGCTTCCAGGCGATACGGCTCCGGATCCTGCAGCTCGAAGTTGAGTGCTGCGACCCGATTCGCTCCGGCACCCAGGGCCCGATCCACCAGCGACCCCACTCCGCCCACATCATCCACGGTGACGCGGAGGGTGTTGCGGGCGGTGTAGCCCACGATCCGTCGGACCCGGTCTTCGCCGGTGGTCTGGTATCGGGGCTGAAGTTGGTATCCGGAGGTTTCCACCCTGAGCCCTGGGAGATCCGCCTCCTGAACGGCGGCTACGATTTGCTCCATGAGGCGAGCGTTCTCCGTTCCCGCCTCCTGGGCCGACTCGGCTTCCGTCTCCACGGCGAAGGAGATGCGGGCTCGGTCCGGCGTCGCCTCTACCTGGGCCGAGCCTTCCACCTGCAGGGTGGTGTCCTGGGCCGCCAGATCGCCGGAGAGTGTGCCTGAGGCCAGGAGGAGGGCTCCTGCCAGGAATACCCGGGCCAGTGGACCGGCCGTCGTGGGGAGCATGTTGCTGGATCCCCAGGGTCCAGGTCTGGAGGGAGGCGAGCTGAGTGGAGGCTTCGGTAGCCGATCCGATACGGACATGGCAAGATTCCGGGCTGGAGCGTTCATAGGTATCAGGACCCGGGGGTCAGCCAGGCCGAGGCGACTTGGAAGGGTAGTAGCGCCCCTTGGCCGGGTGGGTTCCCCGGGACCTTCATTGGCAGGGCCGCTGTACCCAGGGGTGAGGCTGGCCTACAATGGATTGGGGTGATCCTGGGATGGTGTCCGCAGTTCCTGGCCCAATCCGGTCGACCCCCGGCGATCTCCCGTCCAGAGAATTGAGTCCACTATGCGAGTTCAGCAATGAAAGCGATCATTCCACTTGCAGGCCGGGGGACCCGTCTTCGCCCCCACACCCTGACCACGCCCAAGCCGCTGGTCCGGGTAGCAGGAAAACCCGTCATGAGCTATATCCTGGACCAGTTTCCAGAATTGGGGATCGACGAGGTGGTCTTCATCGTCGGATATCTTCGGGAAGAGGTGAAGGAGTTCATCACGACCGAGTACCCTGAGCTGACGGCACGGTTCGTGGTTCAGGAGGTCCAGGATGGCACCGCCGGCGCCATCAAGCTGGCTGAGCCGTACGCTGACGAAGACCTCCTCATCGTCTTTGTGGACACCCTCTTCGACGCGGACCTGACCCTTCCGTCGCGGTTGGACGCAGAGTGGTCGGGGATCATCTGGGCCAAGGAGGTGGAGGACTACCAGCGCTTCGGGGTCATCGTCACTGACGGTGAGGGAGGAATGACCCGGATCGTCGAAAAGCCGAAGGAGCCCATCTCGAAGCTGGCCAATATCGGGCTCTACTACATCCGGGATTCAGCTCTCCTCTTCGAAGGGATCAACCACGTTCTGAACAGTGAGCCGGGTCCCTCCGGAGAGTTCTATCTGACCGATGCATTCCAGTACATGGTGGATCAGGGGGCTCGGATTCGGACGGCTCCGGTGGGAGGGTGGTATGACTGCGGAAAGGTGGAGACGCTTCTGGAGACGAACGCCCACCTCCTGGCCACCAGCCGGGGCGGGCGAAGCGCTGACGCAGTCGTGGATGCCGGCTCCCGTCTCGAGGAGCCTGTTCGGCTCGAATCCGGCGTTTCGGTTCGTGCCTCCACCATCGGCCCAGACGTGACCCTGGAGGAGGGGGTGACGGTGGTGGAATCCACCCTCCAGAATTGCATCGTGGGGCCGGGGGCCACGGTCCGAAACGCCCACCTCACCGACTCCATCATCGGAGAGAACGCCCAGGTGGCCGGAGTTCGGGGACGGGTCAACGCAGCAGGCTATACCGAGATCGAGGGGTCGGACCAGGACTGACCCGGGAACCGGGAATCCCTCACCGCAGCGGTAGAGGAACCGCTCCCGGGCATGCCAAGGAGGTGGGATGGACGAATCATCACTCATCCACGACTGGAACCGGATGGACCCGGAGAGATCCGAGGTTCCGATGGTGGAGTTGGATGACGAGACCCTGCGAGACGGGCTCCAGAGCCCCTCGGTGAAGGATCCCCCCATCGAGGAGAAACTTCGGATCCTACACCTCATGGATGAACTGGGGATCCACTCGGCCGACATCGGCCTGCCAGGTGCCGGGCCCCGGGCGGTGGCTGACGTTCGGGCACTGGCCCAGGAGATCGTGGACGCCGGCTTGGCTATCCGTCCAAACTGTGCTGCCCGGACCATGGTGAGGGACGTAGAGCCCATCGCCCGGATCTCGCAGGAGGTCGGCGTGGCCATCGAGGCCTGCACCTTCATCGGGAGTTCGCCCATCCGCCAGTACGCCGAGGACTGGACGCTGGACCGGATGCTCCGAACTTCGGAAGAAGCGGTTTCCTTCGCTGTCTCCCAGGGACTCCCCGTCATGTTCGTGACGGAGGATACGACCCGGGCTCGCCCTCAGGCGTTGAAGGCGCTCTACACCCGGGCCATCGAATGGGGAGCTCGCCGACTCTGTCTTGCCGACACGGTTGGGCACGCCACCCCCTGGGGGGTTCAGGCCCTCGTCCGGTTCGTCCGGGAGGAAATCGTGGCGCCGTCCGGTGAGGACGTGAAGATCGACTGGCATGGCCATCGGGACCGGGGGCTGGGTCTGGCCAACGCATTGGCGGCCGTCCAGGCCGGGGTGGATCGGATCCACGGAACGGCTCTGGGAATCGGTGAACGGGTGGGGAACGTGGAGATGGATCTTCTCCTGGTGAACCTGAAACTCATGGGAGCGCATGAGGTTGATCTGGAACCCCTGGGCGAGTATTGCCGCAGGGTCTCCAGGGCAACCGGAGTGGCCATCCCCGCTGGGTATCCCGTCTTCGGGCGGGATGCTTTCCGGACGGCTACAGGAGTTCACGCCGCTGCCATCATCAAAGCGGAAGCCAAGGGTGATGCCTGGCTCGCCGACCGGATCTACTCCGGCGTGCCGGCGGCCATGGTGGGCCGGAGCCAGGAGATCGAGATCAGTCCCATGTCCGGACTCTCGAATGTTCGCTACTGGCTGAAGGAGCGGGGCCTGGACGACGACGATGCCTTGTGTCGGCGCATCTTCGAATACTGCAAGTCCCAGGATCACACCCTCACCGAAGAGGAGATCATGTCCATTATTCGTGAGGAGACGGACCGGTGAAGGCCGGAAGACCGAAGGGCGCGACGGGGCGGGAGGCTCCTCGAGGAGGGTGGACCGAGGAAGATGGGGGAGGGGAAGGGGATGCTCCTTCCATGCCCCGACCCCCCGGTGGTGCCGGGGCCGCGGTAGAAGAGCTTCTGGATGAGGTTGAAGCCAACCCGGAGGCTCGACCTCTTCTTTCGGTGGACGGAATGCGGGGCCGTGTGGCGATCGTGACGGGCGCGTCATCGGGGATTGGCCGGGCGGTGGCCCTGGCGCTGGCCCGCTGCGGAATCCACATCGCCTTCAACTATCTGGACGAAGGGGAAGAGTCTCTCCATCGGGCCAGTGTCACTGAGCGAAAACTATCCCATTTCCAGGTTCAGGTGTTCCACCGAGCGGTCGATTGCCGTGATTCACACCAGGTTCGCGCTTTCGTGGACGAGGTGGAGGAGCAGCTCGGGGGGGTTCATATCCTGGTGAACAACGCAGGGATCGGGCGAGATCGGGCTCTCTGGCGGATGACGGACGAGGAATGGGATGACGTCCTCGAGACCAACCTGACCGGAGCGTTCTACTTTCTCCGAGCCGTTGCGCCCCGATTCCGGTCCCAGGAGTACGGGAAGATCGTCAACATTTCATCGGTCCATGCCCTCCGGAGTGAGTTCGGGCTGGCCAACTACGCTGCTTCGAAGGGAGGGCTGCTGGCCCTGACCCGAAGCGCCGCTGTGGAACTCGGTCCCTCCAATGTGAATGTGAATGCCGTGGCACCGGGCTACATCCGGACGACCCGACTGACCGATCGGGTCCCGTCCGAGATCCTGGACCGGGCCCGAGAGCGCAGCGCCCTGGGCCGACTGGGAGATCCGCAGGACGTGGCTGGCGCGGTCCTCTTCCTGTGCTCGGAGGCAGCCCGACACATCACCGGGGTCGTGCTTCCGGTGGATGGTGGATACGTGCTGTAAGGTCAACATGTCA
>PWWP01000259.1 GCA_003562075.1 Gemmatimonadota bacterium
ACTCCGGGGGCTCAGCCACCCAGATGTTACGAACGCCCTGGTCATTCTGGATCCAGGCCACGGCCCCACCCTCCTCCGCCGCCGACATGCCGTAGGGGAAGGGGGGGCTCAGGAGCGCCTCAATGGTCACATCGGTGTCTACAGGTGCCTGGGCGTGGGCCGGCTCCACGGGGAGGACGAGGAAGAGGAGGATCAGAAGAATCGGCCAGGGTGACGAGGCCGAAGGGGGAGGGGGGCCGGGAATGATCTTCATAGGAGGCGAGTCCGGGGCCGAAGTCGATGACGCGAATCGGGTTGATGGATTCGGAATGGGTGCTGGCAGGCCTCGCTTGTGAACCCGGTGGTGCAGTGACGTCCCAGGAGGTGGAGGCAGCCGTCTCCCCATCAGATTCGGGCACACCCTGGTCCAACCGCAAGCAGACGGCGCACCGAAGGGCAGGGTGGAGGGTAGGAAAGTGAGCCCTCAGCCCGTGCCCCCCCTCGTGCCCTCGTGTGGCTGCTCGTACCCTCGTGAGGCTGCGAGCCCGGGCGCTCACCGGCTTTTGGCCCATACCGGAACGGGCCCAACACCCCTCTCCGTTCCCTGACTCGTCATTCCCTCTCCGTTGCCTGACTCGTGATTCACGTCCAGTACAGAGGCGCTCTCATCCTTTTCGCCCTGGCCGCTCTGGTCACGATACTGGGGGTATGGTTGGCCGCCCGGTCCTACCCGAGCGGCTTCGACTGGGCCTACACCGTCATCTCCCGTCTGGCCTCCCATCGACGCAACCCGGAGGGGGCCCTCTGGCTGGCGGCGGCCATGGGGGTTGCCATGGTCCTTCTCTGGCCTGTGGTGAGTCACCTGGACCGGGCATTCCGTACCAGCGTCGCCAGCCCCCGGCCCTGGATCCGGACCCTGCAGGTGGGGCTGGTGGCCGGCGCCCTCCTGAGTGTGGAGGGCATCCTGGATCTCCGCCTCTCCAGCGTCGTCTACAAAGCCCATGAGGTCCTGGCCATCTTCGCTTTTGCCGGATTCTACGGTGGGGTGGTGGGTCTCCACCTCTTCCGGATCCGTCACCGGAACGCCTCCGTCTGGCCAGTGACCCTGGTCCTCCTCCCCCTGCTGGCTGTGGGGCTGACCCAGGTGGCCCTCTATTTCGACCAGCGAGACCTGGGATGGGTGGACACGGCCTGGCGGGAGATGGGGGTACCCATCTGGCTCTCCTTCGCCTTCTGGCAGTGGGCCGCCGTCACCTTCCTGGCCCTTGGCCTGGGAGCCCTCGTCTTCGCCTCCCCCGCGAAACCAGGGGAACACTCGGTTGTATAAGCTGGGTTGAAGGACCGTCCCCATCCTCGAGAGGTAATCTCATGCATCATCTCGTGCGGCGTCATCTGGTTCGGCACCTGGCCATCTTTGGAAGTATTGGACTCCTGGTCCTGGCCCTTCCGCCAACGGACGCAGAGGCCCAGGCCCGGACGGTTCAACCCGGCGCCCCGGGAACGGCCAGCACGGTTCTGACCCCCGAACAGCTGGTGGTGCCGGAGCGTCTTCGGCACACGGAGGCCGATGTCCGCTTCATGCAGGACATGATGCACCATCACCAGCAGGCGGTGGAGATGAGCCGGATGGCCCATGGTCGGACCGAGAACCCCACCATCCTCCAGTTGGCCGAGCGGATCGAACGGACCCAGGCTGACGAGATCGCCCTCATGACCCGGTGGCTCACCCTCAGGGGTGAAGAGGTACCGGAGCTGCACGGCGACCATGACCACCAGATGATGGATCACCACGGTCATCAGGCCGGCGACGATCACGGGGCCCACTGCCCCTGCCACGGGGATGGCCATGGCCACGACCATGACCACGGGGATCACGGCGACCACCACTGCGATCATCACGACGGGGACCACGCGGATGATTGCGATTGTGACTGTGCCCACCACGACCGTGATCACGACGGGGACCATCACAGGGACCATGATCGGGACCATCACGGCGACCATGATCGGGACCATCACGGCGATCACTCGGACCACCGCCAGGATCGTGACGGGGAGCGCCATCGGGGGCACCACGGTGACGAGGCAGATCACGCCGACCATGGGGGCCACGGCCAGATGGACGACCCCCACCACGGGATGCCGGGAATGCTGTCACCTGAGCAGCTTCAGGAGCTGGCCGCAGCTCGGGACCAGGAGTTCGACCGTCTCCTCCTGGAGTTCATGATCTACCACCACGAGGGAGCCATTCAGATGGTTTCCGAACTCTTCGCTTCTCCTGGCGCCGTCCAGGATTCAGATATATTCCAGTTCGCCGCCCACGTGGAGGCGGACCAGGAGATCGAGATCATTCGAATGGAAGAGATCCTGCGTCGGGGTCGCTGACCGACGGCAGGAGGGCGAGCCGACAGAGGGCCCGGCGGCCTCAGTCCAGAAGGGATGACCGGTTCGGTTTCCGAACCCGGACTCCAACGTCCGCGCCAATGGACCCCAGGCGACTCGCCATTTCAGGGTACCCGAACGGAGAGGACCGATATGAAGAGACGATCAAGCGCACGCATTGGTGCTTGGATGCTGGGAGGGCTCCTCCTCATGGCCACAGCCTGGGCCCCGGCCCAAGCCTCGGCTCAGACCTTCACCCTGGGCGGGGATGACGACCCCCGAGTTGGACTGGCTGCCGGCTTCATGGATGCCGAAGAAGCCTCCTGGAACATGGAGATCCTGGCCAACATCCCCAAGCCCGAGGGCTTCTACAATCCGGATGATCCAGGCGACTCCCGCTTTGCCAACTCGGACATGGCCTACCGGGGAGACCTGGTCTTCGTAGGGAACTACAGCGGGATCAACATCTACGACGTCTCCGATCCCTCCAATCCGCGATTGCGGACCACCATCTACTGCCCAGGCGGGCAGGGTGACGTGTCGGTATACGGCGACCTGGTCTTCATGTCGGCCCAGGAGGTCCGGGGCCGGATCGATTGCGGAGACCAGGGTACGAATGGCACCGTGGATCCGGAGCGGTTCCGGGGCGTCCGGATCTTCGACATCTCGGACCTGGACAACCCCCAGCAGGTGGCCGCCGTCCAGACCTGCCGGGGCTCCCACACCCATACCCTGGTGGAGGACCTGAACGATTCCTCCACCCTCTACGTCTACAACTCGGGAACCAGCCCCTCCCGCCCTGCCGAGGAATTGGCCGGCTGCGGAGAGGAGCGGGATCCTGACGATCCGGCTACGGCATACTGGAGCATCGATGTGATCGAGGTGCCCCTGGCCAACCCGGCCCAGGCCCGACTCATCGATTCCCCCCGGATCTTCACCGACGAAGAGACGGGCCGGATCGACGGGCTCTTCCCCGGTGTGGACGCCGACCAGGATCCCCGGCAGCCCCGGGCCACGGACCGGTGCCACGACATCACTGCCTACCCGGAGATCGGGCTGGCGGCGGGGGCCTGTTCAGGCAACGGTATCATCCTGGACATCTCCAACCCGGCCACCCCTCAGCGGATCGGCGAGGTCACCGACGAGAACTTCGTCTTCTGGCACTCGGCCACCTTCAACAACGACGGGACCAGCGTCCTCTTCACCGATGAGTGGGGTGGCGGGAGCTCTCCCCGCTGCCGGGCCGAGGATCGCTACGAGTGGGGCGCCAACTCCATCTTCTGGCTGAACAACGGTGAGATGACCCACGCCAGCTACTACAAGATGCCGGCGCCACAGACCGATACCGAGAACTGCGTGGCCCACAACGGGTCCCTGGTTCCGGTTCCGGGCCGGGACATCAAGGTCCAGGCCTGGTACCAGGGCGGGATCTCGGTCCTGGACTTCACCGATCCATCCAACCCCTTTGAGATTGCCTTCTTCGACCGGGGCCCCATCGACGATGACGAGCTCTATCTGGGCGGCTTCTGGTCGTCCTACTGGTACAACGGGTACATCTACGGGTCGGAGATCGCCCGGGGACTGGATGTCTTCGAGCTGACTCCCAGTGAGTTCCTCTCGGAGAACGAGCTGGCTGCCGCCCGCCTGGTCCAGTTCGACGAGTTCAACCCCCAGCACCAACCCCAGAAGGTCTGGCCGGCAGACCTGGTGGTGGCTCGGGCCTACTACGATCAGCTCGTCCGGGATGACGGTCTCCAGGCCGCCATGGCCGGTGAGGTTGCAGGTGAGCTGGATCGAATCGACGGAATGACGCCGGGCACCGCGAAGCGGAGCGCCCTCCAGGAGCTGGCCACCGGGCTCTGGGGCGAGGCCAAGGCCATCGACACCCGGCAGGCTACCGGTGACGCCGACCGGATCCGGGCCATGGCCGGCGCACTCCTGGAGCTGGCAGGGGAGCAGCCCTGATCAGGCGTCACTCCGGCCCCGCCTTCTGAGACGGGCTGAGACGGGCTCCTCGACCTCCGGGTCGGGGGGCCTGTCGTGATTTCTGGGAGGGAGGCACCGGGCTTGCACGAATGGGGGTGGGGACCCGGAGCGGTCCTGCGTATCCACACCACCACCCGGAGTGCCGCCATGGGGTTTATCCACAAGTCTCGCATTCTGCTACTCATGGCCGTCCTTCTCCTGGCAGGATGCGGGGACGGAAACGGATCCTCCACCGAGCCTCCCGAGCCGGAACCTGCGGCCACCAGTCTGACCCTCGCCGCCAGTGGAGACACCCTGGATGCCCTGGGGGCGACCCTCGCCATCCAGGCCCAGGTGCGGGACCAGTTTGGTCAGGTCATGACATCGGCCCCGGCGCCGAACTGGACATCCTCTCGGAACGATGTTGCCACGGTCTCCGGAGGTGTGGTGACGGCCGTGGACAATGGCTCAGCTCAGATCACCGCTACCTCAGGCGGTATCTCTGAATCCGTGCAAGTCTGGGTGGTTCAGCGTCCGGCCGAGATCGTAGCCGTGTCCGGACACGGCCAGAGCGCCACGGCAGGAAGCGAGCTGGATGAACCGGTGGTGATTCGGGTAGAGGACGCCAATGGAAGCGGTGTCTCCGGAATTGCGGTTGGATGGACGATCCGTCAGGGCAGAGGATCCCTCTCGGAGACCCAGCAAACCTCAGACGAAGAGGGCCAGGCCTCCACCCGCTGGATCTTGGGGGCCTCCGGTGGGGCCCAGGAGTTGGAAGTGAGTGTGGAAGGCGGCCCTTCCACCATGGTCGCGGCCACGGCGGCCCTGCCCCCCGGCTCCCTCACAGTCCAGAGCATCTCCCCCTCTCTCCTGGTGGAGGGCGAAACGGCCACCGTCACCGGGACGGGCCTGGCCGACGCCTCGGTGACGGTGGATGATCAAGCTGCCCAGGTCCTCTCATCCAGCGCCGGATCGCTGACCTTCCAGGTTCCCGTAGGGGAGTGCCTCCCTACCCGTCCCGTCCCCGTCCAGGTGAGCCAGGGGGCGGATGCAGTGGTCCAGTCCGTTCCGGTGAGTCCGAGGAGTACCATCGAACCCTTCCAGTTCGGAACTACCTGGATGAGCTTTGGGAGCGGAGCCAAGGGCCATTGCCTCTCCCTGGCTTCCCGGAGTACGCCGGCTACCTATCTCATCGGTGTCCAGTCCATCTCGGAGGTGGTGAGTTCAGTCACGCCCGCCAACCTTCAGATCTCCAGCGCCTCGCCCCTGCCTGCCGGGGTGGCGGCCCTGCAGTCGCTCCGAGAAGGCGTGGGGGATCCTGGAACCCAGGGACTGGCCCGCCGGGAGCTGGATGTGACGCCTGTGGCAGCCCCCCTGGCGGCCGCACCCCCGGTACCTGGGGCAGCGCTGCCCATGCCGTCGGAGGAGGACCAGGCCTTGGCGCATGCCCACGCCCGCCAGATGGAGCGTAACATGGAGCTCCTGCGGGAGCTGGGACCCTCTGCCCGCACCCTGGATGAGAGACCGGCCCTGGCCAGCACGGCCCTCCAGAATGTAGGGGACCAGACAACCGTCCGGGTGCCCGAATCCTGCGATGCCTACACCACCATCAACGGGACGGTGCGAGCCGTAGGCAATCACGCCATCTGGGTGGAGGACAACGACCGACCGTCCGGGGGACTCAGTGGAGGCGACTACAACGCCCTGGCCAGCCTCTATGATCAGCTCATCGGGCCGGAACTCACCCGCCTCCTGGGTCCGCCCACCGACCTGGACCAGAACGGCCGGGTGGTCATCGTGCTCACGCCGGAGGTCAACGAGCTGGAGACCATCAATGGGTTCGTCTTCACCGGTGACTTCTTCCCCCGGTCCGCGTGCGACGCCAGCAACCAGGGTGAGTATTTCTACATGGTGGTCCCAGATGCCAACGGGACGACGGCACGTGAGCTCTCGGTCTCGCAGGCGCTGGACCTCTACCCGCGGCTCCTGGCCCACGAGTTGACCCACGTCATCCACTTTGGGACCCAGATCTTTGAAGCAGGCGCCACCAGTCTCCCGGAGGTCTGGGAAACGGAAGGGCTGGCCACCTTCGTGGAGGAGCTGGTAGGCCACACGGCCACCGGGAACAGCTCAGGCCAACAGTTGGGTCGCTCCGCAGTGCAAGAGCATG
>PWWP01000062.1 GCA_003562075.1 Gemmatimonadota bacterium
ATCATGATGGCTCCCATGGTGACCAGAGAGCCCAACCGATCGACGCCCCCCAACGGTGAGGGGTCCTCGGGGTCAGCGGCCGTCACCCTCATCCTCGTAGATGGCGGTGAAGGGCTCAGCCCCGGCCACCCAGTGGCCTCGGTACATCCCCGGGGTGTTCAGCGTCAGGGTGATCATCCCGTCCCGATCGATGCCCACGGCTCCCCCGGTTCCCCCGTGATCCACGAGCTGGCCCAGGATCACCGCGTCGGCAGCCTCCTGGAGGGTCTCGCCTCGATGCTCCATCCGTGCACAGATCTCCCGGGCCACCACATTCCGGATGAAGTATTCCCCATGCCCCGTAGTGGAGATGGCACACGAAGCATTGGAGGCGTAGGTCCCGGCCCCGATGATGGGTACGTCGCCCACCCGGCCGTACCGCTTGTTGGTCATCCCCCCGGTGGAGGTGGCTGCTGCCAGGTTTCCATCCCGGTCCCGGGCCACTGCGCCCACTGTCCCGATCATCCGGTCCTCCTCCTCGTACCAGTCCATGGAGACCTCCTCAGCCTCCTGGGCACGCTGGAGGGCTTCCCACCGCTCCTCGGTGAAGAAGTACTCCGGCTCCACTTCCTCCAGGTCGAATTGACTGGCGAAGGTTTCGGCACCGGGGCCTGCGAAGAGCACGTGGGGCGATTCTTCCATGACGAGGCGAGCCAACCGGATGGGGTTCTTGATCCGGGTCACACCGGCCACGGCCCCGGCATCCAGGTCCCTGCCGTCCATGACGGCGGCATCAAGTTCGTTCGTCCCCTCGCTGGTGAAGACGGCCCCTCGGCCTGCGTTGAAGAGGGGCGCGTCTTCCATGACCACCACTGCCGCAATGACGGCATCCATGGCGGACCCGCCCTCCTCAAGGACCTGGTAGCCGGCTTCCAGCGCGGCTTGCAGAGCGGCGTGGTACTGAGCCTCCCGCTCCTCCGTCAGATTCTCCCGAAGAATCGTCCCCGCACCACCGTGGATCACCAGTCCATACTCGGCCCCCTCCGGCTCTGTGCCGCCGTCGGGGGTGGCAGTCGTCTCGTCGGGCTGGCAGCCCGGGAGAAGGAGAATGGCCAGGAGGCCGGCAACGACGGAAAATCCACGAACCATGGGTACGACTCCTCACGCTGGAATAGGCCCCCATCCCACACGGGACCGTTGCTTCCTGCTGGAAACCAGTCTACCGGGGGGACGGGATTTCGAACACGTCCTCAGCATGGAATGATGGCGCCAAGACAGGCATCCGTCAAAGCCCGGTTCGGCTTCGACCACCCGCCCCATGCCACCGGTCAAAAGAGATCGTTGGCTTGCGTGA
The DNA here is from genome assembly GCA_003562075.1 of Gemmatimonadota bacterium. Lineage (GTDB taxonomy): Bacteria > Gemmatimonadota > Gemmatimonadetes > Longimicrobiales > Gaopeijiaceae > PWLA01. Next base: position 1,334 of record PWWP01000062.1, read on the forward strand.
ATGCGAAGGGGCCCTTCTTGTTCTCAGCATACTGACATCCATCTTGCACCGCGTGGATCCACCCCTGCATCCACCTTCGGTCAAGGCCGTGATCCCTTCCTCCGAACCGGAGCCCTCCAATTGGGAAGTACCGCCTCTGTCGCACTGGACCAGTCCACCCGTGTGTACCTGAAACTCCGAAAGCTCATCGTCCGGGGCCGGCTGGCCCCGGGGACCCGGATCATCGAGACCGAACTGGCCCAGCGATTGGATGTTTCCCGAACCCCGGTCCGCGCCGCCCTCCGGCGCCTCACCCAGGAAGGGTACGTGGTGAGTCAGGAAGGAGGTCGCCAGATGCGGCTTTCCGTCTCACCCCTGACCCGGGAGGATGCTCGTGAAATCTTCCGGATCGTAGCTGAGATCGAGGGGCTGGCCGCCCGCCTCCTGGCCGGAAGAGCCCAGGCTGCCCGGGAGCCTGTTTGCCAGAGTCTGGAAGAGATCGACCATCAACTCCTGACGGTCAGCCAGGCCACCCCCCCTTCCGTAGAGCGGATCTTCCAGCTCTTCACAGATTTCCATCGCCGTTACGTGGAGGCAGGGGCCGGTCCCCGTCTCCTGGCCCTCCACAATGCCATCAAACCCCAGGCTGATCGATACAGGCGCCTTTACAGCAGTACACAGGCCGCCAGGATCCAGGCTTCCCTGGAGGAACACCGGGAGATCATCGCCGGAATCCGGGCCGGTGACGGTGAGCGGGCCCACAGCGCCGTCCGGACGAACTGGACCAACGCTGCCGAGCGCCTGGCCGAGGCCATCCAGGACTCTGGCGAGCTGGGGAGCTGGTAGGCGGGCCCAAGCCAACTCCTTGCGTACCATGACCCTGCCTCATATCCTGACAATATTGTTGTCGGATTTGCATCCAGATCCGAGTCCACTTGTGGATCACGATCTATCGTCCCCCCCCGAGACCCCAGAGAGATCCATGACTTCCCACCCCAAGACCCGAATGCGGCCAGGCCTCTCCGGAGGCGGTCTTCGACGGCGGCTCAGCGGCACCATCGTCGCCCTGACCCTGGCCTTCCTTCTCCCTGCCGCAGCCCAGGCCCAGACCGGCACCGTGACCGGCGTCGTCCAGAGCACGGAAGGCCAGGCGCTGGCCAATGTCCAGGTCACGGTTCAGGACACCAACCTGGGGGCCCTGACCTCCGGCGACGGCTCCTTCAGCATCGGAAACGTTCCGGTCGGCGAGCAACGGGTTCGCGCCCAGATCATCGGGTATCGGGCTGAGACCCGGACTGTGGAAGTCCCGGCCGCCGGCTCGGTGGAGGTGAACTTCATGCTCCAACGGAGCGCGATCGCGCTGGATGAGATCATCGTCACGGGGCGTGGGATGGGCACAGCCCGCCGCGAGATCGGAACCTCAGTGGCCCGGATCAACACCCAGGATCTCGAGTCGGCCCCCATCACCAGCATGTCCAACATGCTGCAGGCCCGCTCCCCGGGGGTGAACATCCTGGGAAGTGGCGGACAGCCTGGGCAGGGAAGCCGGATCCTCCTCCGGGGGATGGCCAGCCTCTCCCAGTCCAACACCCCCGTCATCTATGTAGACGGCGTCCGGATGGACGACTCGCCCTACCGGGGGATCCGGACCACCGGACCCTCCTGGGCCGGATTCGATGACATCAATCCGGCGGACATCGAGAACATCGAGATCGTCCGCGGGGCCTCCGCCGCCACCCTCTACGGAACTGAGGCGGCAGCCGGGGTCATCAACATCACCACCCGCCGAGGCATGGAAGGGACCCCCACCTGGCGGCTCCGCTCCGAAGTCGGGACCAGCATGGTCCCCGACTCATACTGGCAGGACTCCGGATCGGTCTTCGCCGACTGGTACATCAACAACATGGGCACCACCGGAAGCTTCCTGCACAACCAACTCTCTGTCCGGGGCGGAACCGAAGGCTTCAGCTACTACGCCTCCGGGACTCTCCGGGGGACCGGGGGAATCGAGCCCAACAGTGAAGAGGACTACGGCGCCTTCCGCACCAACCTGCAGATCCAGGCCACCGAGGACCTCCTGGTCCGGGTCGGCGGATCCTACAGCTCCCGGGAGGTCATGGTGCCGCCCCAGGGGAACAACCAGGAAGGCTTCCTCATCAATGGCCTCCTGGGTGGAGCCGATGGATGGTTCACCTCCACCGAGCCTCTCAGGGAGCTGGAGATGTTCCAGCGAGGCTATCGCTACACCGGGAACGTGACGGCCGAGTTCACCCCTGGGAGCAATTGGTCCCACCGAGCCACCCTGGGTGGGGACTTCTTCAACTCGGACAACACCGAGCTCCTCCCCCCCGAGGTCCTGGACCAGCGCTGGCTGGACGGCTACGCCGGGAACTATCGCCGGCGGGCCCAGAATCTGAACCTGGACCTGAGCAGCACCTTCGGCACTGATCTCCGGCCCAACCTCCGCTCCAGCACCACGGCCGGGCTCCAGTGGTTCCAGACCGAATCCTCCACCCAGGGAGCCTACGGCGAGGACTTCCCCTTCCGGGGCCTCCGGGTGGTGAGCGCCACCTCCTCAAGCTATTCGGCCACCGAATCCCGGTCCGAAGAGAAGATGCTGGGGGCCTTCCTGGAGCAGCAGTTTGGATGGAACGACCTCCTCTACGTCACTCTGGGGGCCCGGGCCGACGGTCACAGCGCCTTCGGTGCCGACGTGGACTACGAGATCTACCCCAAGGTGGATGTCTCCTACGTCCTCTCCCAGCATGACTTCTGGCAAGACGGATGGGGCTCCCTCCGACTCCGAGGTGCGTATGGGACCGCCGGGATGCAGCCCAGCGCCTTCTCCGCGGTTCGGACGTACGGTGCCAGCTCCGGGGCCGGCGGTCTGCCGGCGGTCATCCCCAGCAATGTGGGGAACCCGGATCTTCGACCCGAGGTCAGCCACGAAATCGAGGTCGGGTTCGATGCCGACATCCTGAACGACCGGCTGGGCATCGAGTTCACCTACTACGACCAGACCACCGAGGACGCCCTCTATCAGGCCCGGAACATCCCTTCCCAGGGAGTCCTGGGGACCCAGCTTCGAAACGTGGGGGAGGTCCACAACCAAGGGCTTGAGTTGGCTCTGAACGCAGCCATCATCGATATGCCCGCCTTCCGCTGGGATGCCCGGGCCAACATCTCCACCAATGAGAACGAGGTGGTGAACCTCTCCGGCGAAGCCCCCCTGACGGTCCGGTGGCTCCAGCACATCCGAGAGGGTTTCCCCATCGCCGGGTTCTTCGCCAGCAATCACCTCATTGAGCAGGACGGCCAGGTGGTCAACAAGCAGGATCTCTGCGCCGATCCGGGCAATTGCACTGACGCCGAGCAGTACATCGGACCCGGCCAGCCCACCCGGACCATCCAACTGGGCAGCGATTTCTCCATCGGCGACAACATCAGCTTCGGCTTCTTCTTCGATCACCAGGGTGGCCACTACCGCCACGATCACACCATGCGGTGGACCATGGATCCCCGTCGGAGCGTGAGCGAGGATCGGGCCCAGCGCCACGGGATCACTCCGGGACCGGTCTCCAACCTTTGCCGTGAAGCAGCCGAGAACTCCCTGAACGAGGCTATCTGCGGTCGGAACTCCCTCCTCTCGCAGGGCGAGTTCGCAGTCCCCGCCGACTTCTGGCGCCTCCGGGAAGTGACCTTCGCCTACCGGGTCCCAGCCGACTTCGCCCAGCGAATCGGTCTCTCGTCGGCCACGGTGAGCCTGGCCGGACGGAATCTCTGGAGGTCCATGGAGACGCCTCAGCTCGAACCCGAGGCCAACCTGAACTCCCAGTCCACCCTGCAACGTCACGCCTTCTTCCCCACCCCGGTGCCCCAGCAGATCATCCTGGGCTTCACCATCGAGCTCTGAGGAGATGACGATGCGAAGGAATACCAAGACCATGCCCATGGATCGAATCCGAAGCCGACTTCTTCCCTTCGTGGCCGCCGGAGCTGGAGCGCTCCTCCTGGCCGGCTGCGACCTGGGGGTTTTCGACCCCGGGACCATCGAATACGACGACCTCTTCGAACCCCAGGCCATCCAGCCCCTGGTCATCGGGGCCGAGCGCAACCTGGGCCGGGCCATCAGCGGGGGGAACAGCCCCCACGGCGGCATCTTCGGCGCCGGGGCCCATCTGACCGATGAAATCGTCCACTCCGGCCAGTGGGTGGGAATCCGGGACTGGAGCAATGCGGTCCACGTCCCTGATGACGTGGCCGAGACGGTGACGCGATGGGCCCACGCCCAGAACGCTCGAGTCACGGCCGAGGACGCTGTGGGCATCATCCGCAACGTCCTTGACGCCGAAGGCCAGGACGCCGGCAGTAGCGTCCCCGTGGCCACGGCCCTGACCTGGGCGGCCTTTTCCGGCCGAGTGCTGGGAGACAGCTTCTGCAGCGCCACCATCGACGGTGGGCCAGAGGAACCGGTCTCGGCCTTCTACCAGCGGGCCGAGAGCCAGTTCGGGGAGGCGATCAGCATCGCCTCGGCCGCCGGAGAGAGTGATCTGGTGACGGCGGCACACGCCGGTCGGGCCCAGGTCCGGATGATGCTCGGAGATTGGTCCGGTGCCGTTCAGGACGCCGGCCAGGTCCCCACTGGCTTCGTCCACGAGGTCCGCATGTCCGACAACTCCACTGTCGAGTACAACGGCTTGAGCGTGGCCTTCCTGGAGCATGCCCAGTCTTCCGTATGGGGTACGCCCTTCGCTCAGTACGGCACGGATCTATCCGACGCTGTGGAGACGGATGGAGACCCCCGGGTGACCTTCAGCTCCCGCACATCCGACGGCGAGGTGGAAATCGGGGGAGACGGGCGCCGGGAGAACTGGCGGCCTGAGAAATACCCCTCCCGCAGCGACAACCATCCCGTCGCCAAAGGAACCGAGATGCGCCTCATCGAAGCCGAAGCGGCCTTGGTGAACAGCGACCTCCAGGGTGCCATGAATGGGATCAACGCGGTGCGCAGCCATCGGGGCCTGGACGATGTGGAGGCTACTGACGAAGAAGAGGCCTGGTACCTCCTTCAGCGAGAGCGGGGAATCGAGCTCTGGGTCGAAGGGCGCCGTCTGCCGGACATGCGCCGGTGGGCCGTCACCCCCGGATACGCCAACTTCGATG
>PWWP01000078.1 GCA_003562075.1 Gemmatimonadota bacterium
GCCGACACGGTTACGGCCGCCCTCCGGGACCGGGGTGTAGGGGTCCGTCCCTTCCCAGCCCTTCCGGGCCTGGGAGACGCCATTCGGGTCAGCATCGGACCGGCCCACGAAATGAACGCATTCCTCAACGTTCTCGACGAACTACTGATATGAACCAGCCAGCCAAGATCCACGTGGCCCTCCTGGACTACGGGGCCGGCAACATTCACTCTTTGGCCAAGGGGCTGGAAGCCGGCGGCGCCCGGGTCACCGTGACCCCGGATTGGGACCAGGCCTTGGCCCTGGACGCCCTGGTCCTCCCTGGAGTCGGGTCATTTGGAGCGGCCGTGAGGGCCCTGGAAGGCGAGGAGGATCGGGTCCGAGCCGCGCTGGAGGATGGATATCCATGCCTCGGCATCTGTCTGGGCATGCAACTCCTCCTTTCGGAGAGCGAAGAGGGAGCTGGAAAGGGGATCGGGCTCATCCCCGGCCAGGTGCGACGTCTCCGGACCCGAACAGTGCCGCAGATGGGCTGGAACGACGTGACACCCAGTGATTCCCGCCCGGACCCCCTCTTCACCGACCTTCCCGGCCCGACCGTCTATTACGCCAATTCCTTCGTCTGCGAGCCCGAGTCCGATGAGGTCGTCATCGGGACCTCCGAGTACGACGGAGACACCTTTGCCGCTGCACTCCGCCTGGGTCGAACCTGGGGGGTCCAGTTCCACCCCGAGAAGAGTTCGGTCCAGGGCCTACGGCTCCTCCGGAACTTCCTCCAGGAGGTGGCAGAATGACCAGCTCTGCACGCAAGGCCCCGGGCGACAACAGCAAGAACGATCCACACACCACCGGGCCGCGCCCCCCCTTCCAGGCCATCCCTGCAGTGGACCTGAAAGGGGGACGTTGCGTTCAGCTGGTGGGGGGGCGACCGGAAGAGGAAAAGGTCTCTCTCCCTGACCCGGTGGCCGTGGCCCGGGGCTGGTGGGAGACTGGCTTCCGAACGCTTCACGTAGTGGATCTGGACGCCGCCCTGGGCACCGGTGACAACCGGAAGCTGGTCGAGATCATGGTGCAGGAGCTCTCCTTCACAGTCCAGGTAGGGGGAGGAATCCGCAGCCAGAAGAAAGCCCAGGAGATTCTGGCGCTGGGCGTCGAACGGATCATCGTCGGCACCCGAGCCGTGGAGGACCCGGTATGGCTGGGCCGCCTGTCCCATGCCCACCCGGGGAGAGTCGCGGTGGCTGCAGACATCCGGGACGGAATGGTCCTGAGCAAGGGGTGGACGGAGGAGTCGGGCCGCAAGATCGAAGATTTCCTGAGGTCCATGGAAGAACTTCCCCTTGCCGGGGTTCTCTGCACCGACGTGAGCCGAGAAGGAAAGGTCCAGGGGATGGACCGGCCTGGAGTCCGAAGAACTCTCCAGGCTTCCGTTCACCCCGTCTGGATCTCCGGCGGTGTGAGCAGCATGGCAGACCTCCGTTTCCTGGACGAAGAAGGAGCAGCAGGGGCAGTGCTTGGCATGGCTCTCTACACAGGAGCCCTGAACGCGAATCAGGTAGCGAAGGAGTTCGTAACATGAGTCGAGTCCGCCGTGAAACGGGTGAAACAACCATCACCCTGGACGTTCGACGGGAGGGGGACACCATTCAGGTAGACACCGGCGACCCCTTTCTGGATCACATGCTCACCACCCTGGCACGCTACGCCGGGCTGAGCCTGGAGGTAGATGCATCCGGGGACCTTCGGCACCACCTGGTAGAGGATGTGGCCATCAGCCTGGGGCTCGCGCTTGTGGGGGAGATCCCCGCGCAGGCCCAACGGTACGGGTCAGCCCTGGTCCCCATGGACGAGGCCCTGGTCCAGGCCGCCGTGGATGTAGGTGGCCGCCCGTACTACGTGGGCCCCCTTCCCTCCAACCTGTACGAGCACTTCCTGGAGTCCATGGCTCTGAACATGCGGGCCACTCTCCATGTCCGGGTGATTCGGGGCAAGGACCGGCACCACATGGTAGAGGCAGCTTTCAAGGCCACCGGCCTGGCACTGCGGCAAGCTCTCACCAGGGGGGAGCAGGTATTCAGCACCAAGGGCTCGGTGACGCTGGAGCTGGACGTGGACCGGGGGGAGGACTGACCATGCTTCGTCCCCGCATCATCGTCTGCCTGGACGTGAAGGATGGCCGGGGAGTGAAAGGAACCAATTTCGTCGGGCTTCGTGACGTGGGGGATCCGGTAGAGTTGGCTCAGCGGTACGAAGCCGAGGGAGCCGACGAGATCGTCTACCTGGATATCTCAGCCTCCCATGAAGGCCGAGGGACCCTCCTGGAGTTGGTCCAGCGGACGGCTCAGGTCCTCTTCATTCCCCTGACGGTCGGGGGGGGAGTCCGGACCGAAACCGACATGAACGCCCTGCTCAGAGCCGGCGCTGACAAGGTCAGTGTGAATTCAGGGGCCGTCAGGGATCCACAACTCCTCACCCGGGGAGCCGAGCTCTTTGGAAGTCAGTGCGTCGTGGCGTCCATCGATGCCGCATGGAGTGAGGAGGGGTCAGACGGTCCAGGATGGTACCACCACACCCATGGGGGTCGAAAACGCACGGATCTGGAGGCAGTGTCCTGGGCCCGGGAGTGCGCCGCACTGGGCGCTGGTGAGATTCTCCTGACCTCCATGGATCGGGACGGGGTTCGGACCGGTTACGACCTGAAACTGACAGCGGCGGTGGCTGAAGCCGTGAACGTCCCGGTCATCGCCTCGGGAGGGGCTGGAGAGGCCGCCCATCTCCGGGACGGGTTCACTCAGGGCCATGCCGACGCCGTCCTGCTCGCAGGCATCCTTCATGACGGGTTGACCACCGTGGGAGAGCTGAAGAAAGCCCTGTCAGCGTGGGGCATACCGGTCCGGGACACGTCCATCGCAAACGGCCCACCGACTCCCTCCACCTCGGAAGCTCCATGACCCTCACCGATCGAACGCTCCAGACCACCGCTGACCTGAATGGCCTCTGCTTCGACGACAAGGGCCTGATTCCAGTGGTCACCCAGGACGCCTCCGACCATCAGGTGCTCATGGTGGCCTGGGCCAACAAGGAATCCCTGGGCCTCACTCTGGAGACGGGGTTCATGCACTACTGGTCCCGGTCCAGGAACTCCCTCTGGAAGAAAGGGGAGACATCCGGGAACACTCAACGCGTCCAGTCCCTGCACGCCGACTGTGACGCCGACACGATCCTGGCCCGAGTAGAAATGAAGGGGCCGGCATGCCACACCGGCGAACGAACCTGTTTCGGAGAAGATTCCGGACCGATATCAGTCCATGCAGGCTCTGAAGCTGCGGCCAGCCATGGACCTCAAGAGATCCTCTCCATCCTCTGGAAGACCCTGGAAGCCAGGCAGCGGGATCGACCCGAGGGGTCGTACACGACCCGCCTCCTCTCCGACGAGAACCTTCGGCTCAAGAAGCTGGGCGAGGAGTTGGTGGAGGTGGTCACAGCCATCACCCGAGGGCACGACTCGGTCCCCGACGAAGCTGCAGACCTGGTCTACCATCTCATGGTGGCTCTTCTGAGCAGCGGCCACAGCTGGGCCGACGTGGAGGAGCGCCTCAGGGACCGAATGGGATGAGGTAGCACCCAGGCATCGAGGGGCTGGGGACACCCCTTTCACAGATCCTCCCCACCAGGCCCCCTTCCACCTGTGCCGGATGGAGACACCCCAGAATTGTCTCAGCCCTCCCCGGCTCTCCAGGCGTCATATCGCTGTCGCAGGGTAATGACGGGGTTGGCATTCTCGTGGGCCTCGATGTTCTCATCGGTCACGTCGATCATGAGGGACCAGTCCCCCTGGCTGTGACCGGGTCCGGCCCGATCCCCGGGCTCAGCCACCAGGAGATAGGCCACATGGGAAGTTCGCCCATTGCACTGGACCTCCGGAAGGGGCTCGGTCTCGCAGGTACAGCGCCGATCTCCTCCGACTGCATCCGCCGCCTCCATGGCCGCCATGACTCGGTCCGCCATGGTCCCGTCGGATTCCCTCTTGAAGGCATCCACCGCCTCCTCCACCACTTCATCGGAGGCCAGGATATTCCCCTGTACCGAGAAGTGGATTCCAGCTTCCGGGACCTGGCCGCTCAGGGCCAGGGACGCCTCCAGGTTCTCACTGCCCGAAAAACCGGCCCACCGTCCCTCCAGGTCCAGAATCGCGAATTGCCTCCGCTCAATGTCCGGATCCTCCTTGAGTAGTTCCAGAATCTCTTCCGGGTGGGTCCCCGCCTTCAGCCCCCGCTGGATCAGATTCTGGTTCTCCCTGGATCGATCCACCCCGGCCTGAGCAGCCGCCACCCCCACCCCTGGCACCACAATGGCCTGAATATCCATCAAGCCTCCGGCAGGAAAGCCGCGAAGCGCTCCCTGGGTCACGCAGGTGGCCGATGCGATGATCACCTGTCCCGAGGATCGGTCCACGGCGATGACGGACCAGGTGGCCTCCGCTTGAGCAGGGATCCCTGTCAGGAGGGCCGCAACGACTGAGGACAGAAGAAAGGAGCGCAGGAAGCTCATGGTTCATCTCCGATGAGTGAGCAGTCAACCTGAAATCTGAGGCAGCAGGGCTGGGCACGAAAGGAGCCTGTAGACCGGAACCGGAGGCCGAATCGGGGTAGCAGTCCTCCATGCCACCTGCACCAACCGGTCCCATCCAGGAAGAAGAGGCCCTCGGAAAGGCCTATGACGCCCAGCTCATGCGGCGTCTCCTCAGGTACCTGGCCCCCTACCGTTGGAAGGTGGTCCTGGCCGTCTTCCTCCTGGTTTCGGCTGCCGGCCTCCAGATCGTAGGGCCGTGGCTCGTCCAGATGGCCCTGGACGACGCCATTCCTGCCGGCGATGGAGAACTCCTGGCCACCCTGGCCATTGCCTACCTGGTTGCCACCCTGGCCACCTTCGGCTTCCAGTATGCCCAGGCGTTGGTGACGACGTGGCTGGGGCAGCAGGGCATGTACGACCTCCGCACCGAGATCTTCGAGAGGCTGCAGGCCCTGGACCTCCAGTTCTACGACCGGAATCCGGTGGGTCGCCTGATGACCCGGACCACCTCCGACGTCGAGACGCTGAACGACCTGTTCAGTTCCGGGGTCGTGGCGATTTTCGGAGATCTCTTCACCCTCATCTTCATCATCTCGGCCATGCTCCTCATGGACTGGCAACTGGCCCTGGTGACCTTTGCCGTCCTTCCCTTGGTGGTCTGGGCCGCTTTTCTCTTCCGAAGCCGGATCCGACATGCTTATCGGGACATTCGGGTACGCCTGGCCCGGATCAACGCATTCCTCCACGAACGGATCACCGGAATGCAGGTGGTCCAACTCTTCAACCGGGAATCGGCTGACGCCGAGCGCCTGGACGAGGTGAATCAGGACTACCTGAAGGCCCACCTCCGCTCCATCACCTATTACGCCCTCTTCTTCCCTGTGGTGGAGCTCTTCACCGCCATCGCCCTGGCGCTCATCATCTGGTACGGTGGTTGGGCCATCATCCAGGACAATACATCGGTAGGGGTGGTGACGGCCTTCCTCCTCTATGCTCGCCGGTTCTTCCGGCCCATTCAGGACCTCTCGGAAAAATACAACGTTCTTCAGGCCGCCATGGCCTCTTCCGAACGGATCTTCAGACTGGTGGACCGGGAGCCGGCCATCCAGGACCCGGAGGATCCTCGCGCCCTCCCCGAGCCGGTTCGGGGAGAGATCGAGTTCCGTGACGTCTGGTTCGCCTACCAGAACCTGGAGAACGGGGAGCCGGACTGGGTCTTGAAGGGAGTGAGCTTCCGGGCCCGGACTGGTGAAAAAATTGCCCTGGTGGGCCACACCGGCGCGGGCAAGACCACCATCATCAACCTCCTCATGCGCTTCTATGACCCCCAGAAGGGCGAGATCCTTCTGGACGGGATCCCCATCCGAGAGGTGAGCCAGGCCGACCTCCGAGCTAGGATCGGCCTGGTCCTCCAGGATGTCTTCCTGTTCAGCGAAGACGTCCGGTTCAATATCCGGATGGGGAACCAGGAGATCTCCGAAGAGGAGATTCGGGCAGCTGCCGCTGAGGTAGGCGCTCATACCTTCATCCAGCGCCTGGAAGCGGGCTACGGACAGCCCCTTGGTGAACGGGGAGCATCCCTGTCCGTAGGAGAACGCCAGCTCATCTCGTTTGCCCGAGCCCTGGCCTTCGATCCGGGGATCCTGGTCCTGGATGAGGCCACCAGTTCGGTGGACTCGGAGATCGAGGCCCAGATCGATGAGGCAACGGCTCGCCTCATGGAAGGCCGGACTTCCATCGTGATCGCGCACCGCCTCTCCACGGTCCAGGGCGCAGATCGGATTCTGGTCCTCCATCACGGCGAACTCAAGGAGGAGGGTTCCCATGGGGAACTCATAGCTCGGAGGGGCCTCTACGCTCGCCTTCACGAACTCCAATTCGCCTCGGAACCGGCCAGTTCATGACTCACTGCAC
>PWWP01000109.1 GCA_003562075.1 Gemmatimonadota bacterium
CCAGCTCGGCGTCCAACCGAGCCTGGACCCGCTCTACCGCGTCCCGGGCTCCCGGGGCGTCCTGGAAGTTCAGGATGGTGGCCAGGGCCTCCCGCTCCCAGGCGTGGTGATACCGAAGGTGGTTGGCCGCTTCCCCTCGGACCTCGGCGCCGGCTTCCCCTCGAACGTCGGTGCCCGATCCCCCCACTCCCCCGCCGGCGTCCTCCTCCCGGAGCATGCGGTGGACCCGGTGGCCGGCGGCACCCAGCCGATTCATGGCGTGGGCTCCCGCGTACCAGGCCAGCTCCACGGCCTCTTCCTCCGAGAGGTCCGAGAGGTGGAGGAAGGTGGAGAGGCCGATCATCTCGCTCCGCTGGAGCTGGACAGGGTCAACCATCTCCGGCGTGTCCCGGGAGGTGTGATGGGCCCAGTCGGTGTGGCCGATCATGATCCCCGGGATGTGGAGGGCGTTGAACATGGTGTGGTCGCTCCCGCCCGAATAGGGAGTGACCCGGAAGTTGTGGGCCGACAGGGATCCTCGAGGGGTCCGGATCTCGAGGTGGTCCAGCATCTGGGCCATGTTGGCCACCACCGTGTTCAGGATGGAGGGGTTGGAGTAGGGGGTGCGGCGGATCATCATGGTGGAGTGGGCCTTCTCCAGGTGCTGGCCCACCATGTCCATGTTGATGTTGGCCAGGAAGTCGCCGCCCATGGGCCGACCGATCATCTCGGGGTGGGCATCGATGTACGCCATGGTCCCGTAGTACTCTGCCACCCAGAGGAAGAGGATGGAGCGGTCCGGCCGCTCCATCTGCCCCGATTCGATGAGGGCCTTCATGGTCCGGGCCATGTCCAGGAGGGCCGCCGATCCTGAGGCGTTGTCGTTGGCCGACTCCTTGGGGTGGTCCAGGTGGGCGGTGAAGACCAGGACTTCCTCCGGGTTGGAGGCGCCCCGGATCCAGGCCACCGGGGTGTCCATGTAGAAGGGCTCCAACCCCCGGCCCTCCACCGTCCCGTGAAGGACAACCCGCTCCCCGGACTGGACCATGTCCCGGAGCATCTCTCCCTGCCGCCGGCTCAGGTTGAAGCCGAATGTGGTCTCGGCCTCCTCCCCGGGACGAGGCCACATCCCCGTGTAGAGGACCAGGTCCGGGTGGAGGCGGGAGCGATCGTCGTTCATGTAGCAGACCACGGCCAGGGCCCCGTGCTCCAGGACGGCCAGCCGGTGGACGTTCCCCCCGTAGCCGGTGCAGAGGACGATCTTTCCTTCCACGTCCACCCCTTCGTAGTCCGAGGGCGAGTCGCCCCGGCCCACGTAGACCAGCTCGCCGGTGGCCTCGCCGGCGTTGGAGTAGGTCATGGTCCCGATGGGCAGGTCGGTCCACCGGGTCAGGAGTTCACGCCGGGGCTCCACCATCCAGAGCTCCGAGTCGTCGATGTCCCACCCGGATGGGGAGATCCAGGTCTGGTACTCGGCCTCCATGTCCGAGACGAAGGACTCCATGTAGGCGTCCTCCTCGGAGAAGCCCAGGGCCCTGAGCTGCTCCAGGACGTAATCGGCAGCGTCCCGGTAGCCCCGGGATCCCTGGACCCGGGAGTGGCGGGAGATGTGGATGACTTGCTCCCTGGCCCACTCGCCGGAGAGTTCGGTATGGAGAAGGTCCCGGACGTCCGAGTCCAGGAGGGGCATATATTCCTGGGCCTCAACCGAAGGGGCCAGGGGAGTGGTCGGGAGGGTGGCCAGGATTGCCAGGACCAGGCCGAGGGAGGCGAGTGCGGTTCGGAGGATGGGCATGGAGCAGGGAGGGCTGGAGTCTCTGGGTCGAGCCGTCGGAAGGCCCAGAGTGGCGCCCCGGCACGGGTCCGGCAAGGGCTCCCGGGGCTTGATCCCCGTTACGGAGCCGGCGCCGTGGCCACTGCCCGGCCTGCCTCGCCGTCGCCTCCCCGCTCCACCTCCTGTTCCAGGAGCTGGCGCCGAAGGAGGGTGGCGTAGAGTCCCTCCCGGGCCATGAGCTCCTCATGGGTCCCCTGGTCCACCAGCCGCCCCTCATCCAGCACCAGGATCCGGTCGGCATCCATGACGGCGGTGACCCGGTGGCTGATGAGGAAGCAGGTCCGGGTCCGAAGATCGTCCCGGAGCTCGGCCAGGATGAGGGCCTCCGTCTGGGTGTCCACGGCGCTGAGGGCGTCGTCCAGGATGAGGATGGCCGGATCCCGGGCCAGGGCCCGGGCCAGGGTGGCTCGCTGCTTCTGCCCTCCCGAGAGGTTGATGCCCCGCTCTCCCAGGTAGGTGTCGTAGCCCTTGGGGAAGTTCTGGACTTGATCATGGAGCTGGGCGATCTGGGAGGCCCGAAGGACCCGGGGATCCAGCTCGTCCTCCGGTTCACCCTCCGGATCCGATCCCCCGATCACGACGTCCTCGGTGCCCCCGAGCCCGCCGGCCGGGTCGGCCTCAGCCTCCAGCCCCAGGCCCACGTTGGCCTGGATGGTCTCAGAGAAGAGGAAGGCGTCCTGGGGCACCATTCCCATCTTCCGCCGGAGGGTGGCCGGATCGTATTCGGGGAGGGGGATGCCGTCCAGGAGGATCTGCCCCCGGGTGGGATCGTGGATCCGTGGGAGGAGGGACACCAGGGTGCTCTTCCCGGCACCGGTGGGGCCTACCACGGCCACCGTCTCTCCCGGCTCCACCGTGAAGGAGATCTCTTCCAGGACGTCCCGATCCGCCCCGGGATAACGGAAGGCTACCTCCCTGAACTCGATGCGGGCCGCCCGCTGGGTCGCGTCCAGCTTTCCTTCCTCGGGAACGACACGGGGCTCGGTCTCCAGCACGGCGTTGATCCGGCCCATGGAAGCCTCCCCCCGTTGGATCAGGTTCACCACCCACCCCAGGGCGATCATGGGCCAGGTCAGGAGGTTGAGGTAGAAGATGAAGGCCACGAAGTCCCCCACACTGATCCGGGCGGCCATGACCTCCTGCCCCCCGACCCAGATGACCACCACCATGGCCACGCCGGTCAGGAGCCCCAGGGTGGGATGGAAGAGACCTGCGGCTTTCACCAGGTGCATGTTCCGGTCCATGTACTCCTGGTTCATCCCGGCGAAGCGGTGGGCCTGGTCCTCCTCCTGTCCATAGGCCCGGACCAGCCGGACGCCGGTCAGGTTCTCCTGGATCTGGGTGGAGAGGGACGAGAACTGCTCCTGGATCTGCTGGAATCGGACGTGGATCACCTTCCCGAACCCCAGGACCACCGGAGGAAGGAGGATCATGGGGATCAGGGCCAGCCCGGTGAGGCGGGGCGAGATCCAGAACATGAGGGTCAGGGCGAAGAAGGTCATGACGGTGGTGTTCACCGAGTACATGACCGCCGGGCCCACGGCCTGCCGCACCGCCAGCGTGTCGTTGGTGGCCCGGGCCATGATGTCGCCGGTCCGCTCCTTCCCATAGAAGGAGGCGTCCAGCCGGAGGAGGTGCCGGAAGAAGTCGGCCCGGAGGTCGCACTCGATCCGCCGGCTGATCCCGTTCAAGAGCTCCCGCATCCCATATTTGGCAGCGCCTCCCAGGAGGGCAGCTCCCACGATGAGACCGGCGTAGAGGGCCAGATCCGACACCATGACCCCCGGGTCCTCCAGGGCGTCGATGGCCAGGCGGAGGAGCCAGGGCCCCATGACGGTGAAGAAGTTGGAAATGGCCACCAGGACGAGCCCCACGATCATCCCTCTCCGGTAGGGCCGGAAGTAGGGAAGGACGGTGCGAAGGTGGCTCATTTCCAGATTCGGGGTGTAGATGAAAGACGATCCGGGGCTTCCGGATCCCGGCCTATCCAGGCACAAGGAGAGATTATCGTGCGACAGTCCATGAAAGTTCCAATGATGGGTCTACTCGCCGCATTCGTTCTGGCGGGATGTGGCGGCGATGCAGAATCTGCCGCTGACCTGGAGAGCGAGCGGGTCGAGTCCCAGATGGAGATGGAAGAGACGGCCACTGCCGATGCCGAGCCACCGGCTGAACGGGCGCCGGCTCCCTCCACTCCCCCCAGCACCAGCCAGCCCCCGGCCCAGCCCAGCCCGGCCACCGGCGGAAGCACACCGCCAGAGCAGCCTGAGCCCGAGCCTGAGCCTGAGCCGGAGCCCGAGTGGGCTGAGCCCGAGGCTGAAGCGGAACCGGTGGCCATCCGAGCCGGGACCCGGCTCACCGCCATTCTGGACCACGCCATCTCCACCCGGAGCCATGAGCCTGGCGACAGCTTCCAGGCCCGGGTAGCCGAAGAGGTCCTGGCTGCTGACGGAATGGTCCTGGTGCCCGAGGGAGCCCGGTTGAATGGACGGGTGGTGGAAGCCCACCGCTCCAGCGGCGCTGACCAGGAAGCCATTCTGATCCTCTCCATCGAGAACCTCGTCCTGGACGGGGCCACCTTCCCCCTCCGCTCCACTATCGTGGAGGCGGACATGGAGGCCGGGACCCGGGATTCGGGCGCTCGGTCGGCAGGGACCGTGGCCACGGGCGCCGCGGCCGGCGCCATCCTGGGTCAGGTCCTGGGGCGGGACACCCGCTCCACCGTGGTCGGCGCTGTTGCCGGTGCCGCTGCAGGAGTCGGGGTGGCCATCACCACCCGGGACGGCCATGCCGAGATCGGTGAAGGCGCCCGTCTCATCGTCCAGATCGACGAGCCGGTGATCCTGGCCTCCGGTACCTGAGTTTCCACAACCCTGCAACGCCTTCCGGCCCGTTCGACCGGAAGAAGGGGCGTCCCTCCATGGGGGGCGCCCCTTTTCTGTGCGGATGGATCCTGGTTCGTGCGACGAATGGGTCCTTTTTCGCGCAGATGGCCCCCTGGCATACCCGTTGCACCTCTGGGGGGGACAAGACCGGCCGGATGGGAAGGGCCGGTCTCATGAGAACAGGAAGAACCATAGAAGGAGGCAGGTCATGATAGGGCATCACGAACCATTCGGAGAAGGAAGTTTTTTCCGACGACCTCTCCCCAAGGTTTCCGGGCTCCTGGCCCTGGCATTCGTACTGGGAGCCTGCGGAGGGGACGCTGAGTCCAGGGAGGACCTGGAGGGTGAGCCCCTCCCGGCCGAGGAGGTGGCCGGCGGGGAGGCTCCGGCCCAGGCGACGACTCCCCAGCCCCAGCCCGAGAGGTCCATGCGAGCCCTCCCGGCCGGGTCGGTCCTGACCTTCCGGGTCAGCGAAGAGATCTCCACCTCCACCCACCGGAGCGGTGACGCCTTCGATCTGGAGCTGGCCGAATCGGTGTCGGGGCAGGGAGACTTCACCCTTCCGGCCGGGACGCAGGCCCAGGGGATCGTGACCAACGCCCGGGCTAGTGAGGGCGCCGAGGAGGAAGCCGTTCTGGCCGTCCGCATCGAGTCGATCCACCTGGATGGCCGGACGCGAGCGCTGAACGGTTCGGTCATCGATGCGGACACGGAGAGCAGCGTCCGGGACTCCCGGACCCGTAGCGCCGCCAAGGTGGCCACCGGGACGGCTGCTGGGGCCCTGGTGGGGCAGATCCTGGGTGGAGACACGCGCTCCACCGTCCAGGGGGCTGCCGCTGGGACCGTGGCTGGGCTGGGCGTGGCCCTGACCACCCGGAATGGCCATGCCGTCCTTCCGGCCGGCTCCCGGGTGCAGGTCCGGCTGGATGACGACCTGGTCATGAACTGACGGGGTCAGAGCGTGCAGCAGGAAAAGAAGGAGGGCCGGGCCCGGGAGCGTTTCCGGGTCCGGCCCTTCTGCATGGAAGACACTGGTCAGCCCAGACCCGGGCCCCAGGTTCCTCAGTACCCCATGGCCGTCCCGCCCAGCCGGGGGTCGGAGTGGATGGCCAGGGTGCCGTCGGGCAGGACCATGATGGCCTGGACGTCACCCGAGGTGCCTCCTCGCTGCTGGAGAGTGTGCCCCCGGGCCTCCAGCCCTTCCACCCCCTCCGGGAGGAGCCCGCCGTTCTCGTAGTAGATCTGGTCCGGCAGGTGCTGGTGGTGGACCCGGGGAGCGTTGACGGACTGGGTCACGCTCATCCCGAAGTCCACCACGTTGACGATGGTCTGGAAGGTGGTGGTGATGATGGTGGAGCCACCGGGGGTTCCGGTGACGAAGAAGAGGTCGCCATTCGGGTCGGCCACCACGGTGGGACTCATGGCCGACAGCATCCGCTTCTCCGGTTCGATGGCATTCTGCTCCCCCTGGACCAGGCCGAACTGGTTGGGAAAGCCTGGCTTGGCGGCAAAGTCGTCCATCTCGTTGTTCAGGAGGAACCCGGCCCCCTCCACCGTAACCTTGTTCCCATAGCCCGAGTTGATGGTGGTGGTGACGGCCACGGCGTTTCCGTGGATGTCCACGATGGAGTAGTGGGTGGTCTCAGTGGGCTCGCCCACCTCGATCCCGGGGCCGATCTCCTCCGACGGGGTGGCCGCCTCCAGGTCGATGTCGGCGCCCCGGCGCTGGGCGTATTCCGGGGA
>PWWP01000031.1 GCA_003562075.1 Gemmatimonadota bacterium
ACGTCCAGGAGGACGAGCCCTCCGTCCTCACCTCCCACCAGGAGGCGGTCGCCAGCGGCGGAGAAGGCCAAAGCCGAGATCTCCTCCTCGATCTGAGTGGTGAAATGGCTGGAGACCTCCACCTGCTGAGCTACAAGCGACAGGGGGTTGGCAGCGCCCCAACCACAGGTCGCCCCAAGAAGGATCAGAGTCAGGTACGCGTTTCGCTGGATCATCATCCTGGTTCAGCTCCCGTCAGGGCCTCCCGTCGACTCGACATCGTTCTGCCACCGACCTCCTGACACCTCATGGCAGGGGCGCTCAGAGGAGAAAGCTGAGCCCCACCTGCAGGTGGAGGAGGACCCCTTCGCTCTGCCCCACCCCCATGAGGGCGTTGCCCCCGGTATCGAAGGCCGTTCGTTCGCTCAGGTAGAACTTCAATCCAGCATTCACCCCCAACCATCCTCCTTCGTCCTCATTGGTGACGTCAATGCGGTAGAACTGTCCTCCCACGTAGGGGACGGTGGTGGCTCCTGCTGTCAGGAATGAATAGGTACTGAACACCCCCATTCCGACCTTCGTCTCGCTGGAAGACTGGTCGGGGACGTCGGGCCAGTCATCGGACCGTATCGTGGTCCGGGAGAGGGTCAGGCTGGGGAAGGCGCCTACCTCGATCCGGTCCGTGAGGAAGTAGCCGGCCTTGGCTTGAAAAAGGCCTTGCGTCTCGGATCCGTTGTCCTGGCCCACGGTGGTGAGGAGGGATCCTACAAACTGGAGTTCCACGTCTCCGGCCGCCTGCTGACCCAGGGCCGGAAGGGGCGCGGCCATGAGAGGAGCGAGCAGGCAGAGGAGGATGGACAGGCCCGATACCGAACCACTGGGTCCCGCCCTGGAGAGGAAGCGGGTGGAACGACGGGACGGGACGAAACAGCCCGAGGGATCGATCATGTTGGCGCTCCTCCTTGCGGGGGGAAAGCAGGAGGCGTTCCAGAGGCCTGCCCGGCGCCTCCTGCCGCAGCTTTCTCCAGAATAAAGGCGGGTGCGGGGTGACGTCCAATGTGGACAACTCCAGGCCCCGTATGAGCTCGTCCCGTCAGGGGGTGAGCACCCGGGCCTGGAGGATGAAGGCCAGCCGATTCGCCCTCCTCCATCCGGAGCGGACGTCTCATGTGGGGCTGGTGAAGTAGTCCTCTTCCCCGGAATCGGCCACAACCCACACTGGGAGTCACCGGAGCGACTCACCCAGGAGACCATCGACTTCCTGAATCGGTAGAGGACCGGAGCGGCGGCGAGCCTAGGTTCGATCTGGGAATGGTGTGGGAGAACAGGCGTTCGCGCCGGGGCGGGAGCTTGGGGGCCGGGTCGTCGCCGACGGGTGAACAGCTCTTGCTTTCCACCGGCTTTGCCCATCTTGTGCCCATTCCTGGGCTCAGGGTCTGTGGAACGCCGGGGATGTGGACCTCATAAGTCCCTGCCCTGCAACAACATGCCGGGAGTGGGACTCGAACCCACAAGAGCCGAAGCTCAGAGGTTTTTGAGAAGTTCGTCCCTTTCTACTCTCGTTGGTATTACTGGACTTACAGCGTTTGCACTTCCGGTTTTTCCGCAATTTCGGCAATTCTTGTCACTGGTTTGTCACTGGTTTGTCACTGCTGGGCCGTCCGGGGCACAGCCTTCGGTGGTAGTCTGATCGGGGGTCGCACCCGCAGTCCAGTTGGGAGTGGGGGGACCTCCGTTTGAAGGCCCACCCTCAAGGTGACGACCTGTGGTGTTTGGGTCGGGCCCTTCCGAGCCTTCCGTGTCGTGCATGGTACTGGGAAGCGTTTCTTCCATCTCGGGTCTTGTGTAGTGGAGGTTGCTCGGCACCCCTCAGTACCTCTTGAAAGAGCCTAGGCGACTTCAGATTCGCGGCCAAACTCTTTGATCATCTGTCGGGCCAGCAAACCGAAGGTGTCATGCTGCCTTGTCTTGCGACCTCAGGTTGGCAACCCTCTGCCATCTGGGGTCACAATCGACCAGGCCGTCGACCAGCCGGAGCAGGAACAGATACGGCTCCTGGCGATCGAATCGCTCCGCGTGGGCAATGCTGAATGCTTTCGTACCCTGCACAGGAGAAGCCGCCCAGTCCGGTCGATAGCCCGCCAGCGCGTAGGCCGTCCCCAGATTCATCCCGACCAGCTGTTCGGCCAGTTCCAGGTTCTGGCTGGCTGCTGCCACGGTACGAACGAACCGAGTGAGTCGTCGGTCGCCGGCATCTACCGCTCGCCTAAGCAGAGTCGCGAGCCCGGGTTGCAACGGTTGGTGGAGGCCGTAGTAGCGACCCACGATGTATTCAGCCAACCGGTCCTGGCGCCTCGCCTCACGGACCCACACTCCCGGCTCCTGATCGCGGCTGTCCTGCACGTCGCAGACATCGTAGCTCGGCCGATTGGGGTCTCGTCCTCTGCGGCGATATTCCGCGTCCCCGAACACGGGGTCCTGTCCGATCGCACTCGTGAGTTGAGGGTCGAGCCTCTGGCCGCCGATGAATTCCGTCAGGAGCACCCTGGATTCTGCATCGCCCATCTGTCGTCTCCCTGCGAGAGGATCATGTTCCACGCGGCAGAGTCGGCTAGCGCCATCGCTCTACCTGCATACCATACCGTGCGAGACGCCCAACGGTGTCGGTTGATGGGTGACCGACCGTTGGTATCGGCGTCACAAGATCCTGTCCAGTATGGAGATGGGGCGATCGGTATGTCTGGCAGAGACCTCAGGAGGGGAGGCTCCCGAAGATGATCCCAGGCACCGACCCCGCCTCGCCCCTGTCACTCCCCCCAACTATGATTCTGCGTCGACCTGTACTCACTCCATTCCGGAACGTCCGCATGGACCAGGAACTGCATCGGAGGGAAGGTTCCCGCCCGAAGCGCGACACCACCCGCGACCGCTTCCTCGGCGCCCTGCTTGGCCTGGCCGTGGGCGACGCCGTGGGCACGACGGTGGAGTTTCGGTCGCCGGGCACCTTCGAGCCGGTCACCGACATGGTGGGCGGAGGCCCCTTCGGCCTCGCGCCGGGCCAGTGGACCGACGATACCTCCATGGCCCTGTGCCTGGCCGAGAGCCTCATCGAATGCGGGGGCTTTGACCCGGCCGACCAGATGCGGCGCTACGTCCGGTGGTGGCGGGAGGGCCATCTCAGCAGCACCGGCACCTGTTTCGACATCGGAAACACGGTGAAGGCTGCGCTCCAGACCTTCGAGCGCACTGGCGAGCCCTTCAGCGGATCGACCGATCCCCGTTCCGCCGGAAACGGCTCTCTCATGCGCCTGGCGCCGGTGGTCCTTCGCTTCGGCTCCGACCCGGTGCGGGCCATCGAGCACGCAGACGCGAGCTCGCGGACCACGCACGGCGCGGCCACCTGTGTCGACGCATGCCGGTACTTCGCGGCACTTCTGGTAGGTGCTCTTCAGGGCAGAGGCCGGAGGGAGCTCCTGAGCGACCATTTCACCCCGGTCCCCGGGTACTGGGCCCAGCACCCCCTGGCGCCCGAGATCGCGGAGATTGCACGCGGGTCTTTCAAGGAGCGGGAGCCTCCCGAGATCAAGGGGAGCGGCTACGTCGTCCGGTCCCTCGAGGCGGCCCTCTGGGCCTTCCACCGAAGCGAGGACTTCCGGGACGGTTGCCTTCTCGCCGTCAACCTGGGAGACGATGCCGACACCACCGCAGCTGTGTATGGTCAGCTCGCCGGGGCGTTCTACGGCGCGTCAGGTATCCCCGGCGAGTGGCGGCATTCCGTGTCCATGGCCGAAGAGGTCGGCGCCTTCGCCGCGCAACTCCGTCACGGAGGAGCTCGCCCACTCAAGGGTGTCCCCGCTACTGCCGGCGAGGCGCCTGAGGCCCTCCCGAATGAGGAGGCGATTCAAGGGCTCCTCCGTTTTCTTCCCACCTTTGAGGCACCCGACTTCGAGTTCGCCGCATGGCGTGGCCTCGAGACCACCTCGGAGGGCCACCTTTCAATGAGGGGGCATCAGCTCAGTTCCGAGGCTCTCGATTTCTATGATGCCCTCTATCGCCTCGGCTTCATTCGCCCGTTCGACTGGCCCAGGTGGAAGGATCAGGCTGCAACGTACGTGGAGGAACCCGCCCGCCTGGACCACGCCGATCTCGAGGACCTCTGCCGGCTGTTCACCACCCACGTCCGGTCCGATCGGTTCAACGAAGTGCATCTCGTCGAGATGTACGAGAACGGCCACCTGACAGCGATCCTCCACCGACTCCAAGAGCTCGTGCGGGGCGGGTGACGCCCCGGGACCGGGGCTCGGCAGCAGACCCGGTTTCAGCCTTCTTCTCCCGTCAAACGGGGACGCCATGAACTGCCGCATCCACCGGGGCACGAACGAGATCGGTGCCACCTGCGTCGAGTTGGAGTCAGATGGACGTCGCATCCTTCTCGACCTCGGACTTCCGCTTTCGGTGGCCGATGGCCAGGAGGTGCCCCTTCCCCGCGTGCGGGGGCTCGTTGCGAAGGAGCCGGACCCGACCCTGTTGGGTGTCCTCGTGAGCCATCCCCATCCCGACCACTTCGGCCTCCTTCCCCAGGTGGCGGACCATGTTCCTCTCTACATCGGTGCGGCGGCAGGACGAATTCTGCGGGAGGCCACCTTCTTCTCGCCCATGGGCCTCGACATTGAGTGGGCGGGCCATTTCGAGCACCGGAAGCCCTTCCGACTCGGCCCGTTCACCATCACGCCGTACCTGAACGATCACAGCGGCTTCGACGCCTACGGCTTCCTGGTGGAGGCCGGCGGGCGACGGCTCTACTACTCCGGCGACTTCCGGGCCCACGGTCGCAAGAGCGCGATCTTCCGTGAGCTTATCCGGAAGCCGCCCGAGGGGGTCCACGTCCTGCTCCTGGAGGGCACCCACATCCGTGACGAGGCAGACGGTGCCACGCAGGGCCCGTCCGAACAGGACGTGGAAGCCGCACTGATCGACACCTTCCGGGACACAGAGGGCATGGCCCTCGTCGTCTTCAGCGCCCAGAACATCGACCGTCTGGTCAGCGTCTACCGGGCGGCGACCCAGTCTGGGCGCGACCTGGTCATCGACCTCTACGCGGCGACGATGGCTCGGGCCACAGGCCGGGACACGATCCCTCAGGCCGAGTGGGACCGCGTCAGGGTCTACCTACCGAGAGCTCAGCGGACCAGTGTGATCCGGGAGAGGGCATTCGAGCGCACGAACACGGTCCGGTCACAGCGAATCTATGCCGAAGAGCTCGTGATGCGGCGGAGCGAGCTCGTCATGCTCTTCCGCGCCTCCATGTGCGGGGAGATCGAAGCCACCGGCTGTCTCGAGGGGGCAAGGGCCGTCTGGTCGCTCTGGCCAGGATACCTCCGAGAGCCCTCGGGCGAGAGGCTCCAGCGCTGGCTCGCTGACCGTGGGATCCCTATGGTGATCCATCACAGCAGCGGCCACGCACACATTCCGGATCTGGTGCGCTTGGCCGAGGCCGGAGGGCCGGACCGGATCGTTCCCATCCACTCACCCGCCGCGGACCGCTTCGGGGATTTCCTCCCCCGGGTGGAGCGGCGACAGGACCAGGAGCCCTGGAAGGTATGAGCACTCGAGCCACGGTAGACGACATCGTCGAGCAGGTGCAGGAGGGCATTGAGGAGGGGCAAGTCGATCGCCTGGACAACATCGCCCGGCGCCTGATCGACGCCGAGGCGGAGGTGACGAGCTTCCTCGGGACCATCCGGAAGCGCCGGCACATGATGTTCTACGTCAACACATCAAGCATCGGAACAGGAAACCAGCGCCTCCAGTTGTCGGTGCGGGTGCACGGAGTCCAGTGCGGAAAGGTGGACCTGAGAGGATCGAAGGATCGTCCGTTCACGCCGCACAATCACGAGTCAGTCTTCGAGGAGTGCTGGGAGACCACCGATGCGAAGAGCCTCCCCTGGACACACCCTTCAGTGCGGAGCTATCTGGAACAGGCCGAGAAGGTCGCCCGAACGAGCACCTTTGGAACCCGCGAGGCAGCTGTTCAGGCCGCCACCATTCGCTCCATCCGCAAGGACCGCGAGCAGTGGCGTCACCAGGCGCTGGTCCGATATCCGGCCCGAACGAACAAGGGTGTGCCCTACCAGTTGCCCGTACCGATCAAGGCGAGGGGTGGCGTGGGTGCGCTCGTGGGGGATGGGGCCGGCCACACCGACCTCCTCACCCGCAAAGGTCTTGGCCGCTCGAGTCGGCTCAGGGTCCTGGAGCTCAAGGCCCCGGGGGCGACGGATGTGTCCACTGCTCTCGATCAGGCGGTGACCTACGCAGCGGCACTGCGCACCATTATGGACTGGGGCGAGTGCTATCCGAGGCTCCTCGGCTACCCCAACTACTCGCCGCCCCTGGAGGCCACCGCCGTGGTGGCGGATTCGGAGGAGGCCCGGGCTGAGGTCGAGGCTGCTCTCGAA
>PWWP01000265.1 GCA_003562075.1 Gemmatimonadota bacterium
TGCCCTCCCTCTCCCCGGCTGAGCGAGAGGTAGGCCGTGCGAGCCCCCTCTCCTCGGGCCATGGCCGCCAGAAGGCTCGTGTCCTCGTCATCTGGGTGGGCAGCAATCATCAGGACCCGCTTCTCCCCGTCCAGTTGACGGAGGAGAAGCCCCACGTCCACGACCCCGGCCACAGGGGGCTGGATCTGAGCCTCGATGGGCACAGGAAGGACGAAGAGGACACACAGGAGGACCAGGAAGAACGTCCCCCCGGCCCGGGATGAAGTCGACAGGAGAGAGTGCGTGGGAATGCTCATGGTCTGGAAGCTATCCCGGGCTCCGTAGCGAGGGAAGGTCGCCTCGGATCCGCACCGCCCGTCTAGCGCTTCCAACCCAGGCGGTGTAGCATTGCCGCATTCCGTAGCATCTTCCACCACATGTCGGCACGGGTCCGTCACCATCCCGTCCGCACTCTTGCCCCACCCATCGGCTGTGTACCGCACTCCCTTCTTTCCACCCCTCATCGTTATGGTGGGCCTCCTGGCCCTCCCGTCCCTCGCCACCGCAGAGGTCACCCCTCAGACCGACACACTCCGGGTAGTGGGCGATCTGGACGGAGCGCCCCGTCCCACGGCCACCATCCAACGGAGCCCTGGGCCCATCCAGGTCGACGGTCGATTGGACGAGCCGGCCTGGGCTGCCGCAGAGGTCATCTCCGACTTCGTCCAGCAACGGCCCGACGATGGTCGCCCTGCCACGGAACGGACCGAAGTCCGGCTCCTCTACGACGACGAGTTCCTCTACGTGGGGGCTGAACTCTACGATTCGGATCCGTCCGGGATCATCACCCCGACGCTGGAGCGGGACCCGAATACCCGGGACGGCGATGCCTTCGGGATCATCCTGGATACCTTCCTGGATCGGAGCAGCGCTTTTGCCTTCTATATCAATCCAGGCGGCGCAGTTCGAGACGGCCAGGCCGCTGATGACGGCCGCAACACCAACTTCGCCTGGGACGGGGCCTTCGATCTGGAGACCCGGGTCCATGATCGAGGTTGGACGGTGGAGATGGCCATCCCCTGGAGCACCCTCCGGTTCGATCCGGGGCGGATCAACCAGGAATGGGGGCTGAACCTCCTCCGGAGAATCCGTCGGAAGAACGAGGATTCGGTGTGGGCCCCCATGGACCGCCAGC
Source organism: Gemmatimonadota bacterium (assembly GCA_003562075.1). GTDB lineage: Bacteria > Gemmatimonadota > Gemmatimonadetes > Longimicrobiales > Gaopeijiaceae > PWLA01. The sequence goes on from PWWP01000265.1 coordinate 1,175, forward strand.
GCCCCCTCCACACACCCTCCCTGGCCGGTACTCTCGTGGGGTTGGAAGGCATCCAACCAGGCCGGAACCTCTCACTCAAGCCATTTGCTCTCTCCTCCCGACCCACCGGTGAACTGGTGGATCCTCAGGAAGAATCCACCGACTTCGACGCGGGGCTGGATCTCAAGTACGGCCTCACCCCTGGCCTGACCCTGGACCTGACCTACAACACCGACTTTTCCCAGGTGGAGGTAGATCAGCAGCAGGTGAATCTGACCCGGTTCTCCCTCTTCTTCCCCGAACGAAGGGACTTTTTCCTGGAGAACCAGGGGATCTTCACCTTCGGAGATCGGGGCTCCATGGGTCAGCGGACAGGAGCCAGGGAGCAGGACTTCACCCTCTTTCACTCCCGCAGGATCGGATTGACCCCCACCGGTGATCCCATCGGGATCCTGGGAGGCGGACGGGTGAGCGGCACCATCGGCTCCACCGATCTGGGGGTGATCAACATGCAGACCCGGAGGGAAGGAGACCTCCAGCCGGAGAACTTCTCGGTGGCTCGGATCCGCTTCCGTCCGGCCAGCGGCCTGGATGTGGGAGGAATCGCCATCCAGCGGCGAACCACCTCCGGCGACGTGCGGATGAACCGGAGCTACGGAGTGGACGCCAACTATCAGTTGGGCAACTATCTCCTCTTCGAGTCCTACCTGGCCGGCACCCAGGGAACGGAATTGGATCGGGATCTGGCGGGCCGATTCTCCGTTCGCTGGCGAAATCCCTTCTGGGAAGCCATGGCCCTCTACCGACGCATCGGAGACGACTTCGAGCCCGGGGTGGGATTTGTCCAGCGGAACGGCATCCACCACCGTTACGGCACTCTGGGGATCACACCCCGGGTGTCCTGGCCCCTGGTCCAGGAGCTGAACCCGTACATGGAGGTGGATCACTTCAGTAATCTGGAAGGGGTCCGAGAGACCCGGACGCTCACCGGAGGTCTGGACGTGGACTTCCGAGATGGAAGCGATGCTTCCATCCTGATCCGAGAGCAGTTCGAATGGATCCAGTTCCCCTTCACGCTCAGGGGGGTGACCATCGATCCCGGCCGGTACACCTTTCGGGAGGCAGAGCTGGACTTCAGCTCGAGCCGGGCCCGGTCCTTCTCGGCCTCAGCCGGTGTTACCGGGGGGGAGTTCTACGGGGGAGACCGCTTCTCTCTGGGGGGAAGTGTCCTCTGGCGTCCCTCCCAGCACTTCCTCCTGGACCTGGAGGCGGATCACAACCGCATCGATCTTCCTGGCGCGGATTCCTTCACCGCCGATGTCTATGGAGCCCGTTTCCGCTACCTCCACTCCACCCGTTTCCTGACCAGCACGTTCATCCAGTACAATGAAGCCACCGACGAACTGATCACGAACATCCGGCTGAACTGGATTCACGCCCCCCTCAGCGACTTCTTCCTGGTGCTGACCGAAAGGCGAGAGATGGGCTCCAACCAGGTCATGGAGCGCGTCGTCAGCGCCAAACTCACCCGACTCTTCAGCTTCTGAGCCATCGGGGGAACTTCGCCCCAGATGGGCGCTTCAGCTCCAGGTCAGCGGGCGATGGCCGATACAGGAGAGCGAGCAGCCTCCCGCTCCCGGATCCCTTCCTCCACCAGTCGATGGATTTCCGGGGCCGTCCGAAACTCCCGGAGAATCTCAGCGCGGCGGCTGGTATACATCTCATCCATGACGTACCCCAGGACGGTAGCCATGACCGTGCCTTCCTCCGAGTTGGTGGCCTGGAAGCGACTCCGGAACTCACGGAGCACCGGGGCAAAGGATGGATCCTCCCACACGTCCATGGGCGCATCCAGGCGAAGGAATTCCGCCAGCACCTCCGCAAATCCCGGATCCGCCTCTCGGTGCCAGAAGGAGACGTCTGCTCCGAAATCGGAGATGTAGGTGGGAAGGTAGAGGGTGGCACTCCGGGGGACCTGCCGAAGAAGCGCAGGATTGAATCGTCTCACCTCGTCCACGGACAGCCCGGTCCGCCGGGTCACCTCGTCGATGGAGATGTTCCGTGGAGCGCGCATGGCGTAGATCCGCTCCTGGTGAATGGTCTCCCGGAGGTTCGTCACGTTGTAGGTGTTTCCGAACACCATTTCGGAATACAGGAAGGACCTGGGCCCGTAGGTTCGAACCACGTCCCTGAAGCGCCGGGAGTTGATGGCCCGGAGGTCCCGTGCGAATTCCGATCCCACCAGATACTGCTCTCGGGCATCCTCCCCACCCAACCGCACGCCGTTGATGACCGTGCGACCTACGTTCGTCCCCCCGGCATGGTGTTCCGAGAGGGCCGGGATGAAACTCCCATACTTCGTGGCCAGGATGGTCAGGTAGGCGGCGCAGTAAGGGGCCTGTGTGGTCTGGTTGTGCCCTTCGATCTCGTGGGGGGAGAGCCGTTTCATCCGGTTCCAGTTGGCAGGTAGCCATTGGCAGAAGCCGATGGCTCGAGCTTCCGAACGGATGGTTCCGTTCAAACCCGACTCCAGTATAGCCTGAGCCAATCCCAACTCGCCGGGAACACCGAACCGCTCGTAGATCAGGCTCCACTCGGAAAGGAAGCCGCCGTACCGTCGAGCGTTGGGCATGAGAAAGCGACCCCGGGTGGCGTTATGGATGACCGGTCCCACCGAGGGCTCCAGGATCTCCACCACCTGCTCCCGCCGGGCTGTGAGCCCGGCCTCGAGCCTCCGTCCGTCCAGCGCCCGGTTGAGTTGAGGATCCTCCCAGCGCCCGGTTCTGTGCCAGTCGCCTCGAGCCGGGAACACGGCCAGGAGTCGCCCATCTTCCCCACTCCCGAAGGCTACCGAGCCGTCCGGAATGGTGAAGACATATTGCCAGAAGGGATAACCGGGGCGAAACGACTCCATGGCCTGGAGGTCTCCCTGCAGTCGCTCCCCCACCACGCGGCGAACCTGCTCCTGAGGAGGAAAGAGCGAGAGATCCACCTCGGGGCGCACCACCCCCGGGCGATCCAACTCCAGAGCGAACCGCTCACCCAAATGGACGGTGCCCTCTCCCAGGCCATTCTGGGTCTGGGCGGCGGCCTCCTGGTTCCCTGCCCAAAAAACGAGGCAGACTGAGGCCAGAAGAGGCAGGGGAAGCATCCAGCTCGTCCTCATATCCGGCTCCGGTAGAAGCCTCCGACCCTCGTACCCGTGATCAGGCAGAAGATGGGGGCCGACACATAGGAAAAATATGCACTCCCTCCGGCCACTCCCGCAATCAGTGCGAGGCTGCAACCCCACCCACGCTTGCTCCTGTCCTCAATGGACCGCCAAAGGGCCGTTGAAGAAGTGCCGGACCCTGTACTTCAACGGTCTTTCAACGCCTGGGCCAGGTCTGCCAGCAGGTCCTCCTGGTTCTCAATCCCCACCGAATACCGGATGAGGCTCTCAGGGATTCCCGCCCGGGCCCGCTCGGCAGCGGTGAGCTCTACGTGACTGGTGGTACGAGGAGGACCGGCCAGGGTACCGACCGATCCCAGGCTGGCGGCGCGATGGGCCAGGCGCAAGCGCCCCAGGAAACGGTCCACCTCCTCCCCATCGCCCTTGAGCGAGAAGCTCAGGACGCCTCCATACCCACCGTCCATCTGCGCGCGTGCCAGTTCGTGTCCAGGGTGGCTTTCCAGCCCTGGATAGAAGACCTCATCCACCCCTGGATGATCCTGGAGGAACCGAGCCACTGTCATGGCGTTTCGGTTCTGCCTTTCAATCCGCAGCTCCAGCGTTTTCATCCCCCGGATCAAGAGATAGGCCGACATGGGTGCCAGGGATGCTCCCGTGATCTCCCTGTATTCGAAGACCTGACGGACCAGATCAGCCTCCCCGCAAAGGGCCCCCCCCATGGCATCCGAGTGTCCGCCGATGAACTTCGTGGCCGAATAGACCACCAGGTGGGCTCCCATCTCCAGGGGTCGCTGGTTGAGGGCGGTGGCAAAGGTGTTGTCCACAACTACCACAGCCCCGGCCTTCCGACCGGCCCGGGCCAGTCGGGGCAGGTCCAGTACCTTCAGCGTCGGGTTCGTGGGGCTCTCCAGATAGAGGATTCGACACCCCTTCCCGATCTCCTCTTCCAGGGCCTCGAAATCGGTGGTGTCACAAAGGGCGACCTCTACCCCCTGTCGAGGGAGGAAATCGTGGAAAATGCGATTCGTCCCTCCATAGGTGTCCCGAATCGCCACCACCCGGTCCCCGGCCTTCAGGATCGCGGCCAGAGTATTGCTGATGGCTGCCATTCCCGAACTGAAGCTGGTCGCTGCCTCGGCCCCTTCGAGCCGCCGCATCTTCTCCTCGAAGATTGACACGGTGGGGTTGGTGTTCCGGGAATAGATGTGCCCTTCCAGCTTCCCCAACGCCACTCCTTCCCACTCCGCCATATCGTCGTAGGCGAAGGTGACGCCGTGGACCACCGGAGGAACCGTGGCACCGTAGGGGAATTCGTCCGTCTCCCCGGCCCAGACCGAGAGCGTTCCCTTGCCCACGCCCCGCAGCACCTCTCCTTCCCTTCCTTCTCCTGCCCTCTCTTCCTCTCTGGACATCCCTCTCTCCCTGGATCAGCTTGTGGTTCTGCCTCCGCTACCTTTCTCCGCCTCATGCCTCTCGACCGTCGACCATGGACTTGCGCCCCATCCCCTGTCCGCTCTGTGCTTCGGACCAGACGGCCCCTCGAGCCAACCTCCATGGACGGGACTACTGGGCCTGTTCCCGTTGCCAGATGGTCTTTCTTCTACCGGAGCAGCGGCTGGATTCAGCTTCCGAGCTAGCCCGCTACGAAACCCACGACAACCATCCCGACGACCCTCGATACCGAGCCTTCCTCTCCCGCCTCTTCGATCCACTGGTGTCGAAGCTACCGGAAGGCGCAAAGGGATTGGACTATGGCGCGGGACCCGGTCCGGCACTGCAAGCCATGCTCAACGAGGCCGGATTTTCCACCGCCGTCTACGACCCGTTCTTCGCTCCCGATCCCGCACCTCTCGCGCAACGCTATGATTTTGTCACCTGCACCGAGACGGTGGAGCACTTCTACGATCCGGCCGGGGAATTCAGGACATTCGACCGTCTCCTCCGCCCCGGGGGATGGTTGGGCGTCATGACCGACATGATGGAAGCCGACACGAAGCTGGAGAGCTGGTACTACCTTCGAGACCCGACCCACGTCGTCCTCTATTCCCACCGGACCATGGCCTGGATTGCCCAGGAGTTCGGGTGGTCAGTGGAACATCCCCACCCGAATGTCGCGCTTTTCCGCAAGCCTTCCCACTCCACGGTGGGAAGCTGATCCAGGGGGAGTCGGACTCAGGGCTCAGAGGGGGAGGTCATTCCTCGGTCGCGCCCGCTTCAATCGGTTGCGCCCGCCTCAACCAGACCTGTCCTGGTCAGACCCAGAAGAAGGAGAGGGGCATTCCTCCACCGAATCCGAATCGCCCGGATCAAATCGTACACAGCGGACCCGGTTCCGACCGGCGTCCTTGGCAGCATACAGGGCCCGGTCCGCTGCCTGGATGAGTCGCTCCGCCGGAATCCCGGTGGGAACCGTCCACGTGATGAGTCCCTGGCTGAGGGACACCTGGATCTCGAGTGAATCCACACGGAAAGGCTCGGTGGAGACGGCAACCCGGATCCGCTCCGCCAGCTTGGCGGCGTTGTCGTGGTCGATGTTGGGGAGGACCATGAGGAACTCCTCGCCCCCATACCGCCCCAGGGCGTCGTAGGACCTCAGGCAGTTTCGGAGCCGGCGGGTAACCTCCCTCAGTACCTTGTCACCCACCACGTGGCCATATCGATCGTTCACCCGCTTGAAACGGTCAAGGTCGCAAAGGATCAGGGCCAGGGGATGGTTCTCCCGATGTGCTCGATCCACCTCCCGATCCAGGGCCTCCATGATGGCACCGTGGTTCAGGACTTTCGTCATCGGGTCCTGCATGGCCTGGGTTCGGAGCGCCTCCCGGGCATCGATCAACTCGTTCTGAAGGTTGACGATTCGCTCGCCAGCTCGGAGCCGGGCCTCCAACTCCCCCCAGTCGATGGGTTTGGTCAGGTAGTCGTCAGCGCCGGCCTCGAACCCTTCCAGCACATCTTCCCGTCCGGTCCGGCCCGTGAGGAGAAGGATGTACATGTAGGGGCCGGATCGTTCTCTCACCTTGCGGCAGAGATCCAACCCCGACATCCCCGGAAGCATCCAGTCCAGGATGGCCATGTGGGGAGATGCTCCACCCTCCAGACGAGCCCACGCCGCCTCACTGTCCTGGGAAGTGACGACCTGGTGACCCCAGCCCTCCAGGCGAGCTGATAGCACCTCCAGGGTCAGGGGATCGTCATCCACAACCAGTATTCGCATTGAGACCGAAAGCTGAAGTCGGGTTGAGGTCGGGCATCACTCAAGGGCCCGTCAGACCGGTGACACGGAGGACCCAGGGTCCTTCGGCAACGCGGCTGGAAGTATCTGGCAAAGAGAGCGACCGGGATGAATTGTCACAACCCCTCCGCCCAACTCGTTCTCCTGACGAATCAACTCGAGCAGGTCGGTAAGGAGGGCCTCCAAAGGCGCTTTCATCATGGGATGGAGCGACCCGGTTTCCCCTCCGTACATGGAGCCGGCGCCCAACGTGGATCCGGCCAACTCCTGCTCCCAACCTGAAGATGGAGGATGCAGTAGGATGACACGTTCACTCTCACGTAGACTGGGAACACTGGCCCTGGTGGGCCTTCTTGGACTGGCCGCTTGTGACGACAACGGCTCCCCCACCGATCCGCCACCCGACCCCACCCCTGCAGCCGTGGAGATCACCCCCGAGGAGGCTCTCCTGGAAGAGATTGGGGAGACCATAGCGCTGGAAGCCACCGTCTTTGACGAGGACGACGAAATCATCGCCGATGCGGAGGTGACGTGGAGCTCCGACGACGAGGATGTCGCCACCGTCGATGAGGAAGGCGTGGTGGAGGCAGTGGGAGTCGGGACAGCCACCATCACCGCTGAAAGCGGCCAGGCTTCGGGGAGCGCCGAGCTCACGGTAGAGGCAGAAGGTTGATCCGTCCCAATACCACGACCTCATGAGACCCGGGGGGGCCGCCACGACGAACCGTGGCGGCCCCTTCCGTTTTTTCACAGCTCCTGGTTTCGCCTTTCCGTCACCGCGTCCGACCAGGGCTCGACGGAGCCCGCCGTCCCAGCATCCAGCCCCAGCGAACCAACACGATTCCACCGATGATCACGGCGGCACCCATGACCTGCAGTCCAGCCGGGCGCTCACCCAGGAAAGCCCAGGCCAGGAGGAGGGTCACCACCGGCACCAGATTCATGAAGGCGGACGTCCGGGCACTCCCCAATCGATGAACAGCCCGGTACCAGATGAGGTAGGCGACCCCGAGTGCAAAGGCCCCTGCAAAGACCACGGCCCCCCAGACCCCCATGCTCAACCGAGCCAGATCCGTCCGGGCCAACTCCGGAATCCCAATGAGCACGAGGATGGCTGAGCCTCCCCAAAGGGTCCAAGCCGTGACTGGAAGCGCACCGTACCGAAGGATGAGGCGACGGGAACCAACCGTGTAACTGGCCCAGCTCACTGCGGCCAGGACCATGAGGAGGTCGCCCCGGAGGCTGACCCCGTCAATCCCCACACCCTTGTTTCCCCCCACCACCATGAGAGCCATTCCTCCAAGGGTGAGCCCCACACCCATCCATACCGTCCGGTCCAGTGAGCCCTCCCGGGAAATCGTAGCCAGGAGGAGGGCCCAGACAGGGACCGTGGCCAGGAGAAGAGCCGCATTTCCGGCCCGGGTTCCGTCCACACCGTAGACGAAGAAGAGCTGATAGGCCACGTTCCCCAGCACGGCCAGTCCGGCCAGCGCAGGAAGGTCCTGTCGACGTGGTACAGGCAGGCGACCCGTCCAACGGACAGCGGCCCAGAGGACCAGACAGGCCAGAGGAAAGCGGAGGGAATTGAATGCCAGGGGGCCTACCGAATCCAGGACCCATTTCACGACGACGAAGTTGCTCCCCCAGATCAACGTCAGCACCAGGAGTCCGACGTCAGTGAACCGATCCGAGGCCAAGAGGACTCCATCGGTCGAGCTTACCGTTCTCGACTCGGATCTCGATTCAGCGGGACCCGGAGGGCTGGACACGGAAGGTTTCCCAGGTGAGGCTCCATGGCTTGCGCCAGAGAAACTGAACGCGCCGGTCTTTCTGCTGCTGGATTCGTTCACGCCTGCGACGCCGGCTCAGAGCCCCACTGTGTGGGTGTACTTGACCATGAGACTCCGGCCGGCGGAACGAGGAAGAACGGGTTCACCCAGCGTGTGCCGATCCATGTGGATCCCCTCGTTGAAGACGATCCACAGGTCGGTGCCCTCCCGGAAGTGATAGCGGAAACGGGCGTTCATCGTCGTCAGTTCCGCCACATTGCTGTACTGAGCCAGCGTGCTGAAGGAAATCTGGGTGTTCAGGGCCACCTGCACCCGAAGGCGAGCCAGGTGTGCCGTGGTGCTGAACTCCCGGTCCTGAAAATCCAGATAGTTGACCTCGTACCCTCCCCCCAACTCCAGGTACTTGGACTGGTTCCAGGTCGGGCCCAGGGCGATTCCCACCCGCTGGCCATCGAAGAAGCTCCCGGCTGACGCAGCAAACTCCCCCCGGAACTCCTGGCTCCTGGGAAGCTGAAGCTGAGCCTCACCCTGGTGGAACCAGTAGTCTCCAGCCGGGATCTCGGTCCCGGCAACCACGAAGTCGGCCCGAGCGCTCTCGAACCGCGAATCTGCGCTCAGCCGGATGGTAGTGCCACCCTTGAACTCAATACTGGCCTCAGGTTCGATGGATCGGGACTGAGCTGTTCCGTCCTGAGTCCGATGGAAATGCCGGCTGGTGACCTGCCCAGTGGCGGATCGGAGGGGGGACTCGGCATCCATGAAGCGCTTGTACTGAAGGCGTCCTCCCAGCGAACGCACGCCCACTCGATCCTGGAATCCCAACCCGGGTCTGTAGTCCCGACCCACGCGGATGAATTCACCCCAGTAGGAGACCCCTTCGTCCTGGACTCGCTCCCAGCGGGCCTGCAGGGTTCCCGCCTCCAACACCGACTCCTCGTCCACACGATCATCGAAGCTCTGAGCCCAACGAACGGTCAGCCATTCGTCGCCAATGAGCCGGAGCACTCCATCCAGCCCATAGGCAAGGTTGTCCCCTGCCCCGGATCCCACTCGGGACGTGACCATGGCCCCGACGGAGGAATAGGGATTCAGAACCTCCTGACTGACCCGGACCACACCCATGTTCTCAGAGGACCTCCCGTTTCCTGAAGCCGTTTGCATACTGAGGGCCCCGAAATCGGTACCACCGATCCTCCCCACGGCCCGTCCGCCACCATAGATCCGGACGATCTCGCCTCCTTCCAGCCCGATGCGTCGACTGTGGAAGAGACGATTTGAGCCCCCACCGGTGGCGAACTGGAAGGTGGACGAGCGCTCCTGGAAGAACTGCCGCTTTTCAGGAAAGAAAAGAGGGAATCGTGTCAGGTTGAGTTGCTGGTCATCGGCCTCCACCTGAGCGAAGTCCGTGTTCACAGTCAGGTCCAGGCTCAGGTTGGGCAGGGGAGAGTACTGAACATCCAATCCCACCTCGGTGGTCGGATCCGCCTCCGACTCCCATCCTGCCCCACCGGAGGCAGGCTCCCTCCACTCCGGAACCTGATTGAATCCGCCCAGGGAATATGGAGTCACGTAGAGCGGCCGGGCTTCCTCCACCCCCTCCATGACGATCCGCTGGGCCTGGGAGGGTTTGGCAAAGGCCAGCCCACCCCACCGGGGGCTGATGGCCGGGAAAATGTGCCGCTCATTCTTTCGGGCAATGAAGCGATACACGATGAGTCCCATGGTGACCCGCCCATCCACGACCTGGAAGCCCAGGGTGGAAAGCGGGATCCGGAACTCGGCGAACCACCCTTCCTCCGTCTGGGAAGTCGCCACGTCCCAGTGGGCGTTCCAATCGAAGTTCATGGGGGACCCACCAGAGAAGACCCCGTCATTGGAGACGGTCCGGTCCGTCCGGGTGCCTGCCGGATTCGTGGTGAACCAGAGGGCCGTTTCCCGATCGTTGTAGCTATCAACCACTACGGCCAGGAGATCATCCCCGCTGTACTGGTCCCGGTAGAAGGTATTGGTCCGGATCCCATCAGGGTCCGAGTCGTAGAGACGCCCGGAAACGTAGAGGTACTCGTCGTCGTGGGCGACCCGGATCTCGGTGCGCTCGGTCAGCTGTCCCTGGAAGACAGGGACGAACATGGTCACAGGGAGGGGATCGATCTCGTCCCAGGCAGGCTCGTCCACAACTCCGTCGATCTGGATCGAGCCGTCCACTCTCGGGATCTCCATGGGCACCGAGATGTCGGTCTCACCGGGATAATCCGCCCCGGTCTGGGCCAGAGCCTCAGCAGGAAGGAGGAGAAGACACGCTGTCAGGACTACTGTCTGGAATCGGGACCGACTCAACAAGCTCGCCCCCCCTGGCGCCTCGGATCCTGGAAGGCGAAGCCCGACCCCATGCCCGGTGAGTCCACGAAGTCCACCCGTAGCCCGTCCAGAGCCCAGGCACTGGTGGGATCCAGGAAGATCCGGATCCCACCGCCGCTCAGGATCGTGTCGTCACGATTCGGCTCCAACTCCAGCACCATACTGTAGTTGGGTCGACCTGAGCATCCGGCTCCGGGGCGGACGGAAATCCGCAATCCCCCTTCGTCTTCCAACTCCTCTTCCACCAGCATCTCCCGAATCCGCTCCCGAGCTGCCGTGGAGAGGAAGATCCGGGGCTGGGTGATGGCAGCGTCCTGGGTCACGGGATCCGGCGTAGTCATGGCTCGCGTCGGCCTCTGCGAAGAAGAAAAATGGGTACAACAACCAGACACGCCAAAATGGGAAACGTTCCCCCCAAGGAGGCTCGGTGGCCATCTCCAACAGACCATGGGGCTGAGTCCAGCTCAGAGGATCCCGTCCAGGTAGAAATGCATCCTCCAGCCCCCATCCGAACCCAGGCGACGGGCCAGGTCCCCTCGCACGAATCCGTCCATGACGGACAGGCCTGCACCCACCGCCCTCTCCGGCCGGCCCGAGCCCCAGTCCGCTCGGGATCCGGCCCACCCCAGGTCCCCGAACAAGGCCAGGCGAGCCGCGGGGCGGGTGCGAGCGATTTCCAACCGAGAGAACCAGAAGCTCTCGCCGACCACTGAAGCAGGGCGAACGCCCCGAAGGGATGAGGTCCCTCCCAGGTAGAACTCCCGCTGTGGAGGCAGATCTCCCCATCCACCTCCCGCGCCTACCTCCACCCCGGCTTCCAATCCTCCGAACCGGCGAATGAGTCCGCCTGATCCCAGGACCCGCTGATACCTGGCTCCGCTGCCCCAGGCCACCTCAGTGCCCAGAGATCCGAAGGTGGTCAAGTCCCCTGAAAGGCGGTCCACATGGCCCCGGAGCTGGACGGCGCCCCCGACCCATGTGCTTTCCTCCGCCAACCGGTTCACGCGGAGCGTATCATCGTTGAAGAGTCCCTGTAGATGAAAGTCGGTGTTCCGCTCCACCGACCGGTGACCCTCCACGAAGAGTCGGCCCGTGAGTCGGCCACGCCCCATGGGTTGGCGGACCCCCAGCTCCACCCCGTGGGCCCGGTAGTACTCCCCGTGATCGCTCCCGAATAGCAAAGAAGACAGGGAAGACGTGAAGCCCAGTGGGTCATCCCAGTCGGAGGTGTGGGTGAGCCGTCGGAATCCTCCCAGCTCGACATACCGGCCCGGCCCCCCTCGCCGGATACGCAACTCACCTCCCGGCACCCGGTCAGCTACGCCCGTCCGAAGCTCCACCCGTCCTGACCAACCCGGCATCAGTGGCACTTCGCCGGCTAATCCAGCGCCGAGTCCCTCCACCCGATTATAGCGGAGAAGACCATCCTCCAGTCCCCAGGACAGTCGAGGCGAAAAGGCGGTGGCTGGTGGCATGATCTGATCGAGCTCAGCTCGGAACGCCGCCAACTCTCCTTCTGTGAACCCAGACCATGGCCCTGATCCCTCCTGAACCCGATCCACGGGCGAGATCAGGGGTGAGCTATGCAGTTCCTCCAGCGGCGGGACCAGAGTCACCACCTGTACCGAATCTCCCTCCTCCGCTCCCTCCCGCCGATCCCGGGCCATCAACTCCGTCCGGGTCCATCCCTCGGGCGCTTCGGGAAGAACCAGCTCGGGAGTGGGGTCCTGGTTTACTCGATAGCCGTCCATCCGCCACTCTATGACTGCCGGGATCTGCAGCAACTGGCCGGCCTGAAGCTCAGCCTCCAGGGCAAACCGATGAGGCAACCACCACTCCATCTCCTGCAGGCTGTAGTCCACCGTCACCTGGCGAATCTCCAGTTGGATGGACCGGAGGAACCGGGGCGGAGGATCACCATCCGATTCATCCGAGAAATCGGTTCCCACACGGATGGGCCGAGCCGGGCGGTAGGCGGCCCGTACCAATTCGGCTGAAGCCAGATCGAACCAGAGGGATCCGGCCACCAATCGGGGGTCGGCACGCCGGGGCGCTACCCGAACCTCGGCCAGGGCGATGGTCCGGGCATCAGGAGGCAGGGTCACCCGCAGAGTATCGCCCAGGGAGTAGCGGTAATGGGCGTCGGCTGTGTCCGCCAGCGGGTGCAGCGCCCACTGTTCGGATCCAAAGAGGATCCGGTCGCCGCCAGGCTCATGAAAAACAGGCGCGTTCCCTCCGCTCATCCTCGAAAGGGTCCGGGTAAGGGCCTCTCCCAGCGCCTCGTCCTGGTCGCTGCGGAGACCCGCCACCGGGCTGGCCTGACGGGCTCCCTCCCAACGGATATAGCGATCCCCGTCCGCCTGCCATCGAAGAGAAGCCGCCCTTTCCTCCTCCCACAGGGTCCGAAGCCGCCGAAACCGGCTTCCGGTCAACCCCACCTCCATCCGCTCCCAGACGCGGGCTTCATAGCTCTCGATACCCAGAGCCGTGCCCCCCCGGGCCTCCCGGGCCCGTTGCAGGAGCTCCTCCAGCCCTTCCTCGGCCGGGCTGAATGAAGGGACGGTATCGGGCCAGTCCGGCAAACCGGCCCCACAGTCCAGGACCCCTGGACCCACGCTTTCGCAGCGCTCCATGCCTACGTGACTTCCGGGCGCGGAAGCCCGGAGGCCAGAGGAGAACTCGGGGTCTGAAGCCCCCGGAAGGAAACCCGGACCTTCCAGGGGGCCTGACAGGATCAGGAGAAGGGTGAAGAGGATCATACTGAAAGATACGCAACCGACGACCGGATGGATTCACCGGCCGATCGGATCCGCCCGCCACCGGTCCCCCCTTCAACTCCCCGGCGCCGCCCACCCAACCCCCTGTGCCCCCGCCTGGCTGCTCAGAAGGAGAGCCTACGGCCGGCGGGGGTCTCTCGGTCGGTGGGCGTTGGGCTGAGCTGGGCGACCTTTACCTGCAGCTGTCGCTCACCACCTCCCCTTCGATGATCACCGTGCAAACCTGACTGGTGTACTCGAAGGGATCACCGTTGAAGAGGACCAGGTCGCCGTCCTTGCCCGGTTCCAGGGATCCAACCCGGTGATCCATCCCGATGACCCGGGCCGATTCCAGTGTGACGGCAGCCAGTGCCGAGTCGAAATCCATCCCGTAGGCCACCGACATCCCTGCCTCGAAGAGGAGGACGCGGGTCTTGGGAACGTATCCTTCGAATCCGGTCTGCATGGCCACCTGCACTCCGGCCTCCGTCAGGCGAGTCGCCGCTTCGTAGGTGGCATGCTCCATGGAACCCTGGTGCCGGGCCATGGTCGGGTGAACCACGACGGGAACTCCGGCTTCCCGAATCCGATCCGCCACCAGATATCCCTCGGCAGCGCCGTCCAGAACGAGATCGAGACCGAACTCCTCCTTGAGGCGGAGAGCCGCCAGGATCTCGCTGGTCCGATTGGCCGTTACCAGGGCCTTCACCTCACCATCCAGGACTCGGGCCAGAATCTCCATCCGAAGATTCCGGTCCCCACCTCCATTCCCTTCCTCAGCCTGTCCCCGGGCCTGGTGCTCCTGTGCCCGGATGAACTCCTGGCGAAGCTGTGCGACCCCCCTGGAACGTGTGCCAGGCGCACCGGAGACGGCCTGACTCACATCAGGCCCCAGGGTCATGGCAACCATGGTGACCGAATCCACCACCGCTTCTCCCACATTGTCGCCCCGGGTCTTCACCACCATGGTCTGGCCACTCATGAGAGCGCCTGGGCCGTGGCCCGTGTGGAGGGTGGTCGTACCCAGCTCCCGCACCCACCCCACCAGCCTTTCCCTGGCATCGTAGGCATCGACGGCCCGAAGCTCGGGCTGTACGGCCCCCGACGTGTCCAGTTGGTCCTGGTCATGGGGCTGGTTCAGGTGGCCTGCCAACCCCACGACGCTGCGAGCATCCACCAGCCCCGGGGTGACCACGGCAGCCTCGTGCAACTCGTATCCCGAGGGGACCTGGACCTCTGACGCCGGCCCCACGGATTCAATGACGCCGTCGGCTCCCACCAGGACCACCCCGTCCTGAATGGGTTCACCTGAGACGGTGTGGACCACCTCTCCCCGGACGGCGATCTGGGCCTGGATCGAGGGTGCCCAGGCTCCAGCCAGGACCAGGAGTGCAGCTCCGGTAACGACTCGTTTCATGGTCTTCATCAGTGCACCTCCCCACCCATCTGGCCCGTACTGCCACCCACCTGGTAGACCCCGTATCCACCTACGGCATATGCCCGATCCACCGGATCGCTGAGGTCGAAGACCCGCTCACCATCGATCCAGGTCTCCTCCACTCGGGTGTAGACACTCAGGGGGTCGCCGGAAAGCACCACGAAGTCAGCGTCCTTCCCCACCTCCAACGAACCCAGGCGATCGTCCAGGTCCATCATCCGCGCCCCAGCCAGGGTCAGGGCCTCCAGGGCCGCCTCCCGCGACATACCGGCCCGGACCGCCAGTCCAGCAGAGCGAAGGAAGACCCGGGAGTCGGTGATGGGATCATCGGTGTGGAAGGCTACATCCGCACCCTCAGCCTCCAGGGCCGCTCCTGCCTCGAAGGTCAGGTTGACTGCTTCCAGCTTTCCCCCTGGAGCATCGATGACGATGATGGAGGCAGGTACGCCGGCAGCAGCGATCTCGGCAGCCACCCGCTCCCCTTCGCTCACGTGCTGGAGGACCACCCTGAACCCGAACTCCTCCGCCAGCCGGATGGCGGTCAGAATGTCGTCATGACGATGGGTGTGGAAGTGGACGATCCGCCGGCCTTCCAGAATCTCCACCAGGGCATCCATCTCCAGGTCCCGAGCCGGCCTCCGATCCGAGTCCTCCTGGGCCGCCTCCATCCGGGCGGCATAATCCTGAGCTTCCAGGAACTTGCTACGAGCCAGGGCGGCGGAGCGAGCCCGCGTCTGGGGCATGGGCGAAGCTCCCAGGGGATTCGTGCCGTTGGCCATCTTCATCCCTCCGCAGATCTCCGTGTTCACATCTTCACAGACCAGGAGATCGTAGATGGTGCGGCCATCCCGAAGTTTCAGATAGGCCGTCTGGCCGCTCATGAGAAGCCCCGACCCCGGCATCACGTTGGCCGTCGTCACTCCACCCGCCCGAGCCGTACGAATCCGGTCGTGCCGGGCGTCCAAGGCATCCAGAATCCGCACGTCCCCATGGATGGGAGCCGACCGATCTCCTCCGTCCCCGCCGCCAATGTGGGAGTGGGTATCCACGAAACCGGGCATGAGGACCTTTCCTGAGGCGTCGTGGACCCGGGCATCGGCAGGGATGTCCACCTCTCCCTGGACGCCCACCGCCGTGATCACACCATCCTGAACCACCATCGCCCCACCCTCGATGGGGGCAGCGTTGATGGGAATGATGGTGGCACCTGTGAAGGCCTGGGCCTGGGTCTGGGCCTGGAGGATTGAGGGCGAGACGGCCAGAAGCGCCAAGAGGCCGCAGAGGACACCGGACGGGGGTTGAAGCCTGGGTCGTAGCATAAGCAGGGGGCTGAGGAAACACCGGAAGGGAGCCGGATGGACTCCGGCCCCACAGCAGAGGAAAAGATTGCCTGTAAGGAGCCGCCCGGGCAAGCCAGCGCCCGGGAGCCCCTGAACGACGGGGTATCGCCCCCCCACCTCCGACCCGGACCTGGGCCAACCCATCTCCGGCAACACCGACCGGCACCTTCCATGGCCCATGGGCTGGATGCTTGACCAGGGGGAAGGCCGGGCCTTCGGAACAAGGCACGTGACGCAGGGGGATACATGGGAGGGCCCGATCCGGGCTCGTCTACTTTCCAACTGATTGGCTGGAGATCAATGAGCGAGCGTCGATTCAGAGCCGTCATCCTGGACATGGATGGTGTGGTCACCCGGACAGCCCACCTCCACGCCCGGGCCTGGAAGGAGACGTTCGATCCCTTCCTGGAGGAGCTTCAGGAGGCAGAGGGTCGCGCCTACGAGCCCTTCCACATCGAGGCTGACTACCGGGGGTACGTGGATGGGAAACCCCGCTATGACGGAGCAGCCAGCTTCCTGGCATCCAGGGGCATCCAGATCCCCCGGGGCACCCCGGATGACGATCCGGGAGAAAATACGGTCTGCGGGCTGGGCAATCGGAAGAACGAACGCTTCCAGAGGCTCCTGGAGGAGGAAGGGGCCGAGGCGTTTCCGGATGCGGTGGAACAGATAGAGACGTGGCGCGAGGCAGGCCTGTGCCTGGGTCTCATCACATCCAGTCGAAATGGAGCGGCCATCCTGGAGGCCACCGGTCTGACCCACCTCTTCGATACTCGTATCGATGGGGTGGACGCGGCCCAACTGGAGATTCCCGGTAAGCCGGCTCCAGATGTCTTTCTGGAGGCCGCCCGCCGACTGAAGGTGGCGCCCGAAGAGGCAGTGGTCGTGGAGGATGCAGTGGCTGGGGTAGAAGCCGGCCGGGACGGTGGATTCGGTCTGGTGGTGGGTGTGGCCCGGCACGGTGAAGGAGACCTGGCGTCAGCCGGCGCGCACCAGGTCGTGCAGGACCTGCGAGAGATCAACCTCATGGTGGAGAGAAGGCAGGCAGCTGAAGGACAGGGCGACCTCCCCCGGCCGGCCATGGACCACCTGGATGAGATCCTGGACCGGATGACCTCGGGTCACCTGGCTCTCTTCCTGGACTACGACGGAACCCTTACGCCCATCGTGCGTCGCCCCGAGGACGCCCTCCTCTCCGAAACCATGCGAGATCTCCTGGAGGGGCTGGCCGAGCGGGCCACCGTCGCCGTGGTGAGCGGCCGGGACCTCATGGATGTCCAGGAGAAGGTTGGACTGGAAGACATCCAGTACGCCGGTAGCCACGGCTTCGACATTGCCGGCCCCCAGGGCCTCCGGATGCGTTATGAGGAGGCAGAGAGCAGCCTCCCCGAGCTGGACCAGGCCCAGGAGGAGTTGGAAGAGAAGCTGGCCGGTGTGGAGGGAGCCCGAGTAGAACGGAAGCACTTTGCCATTGCCGTCCACTATCGGGAGGTGGCAGCGGACCAAGTGGACCAGGTCGAGGCGGCAGTGGATCAGGTCATGGACGGCTTGACCACCCTTCGGAAGAAGGGAGGGAAGAAGATCTTCGAGCTCCAGCCCGATGTGGAGTGGGACAAGGGACGGGCCGTGGACTGGCTCCTGAAGAAGCTGGAGCTCACCGGCCCGGATGTGGTGCCCGTCTATATCGGCGACGACGTCACCGACGAGGACGCCTTCGAAGTGATCGGAAACCAGGGGCTGGGAATCCGGATCGCCCCTGCGGACGAACCTACTTTTGCCACCTACCAGCTGGATGATACCGACGAACTGGCCGACTTCCTGGCTCGACTCGTCCAACGGCTGCCCCCGCTGGAGGCGCCGGTCGGGCCCGAAGCTCCGCCTCGCAGACGGGAGATGTACGGCTGGGAGCTGATCTACCGGAGCTGGGAGCCAGAGGAGCAGCCCCTGCGGGAAGCCCTCTGCGCCCTGGGGAACGGCCGCCTGGTCACCCGGGGAGCTTTCGAAGAGGAGGACGCTGGCGAGCCCCACTATCCGGGGACCTACCTGGCCGGTGGTTACAACCGGATGGAGTCGGAGATCTCAGGGCGGATCATCGAGAACGAAGACCTGGTGAACTGGCCCAACTGGCTCCCCCTCACCTTCCGGGTCGAAGGGGGGGAATGGTTCAGCCTGGACTCTGTCGAGATCCTCAAGTTCGAGCAGCGCCTCCACGTAGGGCACGGGACCCTGACCCGTCACCTTCACTTCCGGGACCAGGGCGGGCGGGAATTCGAGCTCCAGAGCACTCGCCTCGTCCACATGGAGATGCCCCACCTGGCAGCCCAGGAATGGCGGCTGCGCCCCCTCAACTGGTCCGGTACGCTGGAGATCCGATCCGGACTGGATGGCAGGGTCATCAACGACAATGTGGCTCGATACCGGAAGCTGAATCAGAAACACCTGGAGGTGACCGCCCAGGGGTGGGAAGGGGAAACCGGGATGTACCTGGCTGCCCGGACTCGCCAGTCCCGTCGCAGGATGGCTCAAGCCGCCCGGACCCGCCTCTTTCTGGAGGACGCTCCGGCCACGGCCCGACGTCTACCCCGGGAGGACGCAGGGTCCCTGGCCCAGCACATCTTCGTGGACTGTCAGGAGAACCGGGAGCTTCGGGTGGAAAAGGTCGTCTCCATCCGGGTCGACACCGATCCAGCCATCGCCGAGCCGGTCCTGACCGCTCGGGAGGATATCCGAAGCGCTGGAAGCTTTGCCCAGCTTCTCCGCTCCCACGAGACCCGGTGGCGGCACCTTTGGAGCATCTTCGACATTGAACTCCGGAACGGAGAGGTCCAGACCCAGCTCATTCTTCGGCTGCACATCTTCCATCTCCTCCAGTCCGTCTCGCCCAACACCATCGACCGGGACGTGGGTGTCCCCGCCCGGGGATGGCATGGAGAAGCCTACCGAGGTCATATCTTCTGGGACGAGGTCTTCATCTTTCCCCTTCTGGCCCTCCGTATTCCCCAGTTGGCCCGGTCTCTTCTCATGTATCGGTACCGGCGCCTACCCAAGGCCAGGGAGCTGGCCGCCCAGGAAGGCTTCCAGGGGGCCATGTTCCCCTGGCAGAGCGGAAGTGACGGCCGAGAGGAGACCCAGGTCCTTCACCTGAACCCCAAGTCGGGCCGCTGGCTTCCAGACACCACCCACCTGCAGCGGCATGTGAACGCCGCCATCGTGTTCAACCTGTGGACCTACTGGCAGGTGACCGCTGATCGGGATTTCCTGGCGTATTACGGCGCCGAGATGATCCTGGAGATCGCCCGCTTCTGGGCCTCCCTGGCCCGTTGGGATGGGGAACGCCAGCGCTTCGTCATCGAAGGAGTGGTGGGTCCGGACGAGTTCCACACCGACGATCCCCATAGCCAGGCGCCGGGGCTGTCCAACAACGCCTACACGAATGTCATGGCTTCATGGTGCCTCAGGAAAGCCGGCGAGGTCCTGAAGCTTCTGGATCAGGAGCGGAGTGAGAAGTTGAGGGACCAGATGGGGCTCACCGACCAGGAAGTCGCCCACTGGGAGGAGGTGAGCCGGAAACTCCTCATTCCCTTCCACGGAGACGGAATCATCAGCCAGTTCGAAGGCTATGAGGATCTGGAGGAGTTCGACTGGAGCGGATACAAGGAGAAGCATGGAGAAATCCAGCGACTGGACCGGATCCTGGAGGCGGAAGGGGATGACGTGAACCGCTACAAGGCCAGCAAACAGGCCGACGTTCTCATGCTCCTCTTCCTCTTCACCGAGGAGGACCTGGTGGCCCTCTTCCGCCACATGGGCTACGAACTCACGTCGGAGATGCTGGCCCGGAACGTGGACTACTACATGGAGCGGACCTCCCACGGCTCCACCCTGAGCCAGATCGTCCACTCCTGGGTCCTGGCCCGAAGCGACCGTGCCAAGGCATGGTCTTTCTGGCAGAAGGCGCTCCACAGCGACATTGAGGACATCCAGGGAGGAACCACCCCCGAAGGAATCCACCTGGGCGCCATGGCCGGAACGGTGGATCTGATCCACCGGGGTCACACGGGTCTGGTCACCAGCAAGGACGTCCTCCGCTTCGACCCCCAACTCCCGGAAGAACTGGCCGATGTGCGAATGCGCCTCCGCTACCGGGGCCATTGGCTCACGGTGACGGTCACACGGACCGAACTCCGGATCTCTTTCGATCGGGGACAA
>PWWP01000162.1 GCA_003562075.1 Gemmatimonadota bacterium
ATACAGGGCAGCTCTGAAGGCAGGTCGGGAGCGGGAGGAACGCCAGGGTACCACCGTCATCGGGCCTCATCGCGACGAGATGTCGTTGGTGTTGGGGGAAGGCAATGGTGGGCGAGAGGTCCGTCGGTACGGTTCGGGGGGGCAGCGGCGAAGTGTGGCTCTGACCCTCCGTCTTCTGGAAGCCGAGACCATTCGAAGTCGGAAAGGTCGAGAACCCATCCTACTCATGGATGACATCCTGGCTGAACTGGACGAGGACCGGACTGAGCGGGTGCTGGGGCTCTTGAATCGGACGGCGGTGGGGCAGGTGATCCTCACCGCTCCCCGGGACGAGCAGGTGCGCGTGCGTGGGGGAGGAATGGATCGATGGTCGATCCAGGGTGGGAGGATCCGGACATGAGTCGGGATGGCGGCGAACATGGCCCCACCCCTCTGGGGGAAGCTCTGGGGAGCTTTCTCCAGAAACACGGTCTGGACCGGGAAGTGAAGGGGCAGGAGGCTCTGAGCCGCTGGGATGAGACCGTGGGGGACCGGATTGCCGAGGTGACCCGGGCTGCAGGGGTGGCTCGAGGCGTTCTCTTCGTGGAAGTGGCCTCCAGTGCCTGGATGAGCGAACTGAATATGATGAAGCGGGACATCCTGGCTCGATTGAATGCGGGTCGGGATGGAGTCGAGCGGATCGAGCGCATCGTGTTCCGCCTGGCGGAGGGCCCCCTCGAAGAAGGCGGCGGTGGATCAGGACCGGCTTGACCGGGGTCGCGGCCTGCGCTGGGGCCCCCCGCTGGGAGGGGAGATTGGCGAGCCTGTCCTCCGGCCAGGTCGAGGAATGGAAAAAACAGTCGAAAAGCGCTAAATTCCTATGTCTGCAGCACTCCCGTTCGACCGTTCTCTGAGAGCGTCCTGATGGCCGACACATCCAGCGATCCAAACCAGTCCCAGTACAACTCCGGTCAGATCCAGGTCCTGAAGGGCCTGGAAGCCGTCCGCAAGCGACCGGGAATGTACATCGGGTCTACCTCCAGCCGTGGACTGCACCACCTGGTCTACGAGGTGGTGGACAACTCCATCGACGAAGCCATGGCGGGCTATTGCTCGCGGGTGGAGGTGACCATCCATCCCGACAACTCGGTGACGGTGGTGGATGATGGTCGAGGGATTCCGGTGGATATCCACCCCACCGAGAAGGTGCCGGGGGTGGAGCTGGCCATGACGGCCCTCCACGCCGGGGGGAAGTTCGACAAGTCCAGTTACAAGGTTTCTGGTGGGCTCCACGGGGTGGGCGTGAGCGTAGTGAACGCGCTTTCCCAGTGGCTCGAGGTGGAGGTGCGGCGGAATGGTCGGGTCTGGCACCAGCGATACCACCGGGGGATCAAGCAGAAGGAGCTGGAAGACCTGGGTCCGGCAGAGGGTACGGGTACCCGTGTGGCCTTCCAGCCGGACGAGGAGATCTTCACCGAGACCGTCTTCAACCTGGAGACCCTGATCTCCCGGCTCCGGGAGATGGCGTTCCTGAACCGTGGACTTGAGATCTTCCTCCGAGACGAGCGTCCGGAGGAGCCTGTGGAGGAGCTCTTCCAGTACGATGGCGGCCTGGCCGAATACGTGATCTTCCTCCGGGGGAAGCGTCAGCCCCTTCACGAGCCGCCCCTCTACTTCGAGGTGGAGAAGCCGGAAGCCGAGATCGAGCTTTCCATGCAGTACGATGCCGGCTTCTCGGAGAATACCCACACCTTCGTCAACAATATCAACACCCACGAAGGGGGGACCCACCTGACCGGGTTGAAGGCGGCGTTGACCCGGACCATCAACGACTACGCCAAGAAGAACAAGCTGCTGAAAAAGGCGGATCAATCCCTTTCCGGAGATGACGTCCGGGAGGGACTCACCTGTGTCCTCTCGGTCCGGGTCATGGAGCCCCAGTTCGAAGGGCAGACGAAGACGAAGCTGGGGAATTCAGAGGTCCGGGGTGCCGTAGAAGCTGCCGTGAACGAGCAGCTGGCCATCTGGTTGGACGAGAACCCGAAGGCCGCCAAGGCCATCATCGAGAAGTCGTTGCAGGCGGCTCGGGCCCGGGAGGCCGCTCGGAAAGCCCGGGACCTGGCCCGGAAGAAGAATGCTCTGGAGGGCGGCGTCCTTCCGGGGAAGCTGGCCGATTGCTCGCTGAGCGACGCCTCCATGACCGAGATCTTCATCGTGGAGGGTGATTCGGCCGGTGGCTCGGCCAAGCAGGGAAGAGATCGCTCCTTTCAGGCCATTCTACCCATCAAGGGAAAGATCCTGAATGTAGAGCGTGCTCGGATCGACAAGATCCTTTCCAACGATGAGGTCCGGGCCATGATCACGGCCATCGGGACCGGGATCCGGGATGACTTCAACCTGGAAAACGCCAGGTACGGGAAGATCATCATCATGACGGATGCCGACGTGGATGGGGCTCATATCCGGACCCTTCTCCTCACCTTTTTCTTCCGGCAGATGCGGGAACTCATCGAGGCCGGCGCCGTCTACATTGCTCAGCCCCCCCTGTATCGGGTGGGGAAGGGTAAGCAGGAGCACTACGCCTACTCGGAGGAGCAGCGCCGGGAGATCGTGAAGCGTCTGACCAACGGGAAGGGGGAGGAAGCCCGGGGGTTGAACCTCCAGCGGTACAAGGGGCTGGGTGAGATGAATCCGGATCAGCTCTGGAACACCACCATGGACCCTTCCTCCCGGACTCTCTACCGGGTGACCATGGAGAGCGCTGCCGACGCCGACTCCATCTTCAGCCGACTCATGGGTGACGATGTGGAGCCCCGGCGGGAGTTCATCGAGAAGAACGCACGCTACGTCCGGAATCTGGATATCTGACTCCAGCTTCGCTGGGGCGGAGAGGAACCAGCCTCAGGGCCAGGGTTCAGATCTGACGTGCAAAGAGGGGGCCGGCACCATGCCGGCCCCCTCTTTGCTTTGTCGAAACGATCTCCCGACCTCAGCGTCGGTAGCGGATCTCCCCCCCGATGATGGTCAGATCGACCCGGGTCTCGGGGATCATCTCCTCTTCGACGGAGAGGATGTCCTGATCCAGGACCACGATATCGGCCAGCTTGCCAGGGGTCAGGCTCCCCAGGTGCTCTTCGTGGAAACCGGCGTAGGCACAGTTGATCGTGTAGCTCTCCAGCGCCTCCATCCGGTCCATGGCCTGCTCGGGGAAGAAGCGCCACCCTTCGGCCGTCATCCGGGACACCGAGGCGTAGTAGGAATCGATGGCTGAGATGGGTTCGACCGGCACATCGGTTCCGTTGCAGATGGTCGCTCCTGCGTCCATGAGGTCACGCCAGACGTAGGCACCGGTCCGGGCTCGCTCCTCTCCCAGGCGAGGCTCGACCCAGGGGCCGTCAGAGGTTCCGTGGATCCCCTGCATGGAGGCGATAACGCCCAGTTCACCGAACAGGGGGATGTCGTCGGGATGGAGGTGTTGGGCGTGCTCGATCCGCCAGCGGTGATCCTCCATGATTCCGTTCACCGAGAGCACGTCCTCGTAGATGTTCAGCGTCTCACGGTTTCCCCGGTCGCCGATGGCGTGGGTATTGAGCTGGTACCCATGATCCCGGGCCAGCTCTGCCAGAGCCCGGAGGTCCTCCGGATCGGTCTGGGGAAGGCCGGAAGTCTCCGGGTTGTCGGTATATGGCTCCAGGAGCCAAGCCCCGTGGGTCCCCAAGGCACCATCGATGGCTCGCTTGATGGCCCGGACAGTCAGAAAATGGTTCCCGTAGTTCACCATGCGGTACTCATCCAGGGACTCCCGCATTGAATCCATGGACTCGCCCCGGATCGCTACGTAGAGCCGGACGGGGAGCTCGCCGGAGTCAGCCAGCTCCCGGAAGAGATCAATGGTGGCGAAGTCGGAGCCGGCATCGTGAAAGGATGTGATCCCGTGCTCCAGCGCATCGGCGCCGGCCAGCTCTACCTGCTGACGCCGCCGTTCCTCTCTTTCTGCCTCCGTCATCCCTTCTTCGAACCGACTGTGGGCGGCCCGGGCGGCTCCCTGGGCTGCCTGCCGGAGGAATCCGGTGGGCTGCCCGTCCGAGTCCCGGATGATGGTGCCGCCTTCCGGGTCCGGCGTGTCGGCGGTGATCTCCGCTGCTTCCATGGCTAGAGCGTTGGCGAAGGAGGCGTGACCACTGGCGTGGGTCAGGAGGACGGGGTTCTCCGGGCTCACCGCGCTCAGGGTGTGGTGGGTGGGGACACCATCATAGGTGTCTTCCGGAGCCGGGTCCCACCGCTCCTGGTGCCATCCGCGGCCGGTGATCCACACGCCAGGGGGCGTCTCCTCCACCGCCTCGGCAACCAGTTGGACAATCTCTTCCCAACTGGTGGTCCTGGAGAGGTCCAGGGTCAGGCGGGCATTCCCAAGTCCCATGAAGTGCCCATGCCCCTCAATGAATCCGGGGATGGCCAGACGGCCGGCCAGGCGCACGACCTCCGTGTCGGGTCCCACCATGCCTTCGATCTCTTCCGTCGTGCCCACGGCCACGATCCGATCGCCTCGCACGGCGATGGCCTGGTGCTCGCCCACCGCCGGGTCCACCGTCACGACGCGGCCGTCCAGGAGGACGAGGTCGGCAGGGGTGTCCGGGTCCAACTCCGGCGCATCCACCTCTTCGCAGGCCAGGGTACCCCAGGCCAGCAGGAGGACCATGACCAGGAGGGCCAGGGGGTTCGTGCGGCGAAGATGTCGGGGTGCTTCCATCATTCCTTGCGCTCCTGTGCTCACGGAGAAGATTTCCTTGGCTGGGTCATTCGCTGGGTGCCGAGCTGGTGCTGTTCGGTCGAGCCACTCTTACGGCAGCCCCCGATTCATGAGAGAATACTGACTTCAAACGGCCGTCCTCGCCAGCCCGGTTCCTGATTCTGGCCCGCCCGGTTCCTGGATGCGGACTTCCGTCGAAGGGGAACCGGCCCGCAAGGACGGCGTACCGGGACCTCATGGCCTGCAGTGCCAGGTGCCGCCTCGTCTTCGCGTTCGCATTCATCGGAATCCATGTCTCAACCGACCCTCATCTTCGGTCACCGAAACCCGGACGCAGATGCCATCTGCTCCGCACTGGCCTACGCCGATCTCAAGCGCCGGACCCAGAGCGATGCCTTTCAGGCAGCCCGGTGTGGAAACTCCAATGCCCGGATCGATGCCATCCTGGACCACTTCGGTGTGGGCCTTCCGCCCTTCATCGGCGATGTGACCCCCCGGCTCCGGGAGGCCATGAGTAGCGACCTGGTCACGGTTCCGCCCCATGCCACCTGCGCCGAAGCCCTGGGACTCATTGAGCGGAACGACATTCAGGTGGTCCCGGTGGTGGAGGAGGGGAATCGACTCCAAGGGCAGATCTCCATATTCCAGCTTGGGCGCTATTTCGTGCCCAGCCTGGGTCGGGCCAAGGAGATGCGGCGGGTGGACACCTCCATTGGTTCCATCGTGGGGGCGCTGAGGGCCCAGGTTCTCCATGTGGAGAATCCGGACCGGATCGAAGAGCTCCACGTTCGGGTGGGAGCCATGGACATTCGGTCCTTCGACCGGTTCACCGAGAAGGAGTACATCCATCCGGAGAAGAGCGTCATCGTCGTGGGGGATCGCCGGGATATCCAGGAGCGCTCCATCCAGATGGGGATCCGACTTCTGGTGGTGACCGGGGGACTGGAGGTGGAAGAGAAGGTGGTGAAGCGGGCCCAGGACGAGGGGGTGAGCCTCATCGTCAGTCCCTACGACTCAGCCACCACGGCATGGACGATCCGGGCGGCCACCCGGGTGAGCAAGGTTCTGACAGAGACCCCTGTTGAATTCTCGCCGGAAGAGACGGTGGCCGATGTCCAGCGACGAACGGCTACCATGGGGCCTGCCGTGTTCATGGTGACCACTGATGAGGGACGGCTGGTAGGAATCTTCACCCGGCGAGACCTTCTCCGGCCCAGTTCGACCCGAATCATCCTGGTGGACCACAACGAACTGAGTCAGGCCGTCCCCGGAGCCGAGGAGGTGGAGATCGTGGAAGTGGTGGATCATCACCGCCTGGGTGACCTCCGAACCACCGATCCCATTCTTTTCATCAACCGTCCGGTGGGTTCCACCTGCACCATCGTGGCAGATCTCTATAGGCAGGCAGGCCTCAAGCCCTCCCGTGAAATGGCGGGGGTCATGATGGGCGGACTGGTCTCCGATACCCTGAACCTCCGGAGTCCAACGTCCACTCCGCTGGACGAGGAGATTCTGGTGTGGTTGGAGGAGTTGAGCGGTGTCACGGGGAGCGAACTGGCCGAGATCATCTTCTCTTCCGGCTCGGTGGTGGGTAGGAATGAGCCGGACGAGGTCATCGGGCTGGACCGGAAACTCTACGAGGAAGGTGATTTTCGCTTCGCCATCTCACAGGTGGAGGAGATCGGATTCGGAGAGTTCTGGAAGCGTGCCGACGATCTCATCCTGGCCCTGGAGCGGAGCCGAGAGGAGGAGCGGCTGGACTTCGTGGCCCTCATGGTGACGGACATCAAGGAGCAGGATTCCCTCCTCCTGGTGAACGGTTCCGATCGTATCATCCAGGCCATCAGCTATCCGGCTCTGGACGAAGGGGAGGTCTACCGACTGAACGGCGTGGTCAGCCGCAAGAAGCAGCTCCTCCCCTTCATCACTGGTATTCTCCGGGACGGCCCAGGGTAGGGAGATCATGAGGATTCTCGTCACTGGCGCCACGGGCTACATCGGAGGCCGATTGGTGCCTCTCCTTCTGGCACGGGGCCATGAGGTCCGGGTTCTGGTCCGGGATCCTTCTCGCCTTGGCGGTCGGGGCTGGGAATCCTCCGTGGAGGTGGTCCGCGGCGACCTTTCAGATCCACAAAGTCTGGCAGGCCTGGGGGAGGGGATGGACGTTGCCTACTACCTGGTCCACGCTATGTACGGCGGCGCCGATTTCGCCCGAAAAGATCGGGAGGCTGCCCAGAACTTCGTAGCGGCGTGTTCGGAGCTCCCCCTGTTGGTCTATCTGGGTGGACTTCTTCCAGGGGACGATGAGAGTACTCGCTCAGAACATCTCCGAAGCCGGGCCGAGGTGGGCCGGATCCTGGGGCAGGGACTTCCAGTAACTGAACTCCGTGCCGGCCCCATCATTGGATCCGGTTCCGCTTCCTTCGAAATGGTGCGTTATCTGACGGAGCGCCTGCCCGCCATGGTGGCCCCCCGTTGGATCCGAAATGAAGTTCGCCCCATCGCCGTCCGGGATATCCTCAGCTACCTGGTGCAGGCGGCGGAGCGGCATGAACCCCTGGGTGTGCTGGATGTGGGTGGGGAGGTCCTCACCTTCCAGGCCATGATGGAGGGCTACGCAAAGGTCCGAGGACTTCGGCGTCTTATCCTTCCCGTTCCGGTACTGGCCCCTCGCCTGGCCTCCCTCTGGGTCGGCCTCGTCACCCCCATTCCAAACGCCATCGCCGTCCCCCTTGTGAAAGGTGTGGTTCAGCCCGTGACCGGAGACCCGTCCCGGGCCCGGACCGAATTTCCCGAGGTGGAGCCGCTTTCGTACGGGAAAGCCGTCAGGCTGGCGCTGAGCCGGATCGAGAGCGGGGCCGTGGCCACCCGCTGGAGTGGGGCCCTTGGGAGCCGGGATACCTATGAGTTCGAGGACCGGGAAGGGGTCCTGCGGGAGATTCGGACGCGTTGGGTCCAAGCTCATCCCGACGCTGTGTTCCGATCCTTTTCCAGCCTGGGGGGGGATCGGGGCTGGCTGGTGTGGAACAGGCTCTGGTGGATCCGGGGAATCCTGGACCAACTGATGGGGGGGCCTGGACTTCGGCGGGGTCGACGGCATCCCACTGAGCTTTCGGCAGGTGAGGCGGTGGACTTCTGGCGGGTGGAGGTATGGGAACCCCCTCACCGCCTCCGCCTCAGGGCCGAGATGCGGGTCCCAGGGCGGGCCTGGCTCGAATGGGAGTCCATTCCGGAAAAGGGGGGAACGCGACTCGTGCAACGGGCCCTCTTCGCCCCTTCCGGCCTACCCGGTGTCCTCTACTGGTACCTCCTCTTTCCCTTCCATCGATTCATCTTCTCCGACCTGGTGGATAGCTTGGCCCGGCAGGCCACGGAGGAGTTTTCCACTCGGGCCGAGGAGGTGGACCAAGGAAACACGTAGAGGGAGTGTGGAGGTATAGTAAAGGTAATATTGACATCCCCCGGGATTCGTGCAAAGTTGGTTCAGGGATCGGAATGACCCGACTCCCTTCCTGCCCGAACCGGGGAGAGTCATGCAGCCCTACAATTCTGATCTCTTCCTGACTACCTCTGAGGTTGCCCATCTCCTGGGAGTCCACCCGTCTACCGTCAAGCGATGGACCGATGGGGAAGGATTGGAAGCCTCCAAGACCGACGGGGGGCATCGCCGGATCTATCTCCGGGCGGCTCTGGATTTTGCCAGCGGGCGAGGGATCGAGACCTACCTGGGCCCCTTTGCCCCTTTCGAATCCCATGTCTGGCTATCGGTTCAGGATGCCGCCGGTCATGGAGATTTCCGCAGACTCCGGTCCCTGGCCATGGGATGGCTGGTTCGGGGGTACCCCCGGCGGGTCACCGCACTCTTCCAGGAGCTGGTGGATCGGGACGATCTGCCCCTGGAACTCCTCTGCGATCGGGGCATTCGGCCCTTCATGGAAGAGGTCGGGGCTGCCTGGCGGGAAGGCCGCCTTCGGATCGGCGAGGAACACATGGCCAGCCAGGCGATCCTGGAGGCCTTGATTCGCGTTAGTCCCCAGGGTCGACTCGAGGATCCGGCTGCCGAGGGGGAGGTGGAGGAGGGGAGTCGGCCTCCAGTCGCCGTTGTGGGGGCTGTAGAAGGGGATCAGCATCACATCGGATCCCTGTGCATCCGCCTCCTTCTGGAGCGCTCTGGATGGCAGGTTCTCTATCTGGGAGCCAACACCCCTGCCGAAGAATTCTCGGCTCTCCAGCAGACACGGAGGGCGCGATTGGTCTGCATCTCCGTCTCGCCTCCGGCGTCGGTGGCCCACATCCTGCGTGCCTTTGATGTCCTGGGCCGGTTCTACCGGCCTGAGCACCCCTACGATCTGGTGTTCGGGGGAGCTGATCTGCCGAGAGACCTGAAGCTGGATGGGACCGGGCCATTCCGAAGTGTCCACCTCTTCCGGTCTTCCGCAGAATTCATGGACTGGGTACAGAAGCGGGCCCAGGAGCCATCCACCTCGCTTCAAGAGGAAGGCCCGTGACCATGAGCCGAGGCGGCAAGCGTTGGGCCTCTCCTGAGGGGATGGGCCTCTTGGCCTTCCTGGGGTTCACCCTGGTGGCCCTCCTGGGGTACGGGCTCTACGGAGTCCGGCCGGATCGCCTGCCGGAGGTGGAGGCCATCGTTTCCTTCTGGCAGATCTCCTTCCAGTTCTTCGCCCAGCTCCACATCGTCGTCGGTGCGCTGGTCCTGGGGATCGTTCTGGTCCGCTGGAGCGGAGTCCGGTGGCTCCCGGCGCTGATCGGGGTCTACCTGGTGGCCTTCCTCAGCGAGTATCTGGGAACGGGCTACGGCGTGCCCTTCGGCAACTACGAGTACACGGCCCTCCTGGGCTGGAAGCTCGGGGATCGGGTACCCTGGGTGATTCCCCTGAGCTGGTTCCTCATGGCGATTCCTTCCTACGCTCTGGCCCGGGTCACTTTCCCGAAGACCGGGAGCCGGTGGGGGCGCCTGATCTTTGCCGCCGTCATCCTCACTCTTTGGGACGTGGCCCTGGATCCAGCCATGAGCTACCAGAGTCCCTACTACTGGCGGTGGGCCGATACCGGGCCCTACTACGGGATGCCGTGGATCAACCTGGCAGGGTGGCTGGGCACCGGGGTCGTGATCATGGCTGTCCTGGAGAAGCTTGGGGGCGTGGGTTGGATGTCCGAACTCCCAGTCGCCTGGCTGGCCGGGTACTATGGGGCCACCCTTCTCATGCCGTTCGGAATGCTGATCCTGGAAGGTCTCTGGCTGGCCGTGGGGGTCACGGTCGCGGCTTATGCCATTGCCTGGGCCTTCCACGATTGGACCGTGAGACGTCGAGCGGCCCGGGGGGAATCATGATGTGGGGCCATGCTGGAGATGAGACGCTGAGCCATGCCCAGGACGAATTGAGGACGTCGCTGGAACAGACGGCCCGTGAGGTGACGAAGGAGATGGAACTGCCTGTGCCCCGCGTCCAGGGGAAGCTCCTGCGCCCTGCGGTGGCCTGGGCTGCCGCTCCTGCCCAACTCCGGCAGTCCAGGGAGTTTCGTTTCGGTGCGCTGGCCATCCAGATGGTCCACGAAGCATCACTTCTCCACGATGACATCCTGGACGGATCCGACACCCGGAGGGGCGCCCCCTCCGTGGCGGCTGAACGTGGCCTGGCAGCGGCCCTGGTCCAAGGGGATCATCTCCTGACGGCAGCCTACCGAGTGGCTTGCGCCACCGGCTCCCTCCCCTTCTTGGGGTGCTTCACCCAGGCGGTGGAGCGGACCGTGGCGGGGGAGAAGGCTCAGGGCGCTGCAGTGGGACGCATCCTCTCTGAAGGCGAATACCGGGAGGTGGTCTCGGCAAAGTCCGGTGAGTTGTTCGGATGTGCCGTGGCGTTGGGCTCGGCTCTCTCGGAGGGTCAAGATTGGAGCGGAGCGTATCGGTTGGGCACCCGACTGGGCCGAATCTATCAGATGGTGGACGATTACCTGGACCTGTGTCCCGGCGCTCCACTGGGGAAGCCACCGTTTCAGGACATCCAGCAGAAGAAGTGGACCTGGCCCCTGGCCGAACTGGGGATGGATGGGTTCGACTCGCTGCCCGAAGATCCAGCCCATGCACTCTTCCAGGCTCTCCCAGGCGACGAGTCACCCATGCGGCGGGCGTTCCATCGTCTCACCTTGGAGGTGGAGGAACTCCAGTCCCTTTGGCGAGAGCGGTTTCCCCACGACCGGATCGTCATCCAACTCCTCCAGGGCTGGTCCACCACTGTGGGCAACACCCTGGATGAAGAGGAACGGAGGATCGAACCCTCGTCGATCCACTCTCCCTCCCCGGACCAGCGAGCCCGAGAGGCTGCCGCCGCAACCGTGCGGTTCCAGGCTGGGAAGCTGGGCCAGGAAGGAGATTGGGCTCGGTACTTCGCTCGGAACAGCCGATCCTTCAGCTTTGCTGCCAGGCTCTTTCCCGAGCCAGAGGCCCGCCTGGTCTCCGGAGTGTACGCCTTCTGTCGCTTCACCGACGATCTGGTGGATGATGCCCCCGGCGTGGCGGTACCCGAACTGAGACGGAGACTGGACGCATGGGCGGCCATGGTTCGTGAGGCCCATCGTCTTGAACGGACGGGTGTTCCTCTTCTGGACGAGGTCATGGGAGAGACTCGAGGTCGGGGTGTGTCCTCTCTCTACGCCCAGGAGTTGATCCGAGGCGTGGCCATGGATCTGGAGCCTCGGGAGTTCCCTGACCTGGCAGCGCTACAGCTCTACTCGTACCGGGTGGCCTCAGTGGTGGGGCTATGGCTCACCGAGCTTTTTGGAACCCATGATCCCTGGGTGCTGCGACGTGCGGAGGCCATGGGCCACGCCATGCAACTCACCAATATCCTTCGGGATGTGGGGGAGGATCTGCGCCGGGGGCGCTTGTACCTGCCGCTGGACCACCTGACCCGGCACGGGATCACCCGCTCCCAGCTGGAGGACGCAGTTCATGGCGGGGCTGACGTGCCCACCACCTATCCGGCCCTCATGGAGGAACTGATGGGGGTGGCAGAGAAGGAGTATGAGGCTGCCGCTGCCGCCATCCCGGCCCTTCCTTCCTTCTTCCAACGACCCGTTGCGGTTGCCGGCCGGGTCTACCGAGGGATCCACCGGGAAATTCGTCGGAATGATTACGACAACCTGGGGAGGCGAGCAGTCACCAGCCTTCCCCGGAAAGTGCTCCTGGGTGGGCGCGGTCTGTTCGAACTCCGGGGTGCACGGCGTCGGTTGGAGGGCAAGGCTGAGGCGTCCCTTCCTCGGGTCCACGGACCCAATCCCTTCCTGGTTCAGCCTGCGGGCCGGGACGAACCCGACCAGCCCCACAACTCGGCGGTATAGAATGAGCCGGTTCTGGAGCATGAGATCTGGGTCGTCCCCAGGGCGATCCCTCTACTTGGAGAGACGATGAATTCAGAACATGCGCCCCAACGGGCCGTGGTGATCGGGAGTGGCTTTGGCGGGTTGGCGGTGGCCATTCGCCTCCAGGCGGCCGGGGTGCAGGTGACCATCCTGGAGAAGCGGGAGGCTATCGGAGGTCGTGCGTACCGCCTGGAGGATCGGGGGTACGTGTTCGACATGGGCCCCTCCCTCATCACGGCGCCCCACATCATCGACTCGGTCTTCGAGGCGGCCGGCCGGCGGCTGGAGGATTACGTGGACCTGATGCCGCTGGACCCCTTCTATCGGATCTACTTCCACGACGGCACCCACTTCGACTACGTAGGGGACCCGGACCGGATGAAGGCCCAGATGGCGGTCTTCAACCCGGACGATGCTCAGCGGTTCGACGCCTTCATGGAGAAGGTCCAACCCATCTATGACGCGGTCATCGGAGATCGGCTGGGGTCCAGGTCCTTCGGCGATCTGAAGACCATGGTGGGCTTCATCCCTCGCCTCATCAAGCTGGATGCCTACCGGCCAGTGGCGAATTTCGTGAACCGCTACTTCAAGGACTTCCGACACCGCTTCATCTATTCTTTCCATCCTCTCTTCGTGGGGGGGCATCCGTTCCAGACTCCCTCGGTCTATCTGATGATCCCGTACCTGGAGCGTAAGGGAGGGATCTGGTTCTCCCGAGGCGGGATGTACTCGGTGGTGGAGGCGATGGGAGAACTCTTTGCCGAGCTGGGGGGCGAGATCCGGACGGAGCACGAGGTGACCCGGATCGGCGTCCGGGACCGGAAGGTGACCCACGTGGAGGCTGGTGGCCAACGATTCGAGGCCGACCTGGTGGTCTCCAACGGAGATCCGGGTCACACCTATCGGGATCTGATCGACGGATCCCACCGGACCAAGTGGACGGACCGGAAGGTGGAGAAGATCGATTACTCCATGTCCTGCTTCCTCCTGTATCTGGGTACCCGGAGACAGTACCCGGAGTTGGAGCACCACACCCTCATCCTCACCGAACGGTACCGGGGACTCCTGGACGACATCTTCAAGCGAAAGATCCTCCCCGATGACTTCTCCATGTATCTCCACGTGCCTACCCGGACAGATCCCTCCATGGCGCCGGAAGGCTGTGAGAGCATGTACGTCCTGGTGCCGGTGGCCAACCTGAAGGGAGAGGTGGACTGGGAAGCTCACCGAGAGGCTTTCGCCGACAAGGTCATCGACTTCCTGGAGGATTGGGGGATGGAGGGGCTACGGGAAAACCTTGAAGTCCTCCATATCATGGACCCCACCCACTTCCGGGATGAGTTGAATTCCCTCCACGGGAACGCCTTCTCCATTGTGCCCAAATTCACCCAGACGGCCTGGTTCCGTCCCCACAACCGGAGCGAGGATGTGGATGGCCTCTACCTGGTGGGAGCCGGGACCCATCCGGGCGCCGGTGTGCCGGGCGTCTTCCTCTCTGCCGAGACCACCTACGGGTGTATCGCCGCAGACCGAGGGCTTCCGGATCAGTGGGATTGGAATGAGAAGGGGCGTGTGGAGCTGTCTACGGAGGACCCGGTCGCGTTTCCTTCAACAGCCTTCTAGGAAGGGCCCTCTCCGAGGATCTCCATGGCCGCCCTCCGACCTGAGGCCATGGCGCCATTGATGGACGCATTGTCCCGGTGATCCCCAGCCACCCACACGCCGGGCCCCACCCGGGAGGGGCGCTCCGGCGGATCGAAGCTCTCAGGGGTCTGCAGGGGATGGGCATGGGGGATCCGGTAGCTCCGGATCAGGCGCCAGGAAGCGGCTTCCGAACCGAACCAGGAGACGAGCTGGTCACGGACAGGAGGGAGCAGCTTCGGCGCCGGATCCATGCCCGGATCATTCAGGAGTTCCGGGGGAAGCTGAGCGTCCAGGACGTTCACGGCGGCCAGGGATCGGCCCTCCGGGGCGTAATGAGGGGAGACTCGGTCCATGAAGGCCATGTGGTTCACCGGGCCGTCATCCCCCGTCTCTCCGTTCAGGAGGAGCATCGGCTCCCGAATGGGTGCGGCGTCCAGCCCGAAGTAGAGGGTCGTCGTTCCTCGGGAGCCGGGGTCCGGAAGGCGGCTTCCCAGGAGGCGAGTCGCTTCCGGGCCCTCGGTGGCGACCACCACGGCAGAAGCTTCCACCACCTCGCCGCTCTCCAACTCCACCCCTCCATCCCGGATCCTGCGAACAGGAACGCCTGTCTGTATCCGTTCTTCTCCCAGACGGTGGGCCAGTTGCCGGGGGATTTCCTCCATCCCCCGGGCTGGAACAGAGGCTGGAGCCAGAGAGAACATCTGGAAGTAGAAGCGCAGGAGGCGCGCAGGGACATCCAGCTCCCGGTCCAGGAGGATGCCGCCGAAGAAGGGTCGGAAGAAGCGGTCGACCATCCGTGATGAGAAACCCAGTCGATCCAACTCTTCCCCTGCGCTCCGGGATGGCCCGTGGAGAACCTCATGGGGAGATGCCCGCTTGAGCTCACGTCTGAGTCGTGCCACCCGAAGCTTGTCGACCAGGGAGCCGATGGGTGAGGTCACGCTTCGGAGGGCATCCAGAAACTCCCGATCCGGATCGGCCACCCCATGGAAGGCCCCCTCCACCCTGATCCGGGCTCCAGGGTAGAATCGCTGGAGTTGGAGGGACCGATAGTCCAGGAGTCGGCGGGCTTCCGGATAGGCCTCCAGCAGGACCTGGAAGCCCCGATCCAGGAGGAATCCCTCCACCTCATCGGTCCGGACCCGGCCTCCGATCCGGTCTGAACCCTCCAGGACCAGGGGGAGCCCTCCCCCATTGGCGATCTCCAGAGCGCACGCCAGCCCGGCCAGACCGCCACCGATGATCACCACTGGGGGTTGGAGCGGACCGGGGGACGTTTCAACACGGGTTGGGGTGTCTTGATCTGCGCTCATTCTGTTCTCATGGACTTCGAGAAGGGAGGAGTGGCCCGGAGTGGCAGCCCTGACGCTACCCCCGGCTCCAGGATGGGGGTCCTCGTCTCTTGCCCTGCCGCAGCCTTCCGGTACATCATAGCGGGGCCATAGACCGGCCCACCCCGGACAGCCTCGTCTTGATCCTTCTCCAGAGGCATTCGGGAGGTTCCTCGGTGCCATCGTGCCCTCATGACCGATTTGAGCTCAAGGACTTCCATGTCACGTGCTACAGCCTTTGGTGTCGCGCTCCTTCTCGGACTTGCTTTCGGATCGGTTCAGGCCGGTCTTGCCCAGGAACCGTCCGTGACTGCAGGCGTTTCGGCCGAATCGCCGGCTGAACCGGGTCAGCTCACCCACGCCGACTACGAGCGGGCAGAAGCCTTCATGGCTTCGAATCTGGCACCCCGGGTGTACGGGGGGGCCGTGAGCCCGGACTGGCATGACGACAGCCGCTTCAGCTATCGGGTCCGGGTGCCGGGCGGACACGAGTTCATCCGGGTGGACCCAGACAGGGAAGTGCGGGTGGCGGCCTTCGACCACGAGCGACTCTCGGCGGCCCTCTCCCAGGCCACAGGGGAGGGATATGAGGCCCTCCAACTCCCCTTCTCCTCGGTCCAGGTCGTAGGCGACTGGGAAGCGGTGGAAGTGGAGGCCGAAGATGCCCACTGGCGCTGTGATCTCCAGGCCTACGAATGCAGGGAGATGGATGCCCCGCCTGCCGGACCCTCCGCCGGGGTTGCATCGCCCGATGGACGGTGGGTGGCCTTCCGGCAGGACCATGACCTCTGGGTCTTCGATCGGGAGACGGACGAGGAGATCCGCCTCACCACCGATGGAGAGGATCGCTACGGCTACGCCACCGACTCCCAGGGATGGCGCCAGAGCGATGCTCCCATCCTCCTGTGGTCGCCGGACTCTCGGCGTATCGCCACCTTCCGCCTGGATGAGCGGGGAGTCGAGGAGATGTACCTTCTCCGGACGGCCGAGCCCCGGCCTGAACTCCAGGCATGGCCCTACGCACTCCCTGGCGACACCATCGTGCCCATGCTTGAGCGGGTGGTGGTGGACGTGGAGAACCGAAGTGTGGTGGAGCTGGACACTCCGCCGGACCACCAGAGAACCTCCTCCTGCTGTGGATTGAGCCGAGGAGAGGACTGGGCCGACGTGGAGTGGAGTCCAGATGGCGAGACCCTGGCCTTCGTGTCCACCTCCCGGGACTACCGGACGGTGACACTTCGGATCGCCGACCCTGAGTCGGGCGCGGTGCGAACGGTCCTGGAGGAGAGCCACCCGGTCTTCTTCGAAACCCACGCAGGGGGACGGGGCGTCCCCAACTGGCGGGTGCTCCACGACCGGGGGGAGTTCCTCTGGTTCTCCCAGCGGGACGGATGGGGGCATCTCTTCCGCTATGACCTGGAGAGCGGAGAGTTCCTGGGTCGGGTCACGGGAGGGGACTGGAATGTCATGGACATCCTGACGGTGGATGAGGAAGCTGGAACGATCCTCTTTACGGGAGCGGGCCGTGAAGGGGACAGGGACCCCTACTATCGACATCTCTACCGGGTGGGCCTGGATGGTGCCGGCTTGGCCCTCCTGACCCCGGAGGATGCCAACCACTCCGTGGAGCTTTCGCCTGATGGCCGGTTCGTGGTGAACAGCTACTCCACCGTTCAGAACCCTCCAGTCTCGGTGGTCCGGAGAGCCAGCGACGGTGAGGTCGTGGTGGAGCTGGAGGTGGCCGACATCGCTGAGCTGGAGGCGCTGGGGTGGCAGCCCCCTGAACCCTTTGTTGCACTGGCCCGAGACGGAGAAACAGAGATCTACGGGCTCCTGATTCGACCGTCCAACCTCGATCCGGAGAAGCGCTATCCCATCATCAACGCCATCTATCCCGGGCCCCAGGCCGGCAGCGTGGGTACCCGCTCCTTCTCAGTGAGCCGGCGCGGAAACGCCCACGCCCTGGCCGAATTGGGGTTCGTGGTGGTGATGGTGGATGCCATGGGAAATGCTGAGCGGTCCAAGGCCTTCCACACGGCGTACTACGGGGACCTGGCCGACAACGGGCTGCCCGACCAGAAGGCGGCCATGCGGGAGTTGGCGCGCCGCTACGATTGGATCGACCTGGATCGAGTTGGGATCTTCGGACACTCGGGCGGGGGCTTCGCCACGGCGGCGGCCCTCCTCCATCATCCCGATTTCTTCCACGTGGGGGTGGCCGGAGCCGGAAACCACGACAACCGGGGATACACCTACTACTGGGGCGAGAAGTGGCAGGGACTCCTGGAGGCAACGGAGGAAGGCGACAACTACGAAAACCAGGCCAACCATCTCTTCGCCGAGAATCTGGAGGGCCAGCTCCTCCTGACCTATGGGACCATGGACAGCAATGTCCATCCCAACACCACGCTCCTCCTCATGGACGCTCTCATCGAGGCGAACAAGGACTTCGATGTCATGGTCTTCCCCAACCGGGGCCATGGGTATGCGGGAGAGCCCTACAACGTCCGGATCACCTGGGACTACTTCGTCCGACACCTCCTGGGGAAGGAGCCTCCGTTCGGATACCGGATTGGCCGATAGGAGGATGGACGGGAGGGGCCGACCGGCAAGTGTCGATGGAGTTGTGACTTGCGGCATCTACGATGGAGTGGAACGTTTTGGAGGCGTCGGGGCTTTTCGTCCCGCGAGTGAACGTTCGTCCCCTGACCCAGGAGGGCCATCGTGCACGATCCTCACGGCTGTCGACCCACTCCCTGCCTCCGCCCCGTTCGGGGCGATCCGACGACAAGCCCCCCTACACCTGACTTCCGGGCCATGCCCGGATTCGCCTTTCTTCTTCCGGTCGTCTTACTCCTCCTGACCGCACCTTCCCCTGCAGTCGCCCAGACCGGGGCTTCCCTCGATCGGTTCGCGCCGGATTCGTTGGCCCAGGACCCGGAATCGTCCCCCATGCTGGGCTCCAGCCCTCTTCCCGGGATTCACCCGGAGGGGGATTCCGTACCGGAAGGGGAGGGTGAGGAGGCGCTCCGGGGCGACGACGAGGACTTCCTCCACGTGGGCGGCGCCGTTCGCTTCAACCTCCTGAGCGAGTTCTACGAGGGGGATCGGGATCCCAACAGCACCCAGTTCACCTGGGATACCTGGCGGATCAATGTCCAGGGGCAGACCGGAGGGGTGGGAATCCAGTTCGAATACCGGTTCTACCCCACCTTCAACACCCACTTCATCAAGGAGGGGTGGCTCCAGTACGATTTCTCCGAGGAGACCCAGATCCAGGTGGGCGTCCCCCAGACCCCGTTCGGGAATGTCCAGTACAACTCCCACAACTGGTGGTTTCAGCTCCCCTATTACGTGGGGCTGGAAGACGACCACGACATGGGCTTCAAGGTGTCCCACCATCGAGCGGACGGGTGGAACCTGGACCTGGCCTACTTCCTCCAGCCTGAGCCCTCAGGGCCGGCCTATGGTGAGGCATCCTTCGGGATCGGAGGAGCGGGACGCTACTCCTACGACATGATCCCGGTGCAGTTCGATGACGACTCCGGTGAAATCGACCAGTCGAACCAGGAGAAGCATCAGGGGAATCTCCGCCTGACCCGAACCATGGAGTACCCGGGTGGGGGGAGCACCGAGTTCGGTGGCTCGGTTCAGTTCGGTGGGATCTACAACTCAGCCCTGGACGAGTGGGGAAATCGCTGGGGCTGGGCCGTTCACTCCGACGGGACCTACGGACCTTGGAACGTGAAGCTCCAGTTCCTCCAGTATGGCTATGACGCCATCGATGACACCGGAGCCGATACGGACCTGATCTGGAAGGGAGCGTACGGGGACCCCTACCAAGTTGCCGCTGAGGCCTGGATTGCCACAGCAGGAGTCCAATACACCATGGACATGGAGTGGGGGCCCTTCACCCAGATCAACTTCTACGACAACTACAGCTACATGGAGAAGTCGGTGGAGGACTTCCACCCCACCCACCAGAACGTCCTGGGCTTCTCCATCGCTGCCGGAGGGCTCTTTACCTACTTCGACCTGGCCACGGGGCGGAATCATCCCTGGCTCACCGAGAGCTTCGGCACCGGGCTGGGTCCCGGGCTGGAGGATGCATCCTGGAACCACCGGTTCAACGTGAATGTCGGCTACTACTTCTGAGCCCTCCCGCGAACCTCCGACTGAGCCCTTCTGGGGTCCGGGGTGGCCCTGACTCCTTTCGGAGTCCGGGATCGCAACTGGACTCCTGGGTCACGCTGCACCTGCGAGCTGAACCTGCCTGAATCCTTTCAATCCGGGAGCGCCGGATGAGTTGGAAAGATCGATTGGAGATCAGCCCGGGAGTCTTCTTCCCGGCCGTCATCGTCATCGGACTCTTCGTGATCCTGGGGGTCTTCTTCACCGAAGCCACCGAGGTCCTCTTCGACGCAGTCCAGAGCGGGATCATCAACAACTTCGGTTGGTTCTACATCCTCTCGGTGGCCTTCTTTCTCTTCTTCGTCGTCGTCCTCTTCTTCAGTCCCTGGGGAAGTATCAAGCTGGGAGAGGACGATTCGGAACCGGAATACAGCTACCTGTCCTGGTTTGCCATGCTGTTCAGCGCCGGGATGGGGATCGGTCTCGTCTTCTGGTCCGTGGCCGAGCCCATGTTCTACTTCCTGGACTCACCCACAGCCGAGAATCAGACGGCGGAAGCCGCGTCCGAGGCGATGCGCCTCACCTTCTTTCACTGGGGGGTCCACGCGTGGGCCATCTACATCGTGGTGGGGTTGTCCCTGGCCTACTTCTCCTTCCGGAAGGGGCTCCCCCTCTCTATCCGTTCCGCCTTCCATCCCCTCCTGGGTGACCGAATCCATGGCCCCATCGGTCACGTCATTGACGTGTTGGCCATCTTCGGGACCGTCTTCGGGGTGGCCACCTCGCTGGGGCTGGGCGTCATGCAGGTGGCAGCGGGATTGGACTACCTCCTGGACCTGGGGATGGAAGACGCCATCGGGCTCCAGTTGGGACTCATTGCCGTGATCACCTTGGTGGCCACGGGCTCCGTGGTGGCTGGCTTGGACAAGGGGATTCGCCGCCTCTCCAATTTCAACATGACGGTGGCGGTCATCCTGGTGCTCTTCGTCTTTACCGTGGGGCCTACCGTCTTCATCCTGAACAACTGGGTGGAGAACACCGGGAACTACCTCCAGTCCCTGGTGGGGGCCACCTTCTGGATCGACGCCTGGGGTGACGGGGAGTGGCACGGGAGCTGGACCCTCTTCTACTGGGGCTGGTGGATTGCCTGGTCCCCCTTCGTGGGGATGTTCATTGCCCGGGTCTCCCGGGGCCGGACCATCCGGGAGTTCATCGGAGGTGTCCTCCTGGTGCCTGCGGCCTTTACCACCTTCTGGCTCACCACCTTCGGGAACAGCGGTCTCCTCCGGCAGCTCTCCGGTGAGGGTGGCTTCTCGGGAATGGCGGCGGAGGAGATGCTCTTCGCCCTCCTGCAGGGTTTCCCCCTCTCGGCGGTGACCTCCATCCTGGCCATGATCGTCATCATTGCCTTCTTCGTCACCTCTTCCGATTCCGGTTCCCTGGTCATCGACATGCTGGCCTCCGGCGGGAACCCGGACCCCCCCACGATCCAGCGGGTCTTCTGGGCCCTCCTGGAGGGACTGGTGGCCGGAGTGCTACTCTGGGCCGGAGGCCTGGGCGCGCTCCAGACCGCCGCCATCGCCACCGGTCTGCCCTTCGCTGCCGTCCTGGTGGTCATGTGTATTTCACTCCTGATGGCCCTCCGGAGCGAGGGTCGCGATCGGGGTCGGATCCGGAAGGTGTATCCGGCCCGGTCCCGGGAATCCGTTGCCAGCCAAGCCGACTCCAGCCAAGGAGAAGATTCGTGAGTGATTGGAGAGATGAGCTGAAAGCGCTCCTGGAAAGTGCTTCAGGTGACGAGGGGCCGCGGCCTACCGGCCCTACCCGGGTCCGGGGCTTCATCTCGGGTGTGGTGGTTCCGGCCTTCGAGGAGATCGCCGAGGAGCTGCAGGAGCATGGACGGGACGTGGAGGTGGAGTTCTCAGACCGGAACGCCTCCATTCGGATCGTGCACCAGGGAAGGGAAGAGTTCTACTACGAGGTGAAGATCAGGGCTTACCAGAAGCGGAAGTTCGCCTTCCCCGTGACTCCCCTTCGCGACGCCGAGGGACGGACGTACAGAGCCGAGATCCATCTCCGGGACGGGGCCCAGCACCAGGATGTCACCGAGGTATCCAAGGGCGAGCTGATCCGCTATTTCCTCCACGACTACGCCCGGCATCTGCGCTGGCACAGTTGAG
>PWWP01000234.1 GCA_003562075.1 Gemmatimonadota bacterium
CCAACCTCATGGCCATGCGGGTGGAGCGCGGAAGCGCCCGGATCTGGGAGGGCGAATCCATGGAAACGGCCGTCATCCGGGGTCGCACATTGGACCAGATGAACATCCAGGCCGGCGACCGGATCGTGGTCCCCACGGGAGGCCAGCAGCGGGACGGGTGGGAACGCTTCCGGTTGATCGGCACGGTGGTAGGTACCGTGTCGACCCTGATCTGGGGCCTGAGCCGAATCTTCTGAGGGCTGCGTCCCCCATGGTCATCCACACCCCGTCGGAAGCCGCTGAACATGGGGTTGCCCCGATTCTTGGGGATGTAGGCGTCGTGGCCTTCGTGCCCGATCATTTCGACGGCCCGTGGCAGCCCCGCCACCAGGTGATGACCCGCCTTGCCCGGTATTTTCACGTGGTTTGGATGGAGCCCCCACCGGGCTGGCGGGAGGTGGCCGCTTCGTGGGTGCCTGGCCGCTCGAACGGAGAGCATTCGGTGCCCCGCGATGGAGGGATGGGGGAACCTCCGCCGGCGTCCATGGTGGTCCACGATCCAGGACGGACCTTCCCGCGCATATTCAAGCCGCGCGTCCTCGGGGAGTTCACAGCTCGCGCCCGGGCCCGGAGTGCCCTACGCCTTCTAAGAGAGAAGGGCTGCACGCAGGTGGCGCTCTACCTGTGGCGACCTGGTTTCGAGGCCGAACTGAACCGCATCCCCCACCAGGTCAGTTGCTATCATATCGACGACGATTACTCCTTCTCGTCGGAGGAACGGTCCACCTCCCCACAGGAACTGAAGGTGCTCCGTCGAGTCGACCAGGTCTTCATCCACTCCCCGGCCCTCATGGAGAAGAAGGGAGGGGTGAACCCGAACACCGACTTCATTCCCAACGGGGTGAATTACCACAGCTTTGCCACACCCGTGCCTGATCCGGCCGACATGGCGGGGATCCCTCATCCGCGGATCGGTTACGTGGGGTTCCTCAAGAAGCAACTGGACTGGACGCTGCTGGAGGGATTGGCCGGGCGACACCCTGAGTGGTCGTTCGTCCTGGTCGGACCCCGCCACGCCCACCCTGAGATCCAGGACGCCCTTCGCCGGATGGAGGAGCGAGAGAATGTGTATTTCCTGGGAGGCAAACCGGTCACTGAGCTCGGCGGGTATCCCCAGCACTTCGATGTTTCGATCCTTCCCTATGCCGAGAACGATTACACCCGGTACATCAATCCGCTCAAACTCTACGAGTATCTAGCCTCCGGGTCGCCCGTCGTGGGAGTTCCCATCCGAACGCTCCAGGACTTCGAGGGCCAGGTTCGACTGGCCTCAGGCCTGGACGAGTGGTCCGGGGCGCTGAAGG
This sequence comes from Gemmatimonadota bacterium, assembly GCA_003562075.1. Classification (GTDB taxonomy): domain Bacteria; phylum Gemmatimonadota; class Gemmatimonadetes; order Longimicrobiales; family Gaopeijiaceae; genus PWLA01. The sequence continues at coordinate 1,344 of PWWP01000234.1, forward strand.
AGTCCCTGTCTCCCGACGAGCGGGCTCCCGAGCGTCGCGAGGCTCGCCAGGAGGTGGCGCGGCGGTATGACTGGGACATTTTGGTGGAACGGGTTGCGCGGACGCTGGCGGGTCGGCTCGGCGGGGGGTTGGTGGAGCGGCTGGACCGACACTTGCAACGAGCTGGAGTGGAGTAATCATACGACGATTGCCTGACGAGGCCGTCTTCCTCGTCGGGTTTCCACACCCTTGTTGACCTGGGTGGTCTATGCCGTTCCTTGACCGAGACACCTTCCAGTTCATGACCCACTTCATGAGGGCCTATCCGGCGCGCAGCGCCGGCATGGTCGCTCTACTGGTCCTTTCCGGCTTTCTGGAAGGAATCGGGGTGGTGACCATGCTCCCGCTCTTGGAGCTTGTCACGGGAGATGCGGCGGACGAAGGTTCTCGCGTCAGCCTGGCCATCGCAGCCGCCCTGGGTCGGATCGGACTCGCGCCAACCCTGGGGGTCTTGCTCTCCTTGATCGTCGTGGCGATGACGGCCAAGGCACTCTTTCTGTGGTTGGCCATGCGACAGGTAGGCTTCACTGTGGCGCAGGTGACCACCGACCTGCGAATGCAGCTCTTGAGGTCTCTGATGGAGGCCCGCTGGGGCTACTTCGCATCGCAGTCCACCGGACGGTTCGCAAACGCTATAAGCAGCGAGGCACACCGGGCGGCGTCTGCCTATCGGGAAGGCTGTGTGATGGTAGCGGGAATCGTCCAGGTTCTGGTCTATTTCGGGGTGGCCGCCCTGATCTCTTGGCAGATGGCACTGGGTACGTTGGTGGTGGGAAGTGTCTTCCTCTTCCTGCTCAGGCGATTTGTGGGCATGGCCAGGCAGGCGGGACGGCAACAGACCGAGCTCATGCGTTCCCTGATTGCACGTCTTACCGACGCACTCCGGGGCATCAAACCCATTCGTGCCATGGGGCGGGAGAATCACCTTCAGCCTCTCCTGGAGCGAGAGACGGAAGGCCTCAACCGAGCTCTTCGACTCCAGGTGACTGCCAGTGAGACCCTTCGGCTGTTTCAGGAACCGACGCTTTCAGCCCTGTTGGCCGTAGGTCTCTTCTTCGCGTTGGGGGTAGGCGATCTCCCGTTCGCGTCCGTCATGGTCCTGGCCTTCGTGTTCTACCGCCTCATGACTCAGGCCAATCAGCTCCAGAGCCGGTATCAGACCGTATCCGTCGGTGAGAGCGCCTTCTGGTCCCTCATGGAGCAAATGGAAACTGCCGAAGCCGAACGCGAGGTGGAGCCGACGGGGGTTGTCCAACCGCCGCGGCTTGAGGAGGCCATACTGCTTCGGGACGTCGACTTTGCCTATGGTGACGCTCCTGTCCTCCGGGGTGTCTCCCTCGATATCCCCGCCGGTTCGTTCATTGCCCTCTACGGACCGTCAGGGGCGGGGAAGACCACGATCGCCGATATCATCATCGGCCTTCATGTGCCGGACGCAGGTACAGTCGAGGTCGATGGCGTCTCTCTGTCGCAGATTGACCGAAAGGCGTGGAGACGGAACATCGGGTACGTTCCCCAGGAGATTTTCCTCTTCCACGACACCATCTACCGAAACGTGACGCTCGGCGACGAGTCGGTGAGTCGCGAGGAGGTGGAGGATGCGTTGAGGGCGGCAGGCGCCTGGGAGTTTGTGAGGGAGCGGCCCCAGGGGATAGACGAGGTGATCGGTGAGGCTGGTTCCATGCTTTCCGGAGGGCAGCGGCAGCGGGTCTCGATTGCGCGAGCGCTGGTCCACCGTCCTGACCTGCTGATCCTGGACGAAGCAACCGCGGCGCTCGATCCGGTCACTGAGCAGGAGATCCTGGCCACCCTCCAGGATCTGGGGGGGACGGTAACCATCCTCGCCATCTCGCATCAGCCGGCGCTACGGGACGCTGCCGAGGTGGTCTACTATCTCCATGACGGGATGGTGGCTCGCACGGAACGGCGCGAGGCGAGCCCCGACCCTCCCGTGGTATCGCAATGAATCGGGTGCCCAGGCTGTCGGCCCGGTCAAGGCGGTGAGAATGGCTTCCAGGCAGCCGGATGGCGGCAAGGATCGAATGCGTCAGGGAAGGTGGATCGATAGCGCGATCCTCTTCGTGTTTGCCCTGGGGATCCGGCTTAACGATCTGTCGTTCGCCCCCGACGTCGACGAGTTTCACCACGTGCTCGCAGCCCAGTCGCTCTTGTCGGATGGCAACCTTTCGCTGGCCGGTGGAGAAGCCCCCTATACCAGAGGACTCCTCTATACCCTGATCGTGGCCGGGTTCTTCGCCATCTTTGGAGAGAGCCTCGAGGTGGCCCGGATTCCCGCGATCTTGGGCGGGGCCACTTTGGTGGTGGTGTTGTACTTATGGGTCCGGTCTGCTTCCAACCGCCTGGCGGGGTGGATCAGTGCTCTCCTCCTCTGCACCTATCCCTTCGGCATATACCTGACACAGGTCAGCCGATTCTACTCCCTGCACGCGCTTTTTTTTCTCCTGGGGGTGATGGCCGTGCATCGGCTCGTCAGCGATCCCGCGGATGGCTGGCGGCAGACGCTGACCCTGGGTGCCGGTGCGACCGTGGCCCTTGCTCTGGCCTTTCACCTCCAGATCACGGTGGTCGTGGGCATCGGCGCACTCGCTCTCTGGATCGTGGCAGATCGGGCGAACTGGATCGTGAATCGAGTGCGGAGGGGTCCGCGCTCGTCGATTCCCCTCGTCGCAGTCGCCGGCGCTGTGCTCCTGCTGGGTGGGGTCATCTGGTTTTCAGGTTTCGGACCCCGGGCGCTCTTCCTCTTCCAGTATGCCGACCCGTGGGCCTTCGAGCACCGAGACAACCTGCGCTTCTATCACCGACACCTGCAGTCCGGCTATGGCCCTCTCTGGGCATTCTTTCCGATCCTGATCCTGGTCACGCTCCACCGTAACCTGCGCTTCGGCCTGCTGTGCCCCCTCCTCTTCGGCGTGGTGCTGGTGGCACACTCGCTGGCTGCCTGGAAGCATCCCCGATACGTCTTCTACGTCATGCCCTTCTTTTTTGCCATCGTGGGCGTGGCCATCGCCGGGGTCGTGCCGGCCCTTCGAGCCCTCCTGACCCAGCTCGTCGGGCGGATCGGTTCGCAGTTTGCCGGGGGCATCGCTCGACCGGTCCTTCTGATAGGAACCACCGTTGGTGTCGTGGGCTTCGCCCTCGTAGGATTCGGCGCGTCCTCTGATTTCGTTCGAATGATGCAACCCGGCCCCGATTCCCTGGAATCGCCTCGGCCGTATCGCGGAAAGGCGGAATGGGCCACCGCCCAGCCCACCCTGATGGAGTTGAGCCGGGATGCCGAGGTCCTGGTCAGCTACTCTCACCTCAAGCCTCCCTACTACCTTGGGCGTCTCGATGTCATCCTCCAGCGCAACCATCTGTACCAGGGTGACATCTGGCAGCCCGAGTTCACACTCCAGCCGCAATTGGCCCGCCCGGTGATCAGCCGCCCTGAATCACTGGCCGGGATCGTGAGTTGCTACGGCTCGGGGATGGTCATCGGCGAACACTTCGGATGGCGCGACCCGGCCGGCGTCCCCTCCGGAACCGTGGACTGGATCGAGGAGGAACTGAACCCCGTTCCCCTGCCCCCCGAGTGGCGGATTCTCGTGTACACCTGGGAGTCGGACGACGATGAATGGGGAGAAACGGGGTTGGACGTGGACTGCGCCCAGTATCCGGTGGGTCTTCAGGGCACAGAGGGGAGCCAGTCATGACGGCACCGAATGACGTCGGACCGATGACTCGTACCGACTCCGACCGACCCACTGTGACCGTGCTCATCGCCAGTCGGAACCGGGCCGATGATCTGGAGCGAACGCTCGCCTCCCTGTGCACGCAGGCCAACCTGACAGCGGACGGGTGGGAACTGCTGGTCGTCGACAACGGTTCCACCGATCATACTCCGGATGTCCTGTCGGTCTGGTCGGCTCGCTTCGAAGGACGATTGCGCATCCTGTCCGTTTCCACTCCCGGTAAGAGCAGGGCGTTGAACGCCGGCCTCCGGGCTGCCAGGGGCGAGGTCCTGGCCATGACCGACGACGACGTGATTTGTGCACCGGATTACGTGCCCGAGGTCCAGGCGCTGTTCTCGGATCCGGGCATCCATTCGGCTCAGGGACGCGTCCGGATCGATTGGATCGGCGGTGATCCGGATCGCCTCGATCAGCTTTCGGTCCGGCTCATGAGTCTGCGGGATTTCGGTGACGAGATCCTGCCATGGAACGACAACCTGACCGGGTGCAACATGCTGGTCCGGAAATCTGTCGCGTTGGAGGTCGGGGGATTCGCCGAGGAACTTGGGCCAGGGGCGAGCGGCTTCGCTGATGATAGCGAGTTTTCAATCCGCCTGAGGGATGCAGGGTACCAAGCAGTATACGCTCCTGGACCCAGCGTCAGGCATCAGGTGCCGGCCGGAAGGATCAGCCGGCGATCCCTCCGGGATCGTTTTACTCGCCTGGGCAGTTCGTATGCCTATTACACACACTCGAACTCGCCGATCTGGCGGCAGGTCGCGTCCGTTACTAAAGACTTCATCATCGGCGAACTCCAGGCGTCGTGGCACCGGTTGCGGGGCCGGCCTGATCAAGCCCTGCGGAGGCAGTGCGAAACCTCGCAGCGTTGGGGCATCGTGCGGGAGCGTCTTCGCTTTCGCCTTGGACGAACTCACCGCCGCTTGACCTACATTGGGGATTCGGAGGAACCATGACCCCCGACCGGCGCTTGCGGTACGGCTTCGATTCACCTGGCGACGACGTCTTTGATCTGGTGGTGGTGGGGGGCGGCATTCTGGGTGCCTGTGCGGCTTGGGAAGGGGCGCTCCGTGGTCTGGCCGTGGCCCTTCTCGAACGGGGCGACTTCGGTCACGCCACCTCTGCCAACAGCCTCAAGATCGCCCACGGCGGCCTCCGGTACCTGCAGCACCTGGACCTCCGGCGCTTCCG
>PWWP01000096.1 GCA_003562075.1 Gemmatimonadota bacterium
ACTCTTAATCAGTAGGTTCGGGGTTCGATTCCCTGGCGGCGCACTGACGCAGTTCCAGGGTTCACAAGAAAACAGCTCCCCGGGGATTGATTCCCCCGGGGAGCTGTTTTGCTATGAGACGTGGCTCAGGAGAAGGGGTTGCACTCTTTCGGGGGACAGAGCCAGACCACCTTTCTTGGGGGGGATCCTGTTCCTCGAAAGGGCTCGAGCTATCGGACCAGCTCCATCTCGGCCCTGAATCGGGGTTCCTGGTTCCGTTCCAGGGAATAGACGAAGGTTCCGGCGTCCAGGTCCATCTCCATCATCCACACGTTGGTGGCTGCGGCCGGGATCATCTCGGCCGTCACCTGGTCAGCAGGAAAGTACTGACGGGTCGGGGTTCCGTCCTGATTGGCATAGCCACCGTAACCGTGGGATGCCCCATTCAAGTCCTCCTCGGTCCGCTCCTCACCCAGGTGATCGTGGAAGAGGTGGAAGCCCTGAGGGCGCTTCTCCAGGACCCAGGCGCCGTGCCAGTATTCTCCTCCGTTTCGGTAGAGCTCGATCCGAACCAGGTCGTCGGTGCACTCGGAGATGTAGTTGCGGAGACCGGTGTCCACCAGCGGATGATCCGGGTCGTCCGGATAGACGCCGTCACCCACCAGGGTTTCTCCGCAGAGCTGCGAGAGATTGGCGAAGAACTCCTGGTGAACGGGGTCGATCTCAGTCGCAGCTGTTTCCGCCACGTCGGTCTCGGCTGGGTCCGCAGTGTCAGGCGCCTCGTCTGGACCGCAGGCAGCCGCCAGCCAGAGAGGAAGGACCAGTAGAAGTGCAGTGTAGCGTTGCATGGGTCTCCATCGGGTTTTTGGTTCACCATCGGATCTCACCGGATCCCGGAACAGACCTCAAGCCATATGGGGTTCAATCCTGCCCCGCAAGTCTCCGTACGTTTCGGCTGGAACGATTCGCCCTTCCCAGGGATTCTCAAATTGAAGGATGGTGAGGATGATGGACCAAGTAGGCCACGGCCTCGGTCCAGACCCCTTGCCCAGCAAGCCCCCGCCCCTGAGCTGCGAGGATTCCAATGGCGCGCAGGACCCCTACTCTCGTCGTCGCGCTGATTCTGGCCTTGCTCGTCCCGTCCCTTCTGGAGGCTCAGTACTTTGGCCGGAACAAGGTGCAGTACGACCGGTTCGACTTCCAGGTATTGGAGACCGAGAACTTCCAGATCCACTTCTACGAGGAGGCGGCGATCCCCATCGAGGACGTGGCCCGGATGGCGGAGCGGTGGCATGAGCGATTGTCCCGGATCCTGGCTCACGATATCGGTGAGCCTCGCCCCCTGGTCTTCTATGCCAACCACCCTGACTTCCAACAGACCAACATCCTTCCTGGCCAGATAGGGGAGGGAACGGGAGGCGTGACGGAAGGTTTGCGAGACCGGGTCATCATGCCTTTGGGCTCCTCCTGGGCCGACACGGATCATGTCCTGGGCCATGAACTGGTCCATTCTTTCCAGTTCGATCTGGCCGGGCGGAGAGGAGGGCTCCAGGGGTTGATGCGGCTTCCCCTGTGGTTTGTGGAGGGGATGGCTGAGTATCTGTCCCTGGGCGGGGAGTCCACACACACGGCCATGTGGCTTCGAGATGCAGTCCTTCGGGATGAGTTCCCCACCACCCGAATGATGTCCCGAGACATGCGGCGGTATTTCCCTTACCGCTTCGGCCACGCCTTCTTTGCCTTCATCGGCGGCACCTATGGGGACGAGGTTGTCGGAGACCTGCTACGGCAAGCCACTCGTTCTGACTGGCCCACCGCATCGAACCAGGTCTTGGGGATCTCTCCTGACACCCTGTCGGCTCGCTGGCGCGAAGTCGTCACCGCCCACTACGCCCCCCTCATGGAAGACCGGACCCCACCCGGCGAGGCAGGGACCCTTCTCCTCTCTCCTGAGACCGGAGCCGGCCGACAGAACCTCTCTCCCTCCTTGAGTCCTGATGGCCGGTATCTGGCATTCATCTCGGAGAAGGACCTCTTCACCCTGGAGATCTTTCTGGCGGATGCGCAGACGGGTGAGATCATTCGTCGGATCACCAGCGCCGTTCGAGATGCCCACTTCGATGCCATCCGGTTCCTGGACAGCTCCGGCGCCTGGTCTCCTGACGGTGAGTATCTGGCTGTGGTTGTCTTCGCTCGGGGACGAAACAGGATCCAGCTCTACCGTACCCGGGATGGCCAGCCCATCCAGAGCCTGGATGTTCCTGACGAGGTGGGGGAGGTCCGGGGTCCCGCCTTCTCTCCCGATGGGAGGAAGCTGGCCTTCTCCGGCCACGTGGAGGGACGGACGGATCTGTATCTGAAAGACCTGGAGACGGGGGAGGTGGAACGCCTGACGAACGACGGCTACTCGGTCCTCCAGCCCAGCTTCTCCCCGGATGGATCCCGTATTGCCTTTGTCACCGACCGGGGCCCGGACACCGATCTGGACCGCATGGTCTTCGGATCCCGGAGGGTCGGTATCCTGGAGGTGGAGACTGGAGCTTTCGAAGGGATCGCCCCTTTCCCTGGGGCTGATCACTGGAATCCCCAGTTCGCCCCGGACGGGGAGAGTCTCTTCTTCCTGGCCGATCCAGATGGATTTCGAGATCTCTATCGGATGGACGTCCAGAGTGGAGAGCTCTGGCGGGTTACGCGTTTGGCCACCGGAGTGAGTGGGATCACGGCCGGTTCACCGGCCATGAGTGTGGCCACCGAGACTGGAACGGTCGCATTCTCCGTCTTCGATGGGGGGGAGTACCACGTGTATGCCCTGGATGCAGCCGAAGTACAGGGTGAATCCATCTCATCTGAGCGACTCGCTCTGCCAGAGGGACGTCGTCTTCCCGGTGCGCCCGAGGAAGGTCGGGGACGTTTGGCCCAGGTCCTGGCCGACGCCGATCTGGGGATGCCCGAACCCAGCTCCCACCCTTCGGGGGACGCCCGAGCCTATGAATCCCGTCTGGGTCTGGAGTGGCTGGGTCCGCCCACGATCGGGGGCGGGCGAGATCAGTTCGGAACCTTCGTTTCAGGTGGCGTGGCCGCTCAGTTCTCGGACATGCTGGGCAATCGGCGCCTGTTGACCACCATCCAGGCTGAGGGGGAGATCCAGGACATCGGGGGGCAGGTTGTCTATCAGGACCTGGAGCGGCGCTGGAACTGGGGTCTGGCTGCAGGCCATATTCCCACCCGCTTCGTCCAGGGCGGCTTTGCCCAGGATCCGGACACGGGGCAGCAGTTTCTGATCCAGGACATCCTGCGGAGCCGACTGACACAGGCCATGGGGATGGTGACCTATCCATTCTCCCAGATTCGTCGACTGGAGTTCAGCGGAGGGTACAACCGGTTCGATTACTCGGGGGAGCGACGCATCTACCCCATCTCTCCCGCAGGCTTCATCGGAGAGGAGCGGACCGAAGACCTACCAGCTCCTGAGTCTCTGAATCTGGGGCAGGCATCGGCCGCCTTCGTCGAGGACAACTCCTTCTTCGGCTTCACCTCGCCCATCCGGGGATGGAGGGCGCGTTACGAGGTGTCCCAGACGGTGGGGAGTTTGAGCTTCACCCAAGCCACCCTGGATCACCGGCGGTATTTCAGCCTGCGGGATCATCTTACGGTGGGTCTTCGGGGGATGCATGTGGGCCGGTACGGGCTCGACCGGACGGACGGAGACCTGATTCGGCCGCTATTCCTGGGATGGGAGACCCTCGTTCGCGGCTACTCGGCAGGATCCTTTCAGGTGGGGGAGTGCTCAGACGATGGCGCGGGCGGGTGCCCTGAGTTCGACCGTCTCCTGGGCCAACGGATCGGTGTTGCCAACCTGGAGGCCCGGGTGCCCTTTCTCGGAACGGAGCAACTTGGCCTCATCGACTTCTCCCTGGTGCCTACCGAACTTATAGCCTTCGCTGATGCTGGCGTGGCGTGGAGCGCGGGTGACGGGGCCGATCTTCGCTTCGAACGGGAAAGCATGGACCGAATCCCCGTCTTCAGCACTGGAGTCGGAGCCCGGATGAACATCCTGGGTGCCTTCATCCTGGAGGCCTACTACGCCGTGCCGTTCCAGCGCCCGGCTCGAGGAGCTCACTGGGGATTCAATCTGGCTCCAGGCTGGTAGAGAAGCCGCTCGGGTTTGAGGTGACGGTCCAGGAGGGCGAAGGGAAGGGGCGGAATTCTCCCGTCCTGGTGCACCCCTCCCTCCCCGGGGATTGCCGCCCTCTTTCCCGGGGATCCCCTCCCTTCCGGCGCCATCTGCTCCGCCTCTACCGACGCCTTCCCTCAGGGCCAGGGAAGGGGGACCACTGGCCAGCGTGACCGGGCATCCGGGTCATCCTCGCCGGCGAAGTAGCGTGCCAGATCCAGTCGGGCCGTCTGGAGGTGAGCCCTGGACTCGGGCGTGGCTCCGTTGGTGCCGGCCAGTTCCTCACGGAGCGACTCCAGGTGGTATTCAGCAGCGGCACGGACCTCTGGAGTGGCTTCAGTGTCGCCGGCTCGGTCCAGGAGGGTGTTGAGCACGACGCGCTGGACGATTCGCCGCAGCGCGTCAGGGCCGCCGGCCCCGCTTTCGGATGCTCCCCAGCTCCGCTCCATTACCCTCCCCAGGACTTCATCCAACGAGGGGTTTCCTCCGTCTCGGGCGTGGAAGGAAGCCACCCGGGCCAGCCGCTCCCGATGGAGGAGATTCTCCACGACTTCGGTGGCCAGTCCCCCGGCCAGGGTCAGGGGATCGAAGGCCGTTCCTGCCCGGGAGGGCATCCAGATCTCGGAGCCATCGCTCCCGTAGCCCGATGGTGGGATGAGGTCGGGGAGGTGATCGGGAACGGCCAGTGCCTCGGGCTCGAGGGCATCCAGGACCATCTCCAGCGCCTGTCGCTGCTCCGATGCAGGTAGAATCTGAGCCGGGGTCTGCCCATCCCCCCGGAGGGCGTAGGTGAAGTCCATCCCTCCCACGTACTTGATGGTCCCCTCCAGGGCGTACCGGTGGTGGAGATACACGTGAGCGAAGCGCTGGTTGAGCAACGACATGGGCTCACCCGGATCGATGGCTTCCTCATTGAACCGTTCTACCAGCAGTTCCCGGACTCGGGTAGTCCTCTCCAGGGCCTCCATCATGGTGGAGCCTTCGATCCACTGGGTGGCGCCCGGAATCGAGCCGGACTGGGCCGCATGCCCGCCGGTGATGAAGCGGAGTCCCTGGTCCAGTGCGTCGGAAATGATCTCTTCCAGCCCCTCCCGCTCTGTCGCTTCGTCAGGGAACCAGGTATAGGCGTAGCGGACGGCCAGTGAGTCCCATGCGCCACCGGCATCCCGGTAGGCCTGGGAGAGATCCAGTTCACCGTCATCATCCAGATCCACAAGGGGAGCAGGATAGTCCATGACCGAGGACCGGCCCTGCGTGGCGGCGATGAAGTTGTGAGCCACCCCCACCGTGTGCCCGATCTCGTGGGCGGTGTGCTGGCGACGGCGGGCCATGGCGAACTCTTCGGCATCCACATTCAGCCCAGCCGCACTGGCTGCCGGACGGAACCCGGCCCAGATGTTGTAGTTGACCAGGGATCGCCAGGAGTCCATCCGGACCACCGTATTCAGGATCTCACCCGTGCGGGGATCCCGGAAGGAGGGGCCCACCGAGGGCCCCGGACCCCGTCGATGGACCCAGTAGATCATGTTGTAGCGGGCATCCAGGGGATTGGCGTCGGCGGGAAGGTCGCGGATCTGGAATGCGTTCCGGAATCCGGCGGCCTCGAAGATTTCATTCCACCACATTCCGCCCTCGATGAAGGCGGTCCGATAGGGCTCGGGGATTCCCGGGTCCATGTAGTAGACGATGGGTTCCTCCGGTTCGACCAACTCTCCGGCCAGGTAGGCTTCCGTATCGGAGGGAATGAGACGCCAGCGCGCGGTGTGACCTCCCTGGTAGTTGCCGTCCACGCCCTGGGCGAAGTCGTAGAAAGAGGCAGAGAACAAGCCCGAGCGACCGTCATGAGGCCGGGGGCGGAAGCCCTCGTCATCCGGGAGGGCGACCAGGGAATGGTGCTGCTCCAGGGTGATGGCGTTTCCGTCTGGGGCCGATTGGCGGATCTGGACGCCAGGCTCGTCGCTGGTGAAGGTAAGAACAGACCGGATCTCCGTGTTCATGGGGAAGGCGCCTGAGCTCTCCGGGCTGATCCAGCTTCGGTCTCGGGCCAACTGGAACGTCCCCTGGTCCGCTCCTCGGACCCGCTGGATGATGCCAAAGACATCGCTCAGAAAAAAGGAGGAGGCGTCCACTACGAGGGTCTCCTCGTCCCCCTCGTCCTCCTCCAGGGGGAAGGAGCCGATGACGGAGGTGGGAAAGGACTCCCTCACGCTCCGCTCCAGTGCGTCGTCACCGCCTACGGCACGGACGCCCCAGTTGTCCCGGATCATGAGGACCCGACCGCCCCGGTGCTCCAGCCGAACCACGGCTTCCATCCCCACCTGCCCCCGGTCCAAGAGGGGTTGGCCGGCTCCGAGCCCGGTTGCCAGAGTGTTCATGTACAGGAAGTCGGTGTCCAGCCGGTCTCGGGGGATTTCCAGCAGAATCCGGTTCTCCTCGTCGTCGATTCGGAATCCCAGGAAGGGGTCCTCCTGGGCAAAGCCATCCTCCTGAGTGAAGTCATCGTTCTGTGGAACGGCCGGAAGGATGGGCTCATCCGGGCCCGCCAGCGCTCCATGGATCGAAGCTTCCGATGGGGCAGGGGACGGATGGGCGAATGCCGGTGGAGCCCCCAGAGCCAGGGCCAGCGCGAGCACGAGGCCGGTTGAAGCCAGGCCGACTCCGGTTCTGGCAGTGGAAGGAATCGGAAAGCGCACGGAGTTGCTCCTGCTGTGGGGATGGACCGGACACGATGACCAACCTGGAGGATGGTCGTCTGCAGAATATGGAACCGGCCCGGTCTCGTCCACTCCGCAATGGGCGGGGTCGATTCAGACCGGCCGCTCTGGTGTATCGCTCAGGCCTGACAAGCCGAACGGTCCTCCCGGTCCTCAGGAGGAGAGGCCTCCGCCACCCAGGAGCCGAAGGCCGTTCAGGACCACCAGGAGTGTGCTCCCTTCGTGGGCCACCACCGCCAGGGTCAGGGGGATCCCGATGGTGGAGGCCACGACCACCAGGATCGCCATCCATCCGACGCTGAACCAGACGTTCTGCCGGACAACCCGTCGAGATCGGCGGCCAAGGTTGATCAGGTCTCGGACCTTGTCGAGTTCATCGCTCATGAGAACCACGTCGGCAGTCTCGATGGCCACATCGGTCCCGGCTGCGCCCATGGCTACACCCACGGAGGCGGCGGCCATGGCTGGAGCGTCGTTCACCCCATCCCCCACCATGAGGACACCCTGGGAATCACGGGCCAACGCCCGCAGCGCATCCACCTTCTGATCTGGCAAGAGTTCACCCAGGGCCTCATCAGCTCCGATCTCCCGAGCGATGACCTGGACTGCCCGCTGATGGTCCCCGGAGAGGATCAGGATCTTCCGGATGCCTTCGGCCCGAAGATCGGCCACCAACTCGGCTGCCCCCGTTCGGAGCTCGTCGCCAAAGGCCATGGCTCCCATGAGTTCCGGGCCCGTTCCGGCCAGAACCACGGATCGACCCTTCGCTCCCTGGGTCTCCAGCCATTCTGCCAACTCGTCTGATACTTGAGCGCCCTGGCGACGAGCCATGACCGGGTTCCCGACCCATACCGACCGCCCGTCCACCCGGGCCTCCACCCCTTCTCCTGGAATGGCGTGGAAATCTTCAGCCGGAGGCACGGTCAATTCGGACTCCCAGGCGGCCTGGAGGATGGCCCGGGCAAGGTGATGCTCGGATGCCGCCTCAACCCCGGCAACGAGGCGCAGAAGTTCGCCCGTGTCCCACCCGGGAGCCGGCACCGATGCCAGGAGGCGTGGCTCGCCAACGGTCAGGGTGCCGGTCTTGTCGAAGGCGACGACGTCTACCGTACCTGCCAGGTCCAGGATCCCGCCTCCCTTGAAGAGGACCCCTCGTCGAGCGCCATTTGCGATGGCGGAGAGGACGGCGGAAGGGGTGGAAATGACGAGAGCGCAGGGGCTGGCCACGACCAGAAGGGTCATCGCCCGATAGACCGCGTCGGACCAGGTCATCTGGAAGAACAGGGCCGCAACGACTGCCGTCAGGGCACTGCCTCCCAGGACCAGGAGGGTGTAGGGGTGGGCGAAGCGATCGATGAACTCCTGAGCTGGCGCTTGCTCCCCCCGGGCATCCTCCACCATTCGGACGATCCGGGCCAGCATGGTCTCACCGGCCGGTCGGGTGACCTCCACCGTCAGGACACCTCCTCCGTTGATGGTGCCGGCGAAGACCTCGTCATCCGCCTCCCGGAGGACCGGAGTGGCTTCCCCGGTGATGGCCGATTGGTCCACCTCGCTTCGACCGCTCACCACCCGCCCATCCGCGGCGATCCGCTCACCCGGCCGGACCCGGATCCGCTGACCGGGATTCAGCGTGTCGGTAGACACCCGTCCCGACTCGGCTCCCGTGTCGTCCACCAGGGTGGCCTCCTCCGGGTGGAGCTTCATGAGCCCCCCGATGGCGCGGCGGGTCCGACCCAGGGCGTAGGCTTCCAGGGTGTTGGAGAGGGAGAAGAGGAAGATGAGGATGACCCCTTCCAGGGGCTGCCCTACGCCGGCGGCCCCCAGCGCCGCCGCTCCCATGAGGAAGTCAATGGAGAGGCGGCCTTCCTTGAGGGTCGCCACCGTCTCCCGGACGATGGGGACGCCCCCGACCAGGTAGGCCACTCCCAAGGGGAGCCATGACCAGAGAGAAGGCTCATCCGGGACCCAGGTGAGGAGAGCCCCCAGGACCATCCCCACCGAGACGACGATGGTGACACGCAGGTAGGCAGCCGCCGTGGAGCTTCCCGGCCCTCCTTCTCTTCCTTCCGGGCTCGGCTCTCCCTTCCCTCCCGGTGGGTTGGGGTCAGAAGCTGTACTCCGGCTGGTCGTGTCCGACACGCCTGATGAGCTCATGGGGACCGGGGGCGATGGGCCGTCACCTGGCTTCCGCCGGCTCCAGCTCCGGTAGGTGCCCTGGGCGCCTTCCGGGCTCTCGGATTTCATCTGCCGGGGCCCGCTTTCCTTCTTCGGCAGGATCCGTGGCCCGTTGGGTCCCTGTCAGCCAGCCCAGGAGCGTGCCCTTGATATCATCTACGATCACGTAGATGCAGGGGACGATGAGGAGTGTGAGGAACATGGAAACGAGGAGGCCACCGATGACCGCAAGAGCCAGCGGCTGCATGAGCTCTGCCCCGTCGCCAATGGCCAGGGCCAGGGGGGTCATGCCCATGACCGTGGTGAGGGTGGTCATGAGGATGGGGCGGAAGCGAATCCGGCCGGCGTCCACTACGGCGTCGGCAACGGCGAGGCCCTTTTCCCGGCGACCCAACTCCACGTATTCCACCAGGAGGATGGCGTTGTTCACCACGATCCCCACCAGAAGGATGACGCCCAACATGACCGGTGCGCCCAGGTTGGTGCCGGTGGCCCAGAGCATCCCCATGACCCCGATGAGAGCCAGTGGCACGGCCGTGAGGATGACCAGGGGGTTGGAGAGGCGTTCGTACTGGACGGCCATGACCACGAAGACCAGGAAGATGGCCAGGCCAATCACCATCATGAGGTTCCGGCTGGTCTCCTGAATAGCTTCTTCCTCACCTCCATAGATGAGGGAGTATCCCTGGGGGAGATCCAGGCCGGCGAGTTGAGCCTGGATCTCCCGGTTCACCGTGCCGATATCTGCCACAGCACGGTTCACGTCTCCGTTGATCCTGAGAATCCGGACCTGATTCTCTCTCTCGATGTGAGCCGGACTCTCACCCAGGGAAAAGTCGGCCACGTCCCGGACGTAGACGGGGGCGTCGCCATTCCCACGGAAGAGACGGATACTCCCCAGGTCCTCGGAGCTGCGAAGGTCCTGTCGAGGGAGCTTCACCCGGACGTCGTACTGACCCGTTCCGGTGCTGAACTGGGTGGGGACGTAGCCGTAGAGGGCGTTCCGGACTCCTTCTCCCACTTCGGAGGTGTTCAGCCCCATGGCTGCGGCTCGTTCTCGGTCCACATTCACCGAGAGAAGGGGGGTCCGGTCATCGCGGGCCAGGTCGAAATTCTGGAGTCCCGCCACCCCTTCCACTCGAGAGACGATCTCCCGGCCGATGGCATCCAACTGGTCCATGTCGTCACCCACCACCCCGATGGAGACGTCGGCGCCGGCCAGACTGGTCCGAATTCCCGGAATGCTCGGGGGACTCACGAAGACCCGGCCACCGGGAATACTGAGTTCATCCAGGGCTTCCTGGGCCTGACGGACCCATTCGGTGGCGGGCATGTCCGGACGTTCGCCGGCGGGAACGAGTTGGACTGAAGCCCTGGCCGTTCCTGGTCGTTCCGAGATCACGCCACCGGAGAGGTGGCCACCTGCCATGGTGAACATGGTCTGGACGTACGGCATGTCCTGGACCATGGCCTCCACCTGCCGGAAGTATTCGTCCGTCCGCTCAGGTGTGGCTCCAGAGGCCAGGTTGAGTCGAACTCCCACGGACCCGTCGTCCACCGTCGGCAGGAACTCCCGGCCCAGATCGTCGGCCAACCAGTAGGTCCCAGCCAATAGGACAAAGGCACCGCCCAGGACGGCCCAGCGGAAGCGAAGCATGCCTCGAGCGATTCCCGTATATCGGTCGGCGCCGGCCGAGATCATACGGTCGAACCCGGTGATGAGCCGGCTCTCCTCCAGACCGCTGCGAAATCGGAGCTTGAAGAAGAGGGCTGCCAGGGCCGGGACCAGCGTCAGGGCCACTGCCAGGGACGCCACGATGGCGAAGGAGATGGTGAGGATGAGTTCGCGGAAGATGAGGGCGGCCATCCCCGTGATGAGTAGGAAGGGGACCACTGCCGCCAGGTTCGTCATGGTGGAGGCGACCACTGCGGATGCCACCTCGCTGGAGCCGTCAAAGGCTGCGTCCTCAGCTGACTTCTCCAGTTCGTCCTGATGTCGGAAGATGTTCTCCAGCATGACGATGGAGTTGTCCAGGAGCAGTCCTACCCCGAGAGCCAGCCCACCCAGGCTCATGATGTTCAGGGTCAGGTTACTCATCCCCATCATGGCAAAGGTGGCCAGGACGGCGATGGGGATGGACAACCCGATGACGAAGCTCTTCCGGAGGCTCCCGAGGAAGAGGAGCACCACCAGCATGGCCAGCACGCCCCCCAGGAGGGCGGCGGTGCTCACCGCCCGAACCGAACTCCGGATGAAGAAGGCCGGGTCCTGAGTGGCCTGGAACTGGATGTCGGCCGGGATGAACCCGCTGGCCTCCAGGTTTTCGATCTCTGCCACCACCCCCTCCACCACGTTCACGGTGTTGGCTTCCGGCAGTTTGAAGACCGAGAGGCGCATGGCCGGTTCACCGTTGAGTCTGACGAAGAGGCGCTGCTCGGCATGCCCATCCCGGACCTGGGCCACGTCGGAGATACGGACCCGGTCCCGGCTTCCCGGAATGGGGATCAGGACCGTCTCGATGTCCTCTGCCGACCCGAACCGGCCGTCGGTCTTGGCCATGACATCGAAGGTCTCGGAGGTGAGGTTTCCAGCCGCGATGTCCCGGTTCTCATTGCTCACCGCGTTGATGACGTCCTGCATGGTGAGGTTCAGGGCATTCAGGCGGTCCTGGTCCACCACCACCTGAAGTTCCCGGACCTGACCACCGGCCACCTCCACTCCTCCCACGCCTCGAACGGACTGGAGTTGGGGCGCAAGCTGGTTCTCGAGCCAGTCCCGGACCTCCACGGGAGACCGGACACTGGAGCTGAACCCCGCTTCATAGACTGGAGCGTCATTGGGATCCTGCTTGTAGATCCGGGGCGGATTGATATCGGGAGGGAGCTGGGTCCGTGCCAATTCCAGGAGGCGGGATGCGTCCTGGAGGGCCAGATCCAGGTTGGTGTCCAGGTCAAAGTAGAGGTTGACGTTGGTCCGCCCCTCGGAGGCCCGGCTTTCGATGCTGATGAGACCTTCCGTGGCAGCCAGGTTCCGTTCCAGGACGCGGGTGACCTGCTCTTCCATCACCTCCGGGGCGGTGCCTGGATAGTTCACCGTCACTCGGATCTCGGGGTAGGCGATTTCTGGCAGGAGGTCTACGGGGAGGCGATCCAGGAAGAAGAAGCCCATGACGATGACCACCGACGCCAGGGCGATGGTCCCGATGGGTCTCCGGATGGCCAGGGCCGACAGTCCACGACGCGCGCTTGGGGCCGTGGAGCCGTTCGCCTCAGGGGTCTGGGCGCTGCCGTGGTTGTTCGGATCCCTGTTTTCCATGGTATCCTTCCTCTTCGTTTCGACCTCTGATCGTATGGCTGCTGGCCATCTCCCCCATTTCAGGATCTCCGGCCTGGAGAAGATGAAGGGGTCGCCCTTGGACTACCCGCCGTCGGAGTGGTGCTGGAGGACGTCAGCGACCTGGACCCGGGTCCCCTCAGAGAGGACGGCCGGGTTGGATCCCACCACCTGCTCCCCCTCCTCCAGGCCCTCCAGGATCTCGGTCCAGTCCTGGCGGCTTACCCCTGACACCACCGTCCGCCGTTCCAGCCGATCTTCGTCGTTGATGACAAAGACAAAGGGTTCTTCCGGGGTGGATGCCATGAGGGCCTCGTTGGGGACGGCCATCACTCCCTGGCGTTGATCAACGTGCAGCCTGAGCCGAGAGAGGAAACCGGGACGCAGGGCGGCCCTGTCAGGATCGGTGAAGGCGATCTCCACGGTCACCAGCCGACTATCCGGATCGGCGCTGGGGAAGACTCTCCGGATCTGAGCGTCCCATTCCCGGTCCGGGAGCGCGTCCACCCGAGCTTTCACTGGATCCCCCGCCGAGAGCTGGGTCGCATCCACATCGGAGACGCCCACCTGGACGACGAGCGTGCTGATATCCGCCAGGTGGAAGAGGACCTCTCCATCGGACACGGCGTCACCGGCCTCCACGAACTTGGAGGTGATGACGCCTCCGGAAGGGGCCTTCACCGTTCCGAACTCGGTTCGGGTTTCCCATAGGCGCACCTCGCTTTCGGCGGTGCGCATGGCCGCTCGGGCAGACTCGTACTCCGATTCACTCAACAGCTCCAGCTCCCGGAGCTCCTGAGACCGCTGGTACGTCCGTTCAGCCTCCTCCAGCGTCGCCCGGGCTCGATCCAGTTCGGCTGATTGCTCCGCCACGTCGAGGCGGGCCAGGACCTGTCCTTCCTCCACTCGGTCGCCCTCTTCATGGAGGACCCCCACCGCCACGCCACTCATTCGTGAGGCGAGTCGAATCTGTCGGATGGGCTCGATGGATCCGGAGACCTGAATGGTGCGGGAAAGGTTGCGAGGCGTCATCTCCACGGCCGCCACAGCCACAGTGCGTTCCTGAGTCGGCGGGGTGTTTGCCTCGGCTTCCTGGGAGGCATCGTCCCCGCACCCGGAGGTCCCCAAGATCAGTACCCCCAGGATGGGGATGGTGACCCATCGAGTGAGGACGGACCAACGGGTGAGGCAAGGGAAGGGAGAGGCGGGAGACCGGGTCGCCGCGCTCCACCCGTTCCGGGATTTGGTGATTCGACTCTGTGCCGGGTCCGGGGTTGACGTCATGGAGCCTCTATGACAGGAGAGAACACTCCGTCTCTTGCGGCCGCAGAGCGTTCCGTGGTGAGATATGGGATCCAATTGGATGAGTGGATCAGCCCTTGTGTTAACACCTGACATTCCGGGCGGATCCGTCCATCATTCCCTCCCAGGATCGGATTGGCCCAACCCGAAGGAGACGGATGAAGCGCCATCGCCAAGGGGAAAATCCATAGGGGTCAGAACAATTCCAGTTGCCTCTGGTCGGCTGCGGGAGGCGTTGGCCGGCGGAAGTGACGGGTCTGGAGGGATGGAGGAGCGTCGTCCAGGCCGGCCCGGGACCGGGCCACCGAGAAGAGGTCCCGAATCTGGGCGGCAAACGGTCCCCGCCCCCGCATTCGTGTGCCGAATTCGGCCTCGTACAGCTCTCCACCCCGCAGACTCCTGAGCCGGGACTCCACCTTCCCTGCCCGATCCGGAACGTGGCTTTCGAGCCACTCCTTGAAGAGGGGCCGGACAGCGCCAGGGAGCCGCAGAACCACGTATCCGGCCCACCGGGCGCCGGCCTCGGCCGCCGCCTCCAGAATCCCGGGGATTTCATGCTCTGTGAGCCCGGGAATCACAGGGGCCACGTTCACGCCTACCGGGATCCCCATGTCCGAAAGCGTACGGATGGCATCCAGGCGGTGCGCCGGAGGAGAGGCTCTGGGCTCCAGCGTTCGTTGGAGTCTCCGGTCCAGGGTCGTGATGGACAGGGTGACGCTGGCGGCTCCCAACTGGGCCAGAGTGGCCAGGAGGTCTGCGTCCCGAGTCACCATCCGGGACTTGGTGATGAGAGCCACCGGGTGCCTGACTTCGGCGAGCACCTCGAGGCACCTCCGGGTAAGGTGAAGCTTCCGTTCCGGCGGCTGGTAGGGGTCGGTGACTCCACTCATGACCAGGGGGACGGGTTGCCATCCCGCCCGGGACAGCTCCTCCCGGAGGAGCCGGGGTGCTTCTGCCTTGACCACAATCCTGCTCTCGAAGTCCAGTCCAGCCGAGAATCCCAGGTACTCGTGGGTGGGGCGGGCATAACAATAGACACAGCCGTGCTCGCACCCTCGATAAGGATTCAGGCTCCAGTCGAAGCCCACATCCGGACTCCGGTTCCGGTTGAGTACGGTTCGGGATCCATCCTGGAAATACTCGGTCTCCCGGGCTTTCGGTGCGGCTGTCGCTTCCTCCGGTGTGAGCTCCAGATAGAGGCGTTCGAACCGATTGGGGAGGTCTTGACCGGCACCTCGTCCTCGGAGAATGGGGAGGGATCGTCTCATGGAGAGCCGTACCCGGAACCGTCGCCATGGTTTCGGTGTATGTTCGCCCCTGTATTCAGGCCCGGACGTCGAGCCAGGGCAGGGAAGGGGTCCTGCGGGAAAAGCCGGGACAAGCCTTTACCCGATCGTCCCGACCGTTTAAACTTCCACGCCTGCTCCAAGAGTCTTGGAGCGGGAAAAGATCGGGTTGAGCGTGCGAGTTGGAATCGCCCCTGGGCCGAGAGGCACCAGTGGGAGGAAAGTCCGAGCTCCGCAGGGCAGAGTGCCGGGTAACTCCCGGGCGGCGTGAGCCGATGGAAAGTGCCACAGAGAGTAGACCGCCGATGGTCCAGCCTTCGGGGTGGACACAGGCAAGGGTGAAAGGGTGCGGTAAGAGCGCACCGGGCCGACGGCAACGGAGGTCGCATGGCAAACCCCACTCGGAGCAAGGTCAAGCAGGGACGAGGAGCGGCCCGCTCCATCTGAGTCCCGGGTCGGCTGCTCGAGGTTCGCAGAGATGCGGATCCCAGAGAAATGATTCCTCTCCGCCCTGGCGGAGACAGAACTCGGCTTATTCGCACGCTGCATCCGAAACAAGCGCCCGTAGCTCAGCTGGATAGAGCGTCGGCCTCCGGAGCCGAAGGTCAGAGGTTCGAATCCTCTCGGGCGCACTGAAGCGAAAAGGAGATACCCTGGGGAGCGAGAGTTCCCCAGGGTGTTTGTGTTTTGAGGGGGGTTGAGGTGGCGACAGGGTGATGGGGTGGCGATCCGTGCCGCGACCTGCTACAACAGTGGTTCAATCCCGGCCCGGGAGCGGAGGGGCCGGAAGAGAGGGCCCCTTTGCTTGCCGAATTCGGAACCGGTGGCCAGGTCCGGCCTGGAGGGGGTTGGAAATAGCCATCGGCGGGAAGCGGGAACAGGAGGCAGAATCATGGGGATCGGGAGTTCAGACATTCCAGGAAGGGGTCGTCACGGGGACCTGTCGGAGGGCCTGAGCGGGGTCGTCCGACAGGCAGGCTCTCTGCGCGGAGGCCGGCGAGCCCGACCCAATCTCCTTCTCCACGCCGTGCTGCCCATCGTGGCGGGGCTCTTCTTCGTCGGCTGCGGCGAACAGGATGGCCCACCGGCAGGGGATGAGGCCATCCCGCCCGGTGCTCAGGCTCGATCCTTTCTGGGCCAGGCCCTCTTTGCGCCACCATTGGACCCGGACCTCCGTGCTTCCCGTGAGGCCGATCTGGAGATGGCCCGAGCCGACCTGGAGGCTGATCCGGAAGATCCAGAGGCCTGGATCTGGGTCGGGCGTCGCGAGGCGTATCTGGGGGAGTACCGGGATGCCATCGATACCTTCACTCGCGGGCTGGAGCGATTTCCGGAGGACGCCAGATTCCTGCGCCACCGGGGACACCGCTATCTGACGGTGCGAGAACCGAATCGGGCCCAGGCCGATCTTGAAGCGGGACTGACCCTGGCTGCAGAGGAACCGGATCAGGTAGAGCCGGACGGGTTGCCCAACGTCCTGGGGGTTCCCCTCACGACCCTTCAGTTCAACCTGTGGTACCATCTGGCCCTGGCCCATTACGTCCAGGGGGACTTCGAAGGTGCGGTCAGGGCCTGGGAGAGCTGCATGGAGGTGTCCACAAACCCGGACCTGGAGGTGGCCACCGGCTACTGGCTCTACCTGTCCCGTATGCGTCTGGAAAGAGAGGAAGAGACCGCTGGACTCCTTGAGGGACTCCCGGAAAGCGATGAACTCATCGAGAACGAGACGTACCTCCAGTTGTTGCGCCTCTACGCAGGCCAGGTTTCGCCTGAGGAACTCCTTCAGGCCGAGGAAGCCGGGACTCTGGGAGGCGCCACCCTGAGATACGGAGTGGCCATGCACCATCTGTTGGCCGGCGATGAGGTGGAGGCCCGGGCTCAGTTCCAGGAGATCCTGGACGAACCGGACCAATGGGCCGCTTTCGGTTACATGGCAGCCGAGGCAGAGGTGGCTCGGCGAGGTTGGTAGTGGGCGGGCTGCCGCCGCGTCGAAAGCTCACCTTCGAGGATGACCCGGGCTTCATTGACGCATCAAGCGATTATCCTGTAAGTTTGAAGTATGAATAAGTCGAGGAATGATCCGCTTGGCGGAATTGAAGGCTCCCGGGCAGATGGGGCCTCGGAGGTTTCCCTTGCCCATGGCTCATCAAGCGGACGTCCCAGCTTTCGATCGCCTGCCCACAGGGCCACCGTCTCCCTTTTTCGCACCACAGATCTCCTCCGACGACACCTTTCCCAGGTGGTTCAGGAGGCGGGGGTGACCCTCCAGCAATTCAACGTTCTCCGAATCCTCCGTGGTGCCGGCGAGGAGGGACTGCCCACCCTCACCGTCGGTGAACGCATGGTGGAGCAGACCCCGGGGATCACCCGGCTCCTGGATCGTCTGGAACGGCGAGGCTGGGTCAGCCGGGGGCGTTGCCAGGAGGATCGGCGTCGGGTCCTTGCCCGAATCACGCCCGAAGGCCGAGAACTCCTCTCCCGCATCGATGGGCCCATGGCCCGGGCCGAAGACGCCGTACTGGGAGCCCTGGGTGCCGACCGTGTGGATCTCCTGTCCCAGCTCCTGGAGGACCTCCATGGGGAGTTGACCGATCGGGATGTCCAACCCGACTGAATCCCAGGGGCCCCCGTTCCCGTAGGGGTGGGGGCGATGGGGCCTGCAGAGGGATGCTGGCCCCGGAAGGAGTCCTGGGGACCAGGAGGAATCATGGAGTTTTCCATCGACCAGCGAATCGCCCGTCTCTTGCACCTGGCGGAGGAGGCCGATCGGCAGGGGCGCAGGAAGCAAGCCCGTACTTTTCGCAGGATGGCTCGGGATCTATCGATCCCCGTCGGATGAGGGAAATGTGGCGGCGGGCCAGACGGCCGTTGGCCCGACCCTCCTTTGTCTACACACTCGATTCTTTCACCGCTCTCTCGGCCTCAACGCCAAGTAGAGGACTCGCTATGGTACGTTTCATCGACCCGCCCGTTCTTCCACGCGGCTTCCAGGCTGCCGGACGGCATATCGGATTGAAGGAAGGCGAGAACGACCTGGCGCTCTTCCACTCCCGAAGGCCCTGCGAGGCTGCCGGGCTCCTCACTCGAAACCACTTTCCCGGGGCCCCCATCATCCTGGCACGTGAACGCCTGGTCGAAGGGCGGCTCCAGTCGGTGGTGGTGAACGCAAAGGTTTCGAATGTGGCTACCGGGGAGGCGGGCCTGGAGGATGCCAGGACCATGGCTCGATGGGCAGGTGGGGAGGGGGGGGTCGATCCGGGGTTGGTCCTGGTCGCGTCTACCGGAGTCATCGGTCGTCGGCTTCCCATGGAGCTGATCCAGGGAGGGCTGAAAGGGATGGGAGATGAGTTGGATGTGGACCCATGGGCCGCAGCCAGAGGGATCATGACCACCGACACCCACCCGAAGGTGCTCACTGTCCAGGTAGGAGATGCCAGGATCACGGCGGTGGGGAAGGGGGCCGGGATGGTGGCACCCAACATGGCCACCATGCTCGTCTTCATCTTCACGGATGCCGAACTACCGGCCGAAGCCCTGGACCGGGCCCTGAGGCGAGCCTGTCGGGATTCATTTCAGCTCCTCTCAATCGATACGGACACCAGCACCTCGGACATGGTTGTCATCATGGCCAATGGCGAAGCCGGCCCGGTGGATGGGGACCGGTTCCAGGAGGGGCTGGACTCCCTGTGCATGCGAATGGCGGAACTGGTGGCACGAGACGGAGAAGGGGCCACCAAACTCCTCCGGGTTGCGGTGGAAGGAGCCCTGGATCGCCCCGAGGCGCGGCGTGTGGCTCGAAGCGTGGTCGAGAGCCCGCTGGTGAAGACCATGGCGTACGGCGCCGATCCGAATGTGGGGCGTATCCTCATGGCGGTGGGGAAGTGTGTCGATTGCCGGATCGTGCCGGAGGCGGTCGATGCGTGGATCCAGGGCCAGAAGGTCATCGAGGGAGGAGTGCGCGCCGATTTTCAGGAAGAAGAGGTCCGATCCCTTCTCTCGGGGGACCCGGTCGAGATGCGGATCTCCCTGGGGACGGGGCCAGGGAGGGCTACTGCGTTGGGGTGCGACCTAACGGAGGGATACATCGAGGAGAATGCAGCCTACGCCTCCTCCTGAAGCCAGGACTTCCTCGAGGAAGGGGGAACGAGGGGAGGAGCGGACCAACGCCCGGGTCACGCCGGGGGTGGCAAGGAGCGATTCGCCGCCTTCCTTCCCCTCGACCGGTGCTTTTGGTATCTTTCCACGCTGCGGCAACCCCTTGGAAGGTCGAGTCAAGACCGCAGTGCGTCCGGCAAATAATGACCAGGGCCAAGGCCCGGCCGGGCAGTCGACACGGGTTCCGTTGACCAGAATAGCCACCCAGAACCGAAGGACATCTGAATCATGCGTATCAAGAATCTCACCGTGGCGCTCTTTATGAGCCTGGGCCTCATGGCCTGCGGCGACGCTGAGCCCCCCGCCGAGATGGACACCCCTGCCGAGGCCCCTGAGGCCGCTGAGCCCGGTGCCCTTGAGACTCCAGACTGGTTCGTGGTCGACCATGACGCCGGTACCGTCGAGATCGACCTGATTGCTGGCTCCACGTCAGCCAACAACTACTGGAACTTCCACGGGCTCCACGGCGGAGCCGGTGAGCTGGTGGTGCCGGAGGGTTACGAGATCACCATCAACCTGATCAACCAGGACCCAAACATGGGCCACTCGGTGGGAATCGGGGAGATGCAGGCCACATGGCCCAACACCTTCTCCGATGTGACACCGGTCTTCGACGGGGCGGTGACGTCCAACCCCACCTCCATGACCGAGTCCACCCTCCCGGGTGAGACCGAGAGCATCACCTTTGTGGCTGACCAGGCCGGCGAGTTCGCCGCCATCTGCTACGTGACGGGTCACGCCGCATCGGGGATGTGGATGCCCTTTACCGTGTCGGCTGAAGGCGAGGCGGGTGCCCGCCTGAACTGACCCAGTCGTTCATGGGTTGGGGCTCGGTGAGTCACCGAGCTTCCTCAGGGCCGCGCCACTCAGGTGGTGCGGCCCTGTTTCGTTTCCGGGCGCGGGGTCGTAGCTTTGGGAGGCGGAATCCGCCTCAATTCCCTGGCCCTGCTGACTCATGTCACCTTCCCGAGATTCTGCCCCCTGGCGGCCTCTTCCCGGGCCCACGACTGTGCCCTGGTTCGTCGGTTGCCTACTCATCCTCCTCCTGTTCCCTGCGCCGGCACATGCCCAGGCAGGAGACCCCGGCGATGCACTGACCTCCTTCTACCTACGCATCATTTCGGCCCACTTCGGTATCCCTCCATCGGAAGGAACGAATCTGGTAGAGGATCTGGCCGCAGCCCAGGAACTGCCGGTGCTCCTTCACCTGGCCCGTGAAACGGGGCTCGCGCCTACAGCCATCCTTCCCCGACGGCAGAGGGGTGGAGTGGCATGGGTGGCCCTGGCAAGAGAGCTGGGTGTGGGGAGCGGGATCTACCACGTGGAGTTGGCCCCCGACGAGGTGGACGAGCCGGTGCGCCAGGCAGTGGAACGATTCAACGCCACACCTCGAGCGGGATGGGCGAATCTGGAGTTCTCCGATGAGGAGGTGGTGGCCCTGGTTCACTTGCGGGTTCTTTCCCGTCAGTTCGGGGTGAGCAAGGGCGCCGTCCTGGCGGCCTATCACAGCTCCGGCTCCTGGGTCGAATGCATTCGTCATCTCATGGGCACCCCCTGAATCGGCCCTTCCGTTCGATCTTCCGACTCCCGATCTCGAGGAATAGCCTGTGGGCCAGCAAGTGGAGAACTCCGATCTCCGTCCGGAAGCCATCCGGTCGTTCACCAAGTCCATCCTCCGGGACCTCCGAGCATTGGAGCGGATGCTCGAGGAGGGCCAGATCGAAGAGAACGTCAGGAGATTCGGTGCGGAGCAGGAGGTCTTCCTGACGGGCCGAGGCTGGCGCCCGGCACCCCTCTCACTCCAGGTCCTGGAGCGTCTTGGAGGAGATCCGTTCACGACAGAGTTGGCCCTCTTCAACCTGGAGGTGAATCTTCCCCCCTACCGCCTGGAAGGACGGGGATTCTCACGGATGGAAGAGGAGCTGAATGTCCTTCTGGGGAAGCTGCGGGCAGCGACCCGGGAGGAAGGTGGGGAGGTGGTTCTCACCGGTACGCTCCCCACCCTTTCCAAGTCGGATCTCACCCTGGAGCAGATCACGCCCAAGCCCCGTTACTACACGCTCAATGAGGCGCTGACCGGCCTCCGGGGTGGCGAGTATCACCTCCGGATCGAAGGCTCGGACGAGCTCATCATCCGGCACGACTCGGTCATGCTGGAGGCATGCAATACCAGTGCTCAGATCCATTTGCAGGTAGGCGCCGGGGAGTTTGCCCGGGTCTACAATGCTGCCCAGCTCATCATGGGGCCAGTCCTGGCTGCTTCGGTGAATTCGCCCATACTCTTCGGCCGACGCCTCTGGGCAGAAACGCGGATTGCCCTCTTTCAACAGTCGCTGGATACCCGCTCAGCTACGCCGTATGTCCGGGACCTGGCTCCTCGGGTTCGCTTCGGCGACAAGTGGTTGGATGGAAGTGTCACAACCCTGTTCGACGAAGACCTGGCTCGGTTTCGGGTTCTCATGTCCGGTCCCGTGGATGAGGACCCATTCGAGGCTCTGGACGCAGGCCGACCCCCGAAGCTTCAGGCTCTCCAGCTCTACAACAGCACGGTGTATCGGTGGAATCGCCCATGCTACGGAATCAGCGAGGGAAAGCCCCACCTCCGGATCGAATGTCGGGCCTTGCCAGCTGGTCCGTCCGTGGCCGACGAGGTTGCCAATGCCGCGCTCTGGATCGGTCTCACCCTTGGAGCCCTGGACCAATACGGGGATCCGGCCCATCGGATGGAGTTCCGGGATGTGAAGTCCAACTTTCTGGCGGCGGCTCGGCATGGCTTGAATGCAGGGCTACGGTGGCTGGATGGCCGGACCTGGGGTGCAGGGCCTCTGATCCTGGATACACTCCTTCCCCTGGCCCAGTTGGGGTTGGAGGGGGCCGGGGTGGATTCCACCGACATCGATCGCTACCTGGGGATCATCGAGGAGCGGGTGACCACGGGCCAGACCGGAAGTGAGTGGATGCTGCGGTCGCTGGATTCCATGCATGGAACCGGCACCCTGTCCGAGCGACTCGCCGCCGTCACCGCCGCCACCTCCCGGCGCCAGGAGGAGGGGCGGCCCGTCCACGAGTGGGGACTGGCCCGCCTGGAGGAGGCGGGAGGATGGACCCACACCTACCTGAGGGTGGAACAGTACATGACCACCGATCCGGTGACGGTAAATGAAGACGAGTTGGTGGATCTGGTGGCCTTCGTCATGGACAGGGAGAAAATCCGCCACATTCCGGTGGAGGACAGGGACCATAGACTCGTCGGTGTGGTATCCTATCGTTCCCTCCTTCGCTTCATGGTCAATTCTGGAGAGGAAGGCCTGGATGATGCACCTCCAGTGAAGGAGATCATGGAACGGGATCCGGTGACGGTTGCACCAGATACCCTGACCCTGGAAGCCATTGATCTCATGCGGGATCGAGAAGTGGCATGCCTCCCGGTGGTGCGGGAGGGGAAGCTGGTGGGACTGATCACCGAGCGGGACTTCATGCCCATCGCCTACGAACTTCTGGAGGAGCGACTTCGGCACGGCGAATGAGACGAACTCTCTTTGAAATTCGGGCTCCCTCCCCCGGGCCCACTCTGGTGGGGTTGGGAGGGATGCACGGGAATGAGCCGGCAGGCATTGCCGCTCTGGGATCGGTGAGCGATGCGCTTGCCGAGTCCGGGCTCCTGCGCGGGGAGTTCGTGGCGTTGGCCGGAAACCTTCCAGCTCTGGCCTCCGGCGTTCGCTATGTGGATCGGGACCTGAATCGTTTGTGGGATGAGGACCCGGAGGGTGCCGACAGCGAAGCCCGTCAACTCAGGCAGCTTCGGGAGGAACTCATTCGTGTTCGGGACCGGGCCCGCGGCCCGGTCCATCTGGTGGACCTGCACACCACATCGGGAGATGGTCCTCCGTTCACCATCCTGGGGGACACCCTCGCAAACCGGGCAATGGCACTGACCCTTCCCGTGCCCATGGTTCTGGGTCTTGCCGACGCCCTTCCGGGGACGCTGGTGGAATCGCTGGACGTGGCTGGAGTCACCAGCCTGGCCTTCGAGGCCGGCCAGCACGACGATCCGCAATCGGCGCAGCGGAGTGCCGACGCCCTCTGGCTTCTATTGGGGTGGTTGGGGATGATCCCTGCTCGGCACCAACGGACCCGAGAGCCTCGTCGCCGACTGAGACAGGCCGGCGTTGGATTCCCCAATGCCCTCCGCCTCGTTCATCGTCATGCCCTCCGGAATGGCGGCGACTTCCGGATGCAGTCCGGTCTCTCCTCCTTCGTGCCCGTCCAGAGGGGGCAGGTCCTGGCCCACGAGTATGGTGTGCCGGTAACGGCCCCCACCACGGGTCACATTCTTCTTCCACTCTACCAGACCTCAGGAGAGGATGGGTTCTTCGTCGGGCGTCCCATCCGTCGCTCCTGGCTGCGCATGTCGGCGGCCCTCCGTCGACGTCGTGTCGACCGGCTCCTCCGTTTCCTGCCTGGGGTCCGCCCGGAGCCAGGACCAGTGACCGACGGGCTTACGGCTTTTCAGGTCCACCCCATGATCCGGAGAGTCTTTTTTCCTGCACTCTTTCGACTCCTGGGATATCGAGTTCGCCAGCTTTCCGATGGGCGATACCTTCTTGCGCGGAGGCCCGAGCCATCCGAAGTGGCCCACCCTTCCCTGGTTCCGGGAGAGATGGGTTTGCCGGCCTCCCCTGACTCCGTCGTATCCGATCCGGTCTCCACCGGCCGCTCCGAGGGCTAGAGATGGACGCACGCCAACTCCTGAGCTCTCGCATCCTGGTCGTCGACGATGAACCGACAAACATCCGTGCCCTGGAGCGTTTGCTGAACCGGGCCGGGTACCAGGAGGTGAAGGGACTCACCGATCCGCGAAAGGTCCTGACCGCCTTCGATTCCTTCGAGCCGGATCTGCTGCTGCTGGATCTGCGGATGCCGTGGATGGATGGGTTCGAGATCATGGAGGCCCTCAACGGTCGGATACCGAATGACCAATACTTCCCCATCCTGGTCCTCACCGGCGACCTGAGTCCCGACGTCCGGGAGCGGGCCCTCTCCATGGGTGCTCGAGATTTCGTCACCAAGCCCTTCGATACTACAGAAGCGCTCCTCCGGATCAAGAATCTCCTAGAGGCCCGGGTCCTCCATCTTCAGCTACGCAGGTACAATGAAACACTGGAGGAACGTGTAGCCGAGCGGACCCGGGACCTGGCCGAGGCCCAGGTGGAGATCATCCATCGGCTGGCCCTGGCAGCAGAGTACCGGGACGACCTGACAGGGCGTCACGCTGAGCGGGTAGGGCTTCTCTCCGCCCTCATCGGAAAAGAGCTGGGCATGCCCGACGAAGAGGTGAAGCTCCTTCGGCGGGCCGCCACCCTCCACGATGTGGGCAAGATCGGGGTATCGGACACGATCCTCCAGAAGCCAGGCCCCCTCACCGACGAAGAGTACCGTGCCATGCAGGAGCACACCACCATCGGAGAACGGATCCTCTCCGGTGGGCGGTTTGCACTCCTCCGGATGGCTGGAGAGATTGCCACCTCCCACCATGAGTGGTGGAACGGAGAAGGCTACGGAAACGGACTTGCGGGAGAGGCCATTCCCCTCACCGGCCGGATTGTAGCGGTGGCCGACGTCTTCGACTCTCTCTCCCATGAACGGCCGTACAAGCGGGCTTTCACCCGGGATGAGACCTTGGCCCTGATTCAGGAGGGGCGGAGGGAGCAATTCGATCCCCAGGTGGTGGACGCCTTCATGGCCCTGTTGGATCGTGGCGTGGTGGATCAACTGGATGAGCTCCTGGAGGCGAGCTTCCCGATCCTGGAGGAGCACAATGCCCGGGCACGGGGCGATCGCACGCCACCGGATGAGGCCCTGGGAGCTAAGCCGCCGGAGTCGTCCGGTCCCGAGCCCACGCCCTGAGCCCCTGGATCCGCTCGGCCGCTGTGACCGAAAGGGGGCGAGTGTCGGAGACTTCCCTGGCCAACAGGTCGGTATCGAAGGCCAGTTCATCGGCGAAGGCAGCGTAGAGGGCCGAGACCACCACCTGCTCCAGCTCAGCCCCTGAGAATCCGTCCGTCAATCGGGCCAACCTGGCCAGGTCCAGGGTCTGCGGATCCCGGTTCCGGTTCTGGAGATGGATACGGAGGATCTCCGCCCGTGCCTCCTCTCCTGGAAGATCCACGAAGAAGATCTCGTCGAAACGCCCCTTCCGGAGGAGTTCGGGAGGAATCTGGTCCACCTGATTTGCCGTGGCCACCAGGAAGACCGGCCCTCGGCGCTCCTGCATCCAGTTCAAGAAGCTGCCAAGGATTCGTCGGGAAACACCGCCATCCTCGCCACCCTCGCTGGAGGAGAAGGCCTTCTCCAGCTCATCGATCCACAACACCACGGGAGCCATCTCCTCGGCTAGCGTCACAGCCCGGGAGAGGTTCTTCTCCGTTTCTCCGATGTACCGGTTGTAGAGGGAGGCTGGATCCAGGCGGAGAAGGGGGAGCTCCCACTCGGTGGCCACGGCCCTGGCGCAGAGGCTCTTTCCGCACCCTGGAACGCCGGTGAGGAGGATGCCTCTGGGGAACTCCAGCCCGAATTCCCGGGCTCCCTCCGGGTCGTTCACCAGAGCCTGTCGGCGACCGAGCCACCGCTTCAGATTATCCAGGCCAGCGACCTGGGCCAGGCAGTCTTCGGCCGGATAGTACTCCAGGAGGCCGTCCTGCTCGATGATCCGACGCTTGGCCTCTGCCACGACCCGGAGATCACCGACCCCCAGTCGGCCATCCTCCAGGATCGCTCGGGTAATGATTTTCTCTGCCTCCATGAAGGTGAGTCCCTGGAGCTGGTCCAGGAGCCGGTTCAGGTCCGAACGAGAGAGTTCGACTTCCACATGTTGCTTTCGATTCAGATCCCGAATGATGCGTCGGAGGAGGTCCTTCAACTCGGTCCGACTGGGTCCTGGAAGAGGGACGGAGGATGCTCGCGGCCGGAGGCCAGGGGTCAGTTCAAGGGGAGGTCCGGTGTGGATGATGGCACCGCGGAGTTCCTCCAGGCGATCCAGGGCCTCCTCGACCTTTGCCTGGAAGAGGCTGGATCCTGGAAAGACCGTCTCCAGCCCGTCGAACAGGTAGAGGGCCGGTTGATCCGAAGCGGTGATGTGCCGGAGGGCCTTCTCAGGCTCCCGGGTCTCGTAGACGGAGCCCTCTCGATCCACGCGGACCAACCCTCGAGCCCGGGTCCATCGAAAGAGGGGGATGTCCATCCGGTCTGCAAGAAGGCGAATCAGGCTCCGCGCCCGGGGCCGGTCGTCGCTCTGGACCAGGAGGAAGGGGTGGCGGGAGCGAACCAGGAGTTCAGCATCCTTGAGAGGGTCTTCCAGGGGCACGTCGAGCTCCAGTGTGGTTTACTGAGGGGTCTCGGTGAAGAGTCTGAGCGATGCTGGCTCGGCTCGTCAACCGGCCCGGGGAAGCTGGGTTACCGCCTCCTCCACATGGGGGTCGAAGTGGACATCGATCTGGGGGAAGGCGATCTCGATGCCGTCTTCTTTCAGCGCCCACCAGATGGCTTCCCGAAGTTCTGAGACCAGGCGAGGGCTGGTCCATGCGTCCTGGGTCCAGAGGGAGACCTGCCAGTCCACCGTGGAGTCGCCGAAATCTGAGAGCAGGATCACTGGATCCCGATCGGTCATTCGTCCCTGGACCGAGTTGGCTGCCCGCGTGAGGGAGTCCCGGACCGCTCGCATGTCCGACTCGTAGGACACCCCCACGCCGGCACGGATGCGAAAGAAGGTGTCCTCCAGCGTGTAGTTCTTCACCGTGGATTGGACCAGGCTGGCATTGGGGATGATGATCTCCTCCTCGTCCCGCGTTCGGCCGATGGTCGTCCGGATTCCCATCTTCAGGACCCGGACCACCCGTCCCTCCACCTCCACGATGTCGCCGGGCTTGATGGCTCGCTCCACCAGGAGGATCAGCCCGGACACGAAGTTCTGGGCGATGTTCTGCATGGCGAAACCTATACCCACGGCAAAGATGGCACCGGCGGCGAAGAGGGCGCTGAGACTGATCCCGATGGTCTCAAGGGCGATCCCAAGCCCGATGGCCATGATGGCGTAGTGGAGGAGCCGCTTGGTGATGGCGGTGGTCCCCATGTCTTCTACACCCCGGGACCGGAAGGCCCGCTCCACCGCTCGCTGGAGGAACGTGGAGATCGCCCAGGTCGCCACGACGAGGAAGCCCACCGTGAGGATGAGCACCAGGTTGATCCCCGTACCGCTCAACTCGAAGATCTCGTAGGAGATCACTCGCTGGATGGTCTCGGCGATTCCAGTGAGGCCAAGCCCATCACCCAGGTCGTCGAGGGTCGAGGTGGCCGCTTCCTGGACCGTCAAGACTGCGAGGAGTCCAGACCAGCCCGCTTGGAATGTCATGGTTCCTGTTCCTTGGTGAGAGCGTACGAGGGGCCGCCAGAAGTCTGATCGGACTTCTAGCCTTTGGTCTCGTTCTCGATCTGATCAAAGAGGCGCCGGACTCGGGCCAGGGCTGGATCCAGCTCATGGGCTGGCGGGCCGAAGCCCAAGCGCAGGAATCCGTCCATACCGAACTGGTCTCCTGGCACCACCAGAACGCTCTCCTCAACCCGGAGCCGTTCGGCGATCTTGGAGGAGTTCATCGGAGTCCTGTACCGCAGGAAGGCGATAGCACCGGCGTCCGGTGGATGGTAGGTGAATCGGTCCCCCTGCTCCTCCACCCACCGGGCCAATCGATCTCGGTTCTGTCGGATGATTCCCCGGGTTCGTTCCAGAATCCTGGATCGGACCTGGGGATGGAGCGCCAGGGTGGCCAGGTGGTCCGAAAGGGTGGCCGGTGTGATGGTGGTGTAATCGGTTCGGGCCCAGAGGTCGGCGGCCATCTCTGGCGATGTCACAGCCCAACCTACGCGCAGGCCGGGAAGGCCGTAGGCCTTCGAGAGGGATTGGGTGACGACCGTTCGAGGATATCGACCGTAGAAGGAAGGGGTGGGCTGCCCGTCGGCCTCAGCTCCTGCATAGACCTCGTCGGCCACGATCCACGCCCCATGCTGGGCAGCGTGTTCCACAATGGCCTGCATGCGGTCCTCCTCCAGGCGCATTCCCGTGGGGTTCCCTGGATTTGTCACCAGGAGGACCCGGGCTCCCTCCTGGAAGGCCCTGGCTACCTCGTCGGGATCCGGCTGCCATCCGTCACCCTCCCGGAGTCTCACCGGGATGAGTTCGCCGCCCAGGTTCCGCACCAGGCCGGGGATCTGCATGTAGGTGGGAAGGATGGCTGCCCAGTCCTCTCCTTCCTCCAGGAGTCGCCATAGAGTGGCGAAATTGGCTTCGGCGCCCCCGACGGTGACGAGAACACCATCTTCACTGGCTGAAGGGTAGAGCTCTGCGATCCGGGTCCGGAGGAGATCCGAGCCATTTGATTGACCATAGCCGTGCCGGAGATCCAGAAGTTCTCGACCCAGGGCCGTCCCCTCTTCGCCTGCCATGCCGAGGAGTTCCCGCGTAGAGAGGGGATGGACGCCGGATTCAGAAAGATTGAATTCCACCCGGTGCTCCCAGGTGGACTGCCAGCGTTCCATTTCGAAGGGGATGAATCCCGCCATGACGGAGCTCCGGAGAGAGGGAAGATGGATGATGAAGGTTGGACGAGTGGATCAGATGGGCTGGCCGGGATCGTAGGACCGGGCCCCGGCCGAAGCAAGGTCGAGGCATGCCGTGTATGGGGCCCGCTCGTTTGGCTATAATCCAATCCCCGTAGAGAAGCGGGCAGCCTGCGCATCAATTCCTGGAGACCCTTGATCATGACCTACCCCACCCTTCCCGACGACCTGGTCATTCCCGGGGATGGACGCATTGTCCTCGTGGTCCTGGATGGCCTTGGGGGCCTTCCCCATCCGGATCAGGGAAAAACCGAGTTGGAAGTGGCCCGGACACCCGTTCTGGATGCACTGGCGGCCCGCTCTTCCTTGGGGCGGCTGACGCCCGTTGTTCCGGGGGTGACTCCGGGGAGTGGACCGGCACACCTGTCCCTTTTTGGGTATGACCCGGTCCGGAATGTGGTGGGGCGGGGTGCACTCAGCGCGTTGGGTGTGGGCTTCGGGTTGGAGCCGGGAGACCTGGCGGTCCGGCTGAACCTGGCCACGCTGAACAGGGAGGGTGAAGTCGTGGACCGGAGGGCAGGGCGTCCTTCTGACGCTGTGGGGCAGGAGGCCGTTGCCAGACTCCAGGACGGCCTGGACGGGTTCGAGCTCCAGGGGGCTCCCGTGGATGTCTTCGTACGGCATGAAAAAGAGCACCGGGCTGTGCTGGTGCTGCGAGCTCCCGGACTGGACGAGGGACTCCAGGACACGGATCCCCAGGAGACCGGGGTGCCGCCCCGGCGCCCTGCCCCCCTTGTTCCCTCGGCAGAGCCCACTGCCCAGCTCCTGGAGAGGATCCTATCACAGGCCCGCGAGTTGCTGAAGGACCAGACCCCCATCAACGGGATCCTGGCCCGGGGATACGCCGTCCACCGTGGTTTCCCATCCATGGAGGATCGCTTCGGACTTCGAGGGGTGGCGGTCGCACAGTATCCAATGTACCGGGGCGTTTCTCGGCTGGTGGGCATGGAGGCGGCTCCGGTACCTGGCTCGGATGAAGAGGCTGTAGCCGTTCTGGAGGAGGTCTTCGGGGACTTCGACTTCCATTTCCTCCACTTCAAGAGCCCGGATGCCCGGGGCGAGGACGGAGACTTCCAGGCGAAGGTGGAGGCCCTGGAATCACTGGATGGGCTTTTGGACCGTGTGGTGGCCCTGAATCCCGAGGTTCTGGCCATCACCGGAGACCATTCGACCCCGGCTGCCATGGCGGTTCATTCCTGGCACCCCGTTCCACTCCTGATCCAGTCCCGCTGGGTTCGACCCTCGGCGGCCGAGTTCGGTGAGTCGACATGCCGCACCGGAGAGTTGGGGCAGATCGAATCCCGGCATCTCATGTCTCTTTGCCTGGCCCATGCCGGCCGCCTGCGGAAGTTTGGCGCCTGACCGCGCTGGAGAGACGACGAACGTTGGATTCCTGGCGCAGGAGGCATCCGGCTCCTGGCCGTCATGGAATGGAGATGTGACCGGGGTCGTGGGTAGAGGGGGCCGGGAACAGCCTATGGAAAGCAGAGGAGGAGGTTCGATGGTCATGGATGAGGATGGACTCGAGGGACGGGGGGTCCGGGTTCCGACGGATGCCGAGGAGGCGATCCTCCAACGGACGCTGGAGATGGCGCGGGACGGCGAATGGGATCAGGTGGCCGACGTTCTCCGGGAAGCCCTCTCCGATCACCCCGAGAGTCCGTATGTCCTTTGCTGGCTGGGGATGGCTGAGCGGGAACTGGGGATGGACGGCATCGCCTACGAACGCTTCAAGCAGGCCCTGGCCCTGGAGCCTGAGGACCCGGTTCTCCTTTCCACCGCGGGTACGGCACTGGCGCGGTTCGATGACCCGGCAGCGGAAGCAGCCCTCCGAACGGCCGCCATGGTGGCTCCGGAGTTGGCACAGGCCCGCTGGATGTACGGAGCCTACCTCATCCGGGAGGGGATGCTGGAGAAGGGGATGGAAGAGCTGGACGCAGCGGTTCGGCTGGATCCCGAGAACCCGACGATCCACCTGGAGCGAGGGGTGGGTCGGGCCATGGGAGGAGAGCTGGAGGCTGCCACCCACGCCTTGGCGACCAGCGCCGAGCTGGATCCGGAAGACGGCTGGGCACTGATCCTTCTGGGGCTGACCTGGCTCGAGCTTGGGGAGCTGGAGGAGGCGGCTCGCCACCTGGAGGAGGGGGCTCGGCTCAGGGTGGATGATCTGGAAGCTCAGCTCCTGGCGGCCCTTGTTCTGGCCGTTCTGGAGGTCCATGGGTCCGCCCTGGAGATGCTGGAGCGGGCACGACTCCAGGCCCAAGGGGCTGACGAGACCCTGGTCCTGGAGGTGGAGGATCGAATCGAAGGGAGTGGGGAAGAGGCGTTGGCCTTCCTCCGAAACTCCCTGGGGCCTTCCTCCTTCCGCGCCCGTCTCCGTCATCGCCCCTGAGGATTGGAACCCCGGCCTCCTCCCGGGGTGGGGAAGGTCGGACGTTGTCCGAGTCCCCGGGAGGACTGGGGGAGGGTTGGATATGCCAAGCCTCGTCCTCGTCCCCGAAAACCATCGGACCGGCCACGGCCGGGGCCTGGCACTTGAACCAGGTCTCGGCCTCAGTCTTTTCTCCGGATGAGGCGTCTTCGTGCTCTCCTTCGAATTCAGTCGTCATGTCCTGGACAACGGGCTCACCGTCATCGTGGCTCCGGACCCATCGGTTCCAGTGGTGGCGGTGAACCTCTGGTATGGTGTGGGCTCTCGGAACGAGCGGAAGGGGCGGACCGGCTTCGCCCACCTCTTCGAACACATGATGTTTCAGGGGTCGGCCCATGTCGCCAAGAACCGGCACTTCGAGTTGGTGGAACAAGCGGGCGGTTCGCTGAACGCCACCACCTGGTTCGACCGAACCAACTATTTCGAGACTCTCCCCTCCAACCACCTGGAGCTGGCCCTCTGGTTGGAGTCGGATCGCATGGGATGGCTCCTCCCGGCCATGGATCCGGAAAAGTTGGAGAATCAGCGGGACGTGGTCCGGAATGAACGCCAGCAGCGCTACGACAACCAGCCTTACGGCGACTGGGACGAACGGATCCAGCGCCTGGTCTATCCTGCGGATCATCCCTATCAGCACACCGTCATCGGATCCATGGAGGACATCGGGGCCGCCACCATGCAGGATGTGACTGAGTTTTTCGAGACCTTCTACGTTCCCAACAACGCAGTGTTGACGCTGGCCGGTGACGTGGATGAGGCGGCGGGTCTGCCCCTGGTGGAAAAGTATTTCGGGGAGATTCCTGGAGGGGAACCACCCCCACCCGTACCGGGTCGCCTGGATCCTGGGGCCGTCATTGGATCCACGGTCCGGGAGACGGTACAGGCAGACGTTCCCTTGCCCCGAGTATACCTGGCGTCTCGGATCCCCCCCTTCACCGACCCGGAGTTCTATGTGGCCGATGTGGCCACATCCATCCTCTCCGACGGCCGGGCGTCGCGTCTGTATCGTCGCCTCGTCCGAGAGCAGAGCTTGGCCAAGGACGTGGTTTCCTACGCCTTTCCCCTGGTGACGGGACGGAGCTTCATGGTCTCCTGGGTCACCGGGTTTCCCGAGTCGGATCCGGCGGAGCTGGAGGCCGGACTCGTTGCTGAACTGGAAGGGTTGGCCGACGTGGCCGATTTGGAGGTGGCTCGAGCAGTGGCCCTGGCCGAGACCCGGCTCCTTCGTCAGGTGGAGCAGCTCTCGACCCGGGCAGATCTCTTCTCCATGTACGAGCAGCTCTTTGGAGACGCCGGGCGACTCAACCACGAGGTGGAGAGGCTCAGATCGGTGACGCCGGCGCAGGTCCGGACGTTCGCCGAATCCACCCTCACGGCCCGGAATCGGGCCATCCTGAACTACCTTCCAAGGGAGGCTCAGACATGAGCGCCCCTGCCCGACTTCGAGAGTATGCAGAGCTTCCCCAACCCGGGCCCATCCGGCCCTTCCACCTTCCTCCGGTGGAAGGTGATCGCACCGCCCAGGGGCTCTTCGTCCGCTCCATGCAGCGGACCGAGGTTCCCCTGGTGAGTGGCTGTCTGGTTCTGGATGCAGGCGAGGCCACGGTCCAGCCCTCCCGGGCCGGATTGGCCGTACTTTCCGGAGACGTCCTGACTGGAGGGACCGAGGCCCGGGACGCATCTGAGTTGGCCGAAGCCCTGGAGGGGCTGGGAGTGAGCCTGCGGGTCTCCACTGGTTGGGATGCCACGACATTGAGCTTCACCTGTGTCGCTGAACGGCTGGACGAGACGTTGGAGATCCTCTCGGAAGTGATCCGGACGCCGGCCTTCCCCGAGTCGGAGGTGGCTCGGGTGCGAAGGCAGCGTCTGGCAGCGATTCGGCAGCGGTGGATGGATCCAGCTCACCTGGCCATCGACGAACTGGACCGGACCCTCTTTCCACCCGAGCACCCCTACCACCGACCCCTCTCGGGCGAACTGGAAACTGTGGAGGCTCTGGATCGGGAGGCGGCCAGGGGGTTCGCCGCCAGCCGTTATCGTCCGAACGGCTCCGGCTTCGTCATTGTCGGGGACCTGACCGGTCAGGAGGTGATGGACGCGGCTGAGCGCCATCTGGATGGGTGGAGAGGGAAGGTGGAGCGGATCGAGGGATTGCCTCCGGTCCGGTTCCCTGCTGAACGTCCCGTGGTCATCATCCATCGTCCAGGAGCCGTCCAGTCCGAGATCCGACTGGGACAGCCGGGTCCGGCCCGATCACCTGCCGGAGAGGCTGCCCTGGATGTGGGGAACGCCATCCTGGGAGGAGCGTTCACCAGCCGGCTGAATCTGAACCTCAGGGAAAAGCATGGCTTTACCTACGGGGTCCGCTCCTCGTTCTCCCGCCGTCGACATGGAGGAAGCTTCGTCATCAGCACGGCGGTCCAGACCGATATGACGGTTGCTGCCCTGGAGCAGGCCCTCCTGGAGTTCCGAGGCTTCATGGCTGAAGGACCCACCGAAGAAGAGGTGAGGCGAGCCCGGGACTACCTGGCCGGGGTCTTCCCGCTTCGGATGGAGACGGCCGCTCAATTGGCGGCCCGACTGGCCGAGCTCGTCATCTTCGATCTCCCCGACGACTATCATCACGAGTACCGGGGGAGGATCCGGGAGGTAGAGCCGGCCGTGGTAAAGGAGACCATGAGTGCCCACC
Organism: Gemmatimonadota bacterium; assembly: GCA_003562075.1. Classification (GTDB taxonomy): domain Bacteria; phylum Gemmatimonadota; class Gemmatimonadetes; order Longimicrobiales; family Gaopeijiaceae; genus PWLA01. The sequence goes on from PWWP01000096.1 coordinate 33,912, forward strand.
TGGATCCGGAACGGGCGGCGGTGGTCATCGTAGGAGATGCCCAGGTCCTCCAGGAGCCATTGGAGGCTCTGGGGTTGGGGACGGTGGAGGTGCGAACCGCCCCCACTCTGCCCCGGAATGGGACGGATGTGTCCGAGGAGGGACGATGAGTTCGGGCTTCGGTGAACTGGATCCCAGTGCCGCCCGGGTGGCTGGGCCTGTACCGGCTGAAGACGGACGTCCTGGACGACTGGACCGGGAGGAGGTCTACTCGGGCCGCATCGTCAGGCTCAGCCTGGATTCAGTGTGCTTCCCCGGGGGGAGGGAAGGTAGGCTGGAACTGATCCGACACCCAGGGGCCGCCGCCGTCCTCCCCCTCCTGGATCCACCCGACTCCACCGATCCCCGCGTTATGTTGATCCGCCAGTATCGTTATGCAGCTGGTGGATATGTCTATGAGGTGCCGGCCGGGATGCCCGACCATGACGAGGAACCATGGGATGAGTGTGCCCGGCGGGAGCTGGCAGAGGAGACGGGATACCGGGCTGGCTCGCTCCGTTACCTCACCCGGATCTTCACCACCCCCGGATTCACGGATGAGGTGATCCACCTCTTCGTAGCCGGTGATCTCCAGGAGGGAGACACGGACCGGGACGCCGACGAGTTCCTCTCGGTGGGGACGGTTCGGCTCTCCCAGGCCGTTCAGGGGGTTGCCCGAGGCCTGATCGTGGACGGGAAATCCGTGGCCACCCTCCTCTTTGCCGATCGGTTCCTTCAGGAGGCCTGGACGGCCCAGCGGACGGTTCCATCTCGGTGAGACATTGGAGGCTGGAGAAGTGTCCTACCGCCCTGGAGAAAGGCGTCCCCTCACGGTGACACCCTGCTGAGAGATGGCCTTTCACAAGGCCCTTTTCACCTGGTACGGTTCCTGCAATCTATACAGGGCAGAGGTTCAGAATGGACCTTTCGCTATACGAGGGGGCTCGCCCCTCGACGAAGCACCAGCAGGGGGAACAATCAATGTTTGCCAACGCGACAAAGGACCGAGAGACCCTCCAGCCCGTCGTCCCGGCCCGGACCACACGGGAGGAACTGGGCGACCTGACGGACAGTCAGGTGGTGCAGCGCTTCCTGGATGGCGAGGAGCGGGCTTTTGGTGAGTTGGTAGATCGCTATGACAACCGTCTCCTGAATTTCGTCTATCGGACGGTTGGGGATCGGGAGCGGGCACAGGATCTGGTTCAGGAGACCTTCGTTCGGGTCTACCGTCACCTCCATCGGTTTGACCAGTCCAAGAAGTTCTCCACCTGGATCTACACCATTGCGTCCAACCTGGCGAAGAACGAGCTCCGGAACCGGTCTCGTAACCCCTTGGTCCTGTTCCAGACCATCAAGAAGAACTGGGACGCAGACCACCGGCCCCTGGAGTGGGAAGACGAGTCGATGAAACCGGACGATCTGTTCCGGAAGCGGCACGTGAAGGAGATGGTGGACAAGGCCGTGAAGGAGCTTCCGGAGCATCATCGGCTGGTCTTCGTCCTCCGGGAGTTGGAAGGCAAGACCTACGAAGAGATCGCCGAGATCACCGACACCAATCTGGGAACGGTGAAGAGCCGGCTGAACCGGGCTCGGAACAACTTCGCCCGGATCATCGCTCCCATGGTGGACTGAACTCAAGGAGGGGCCGGCATCCGCAGGTGCCGCTTCCTCACAGCCGGATCGGGTCGCGTCCCCCTCGCGATTCGGCCGGCCACGCCCCCACCGGTAGGTTTTGCCGGTGGGGGCGATTTCTTGCTCTGCCCTGAAGGAACCCTGGGACGGAGAGGACCGTATAAACAACTGACAAGACCTGGTGGGAATCCATTTCCTGATTCCCAGGAATCCTTTCCTGGAATCCCTCCCAGGAACCCCTGAGGCGCTTTAAACGTAGAACCACGCATCCGGCAGGGGCTGACGCCCCGAACCGGCTTCACTTTGAAGAGGGCAACGGATCTCATGAAGTGCGCCGACTTCCTGGCACAGTACTCTCGACTGCGGGATGAGGACCTCCCGTCGGAAGACAGGAGTGCCTTGGAGGCCCACTTGGCGGGTTGCCCTTCCTGCACCCGGTACGATCGGGTGGTGCAGCGCGGCGTGGATCTCCTGAGGGATGGGCCCAGACCGAAGGTGAAGGAAGACTTCGAGGCCCGGATCCGTCACTCCATCTACTCGCTGGAGGAGGCTGAACGGGTCCGGCGGTTCCGTCCCCATGGGCCCAGCGGCGGTGGTGCCATGGCCGTCATGGCGGCGGCAGCTCTCCTGGTGGCCATTATCTGGACACCCAGTCTGCTGGACTCGACCCCTACGGTCGAACTACCGCCCATCGTCATCGACCAGCCGGCGACCTGGGGAGATGACGTTCCCTTCGTCGCTTCCGGCCTGGGTATGGAAGCTGAGCCATCTTCTTCCCTGGTGTACGAGTCCGATCTCTGGACCGGATCCAACGCCCTTCTCTTCGAGCACTCCGCTCTCTACCATAGGTATCGGGACCCGAGATTGGTTCGGGCTGGCATTCAGTAGGAAGCCCGCCGCGACGTTCGACGACCCGGAGCCCCTGTTCTTGACCTCATCCCCGAGCCGGCCGTGATCCCCTCTGTCCTCCAGAAGGCGTTGGGTTCGGATTTGGGTGGGGCCTTCTATCTTCACGGGGAGGACGAGTTCCGGAAGTCTGAAGCCGCCCGGGCCCTGGTGGACGCTCACCTGGATTCGGCTACCCAGGACTTCAACCTGGATCGATTGCGGGGATCGGAGGTGGATGCCGAAATGCTGGCGGCTCGCCTCGGTACGCCTCCCATGATGGCTGAGTGGCGAGTGGTGCTGCTTACGGAAACCCAGGCATTGGCCGGCTCGAAGCGGATCCGTGAAATGTTGGTGGAAGCGGTCCAGAATCCGCCTCCCGGCTTGGCCCTTATCATGGTATGCACCGTTCCCCCTCGCTCCTCGGCCCGTTTTTACCGGGACCTGGCTCGGGCCGCCCGATCTGTGGAGTTCAAGCCTGTCGGGAACGACGACCTGCCCGGGTGGCTCATGGAATGGGCCAGGGAGAGACACGACCGGGAGTTGGAACCTGAAGCTGCCCGAGCCCTGGCAGGAGCTATCGGGGCGGACCTCTCCGTTCTGGCACAGGAGATGGCCAAGCTGGATGCCCTGGCTCCTGATGATGAGTCCATCACGCGGACCCATGTGGAGGAGGCCGGGACTCGCATCCCCAGGCAGGATCGGTGGGGATGGTTCGACCTGGTGGGCGAGCGCCGGTTCGAGGCAGCGCTGGGCGGCCTCCCCATTCTCCTTGAACATGGAGAGAATGGTGTTGGTCTCACCATCGGATTGGCCACACAACTCCTTCGGATCGGTGTTGCAGTAGACGGTGGGCAGCGGGCCCTGGAGGCCACCCTTCCAGGACGCCAACGATGGCTTGCCAGGGGAGCCGCCCAGCAAGCCCGACGTTGGACGGTCCCACAGGTAGAGTCGGCACTGGAGGGACTCTTGATGGTGGATCGGCTATTGAAGTCCAGCCCCCTTCCAGACCGTCATCACCTGGAGGGGTGGCTCCTGCAGCAGATGGCCGGAGCCGCTCCAGCGGCCCGGACCGGTTCCTGATTCCTTTCCGGAGCGTACGAATGGGCTCCAACTCAGCTTCTTCCGTCGCCGGACCGGGGGGATCCCCCGGACCGGCCTCACCTCCCCTGGCCCAGGTGCCCTGGATTCCCTTCTTGCTGAAAGGAGCGCTCCTCCTCCTGATGACCCTCCTGGCTCCCAGTATCCCAGGGTCTGGACAGGGGGTGGCGGCCCAGGAGGAACTGGATCGGGTGGACCGCCTGGTGGAGGAGTCCCGCTACGGAGAGGCCCGGTCGGTTCTGGAGCGGTGGTGGGAGTCCCACGATGGCCAACCGCCTCGCGCTGATCTGGCCCGTGGGTTGTGGTACAGAGCCATCCTCACGATCGATCCGACCTTGGCGGAGATGGATTACCGCAGGATCGTGGTGGAGTATCCGGGAGGGGAGAAGGCCGACGAGGCCCTCCTCCGGCTGGCCAAAGGGGCCGAGCTTGTGGGTGATCGGTCGGCTGCACGCCGCTACCTGGAGATCCTGGTCCAGGATTATCCTGGAAGCCCACACCGGGTGGAAGGCCGAGCCCTTCAGGAGCGGATGGCTTCGCTCCCAGGGGAGGAAGCGCCGGCCCCTCCTCCCGGGACTGGACAGGAGGCCCTTCCGAATCCTGCTCTGGAGCGGCCGGCGGAGGAGAGGGAACCTGCAGAGCCCGCAGGGGAGACGGAACGGGATGAAGGGGCTGAACAGGTGCCTGTGCCGGAGCCGGGAGCAGCTCCGGCTCCTGAAGCCGAACCGACCCCTGAACCTGAACCGGAGGAGGCTCAGGCGCCTCAGGTGGACCAGACCCCCGAAGCTGAACCGGAAGAGGCTCCCACACCGGATCCTGAGCCCCAGACCGAAGTGTTGCCCGAGGCGATCCCTCAGGCCCAGGAGGTCCAGGCTCAGCCGGAGCAGCCCTATGCCGTGCAGCTTGGAGCTTTCTCTTCCATGGACGGGGCGCGGCGGATGGCTCAGGACGCCCGGGACAACGGAATTCAGGTCCGCATCGTCACGGTGGAGGGAAGCGAACTCTTTCGGGTCCGGAGTGGACACTTTCCCAGCCGAAGCCATGCCGAGGATGCTGCCGCTGAGATCCAGGACCGAGGCCTGGAGACGGTCATCTCCACCGATGGGGACCGGGAACGCCCTGTGGACTAGAAGTCTGATCGGAAGGTGGGGCGAGCCGCGTTGCGAACGCCACGGAGTCCCCCAGTCGGCGGCGCCCTGTCCTTCTCCAACGGCCTTCCAGCCTTCGCTGGGACTTCCCAACACGGGGACCTCAGCCTACAATAGGGGTGGGGGGTATATGACGCGACCCTCCTCCTCCGCTCATCGACCGATCCTTTGCCCGGGAAAACACAATGTCCGGCCCCCGCACCACCTCAGAAGCTGATCCCGCCCAGGACCCCGATTCCCCAGACACCTCCGCTCGGGAGGAGCTCACCCTCCCGGTGGAGGGGATGCACTGTGGCGCATGTGTGTCAGCGGTGGAGCGGGTCATCTGCCGGGTGGAGGGTGTGGAGGATGCATCGGTGAGCTTGGCCACGGGGGAAGCCCGGGTCCGGTTCGATCCGACCCGAGCCGCTCCCGAGCGCTTCGTCGAGGCCGTGGAGAAGGCCGGGTACGGGGCTCGCCTCCCTGACCCAGGGAAAGCAGGGGAGGCTCAGGATCGGGACGAGGCCCGGGCCAGAGAGAGAGAAGCAGAGACGAAGGAGCTTTTCCGGAAGTTCTGGGTGGGTGCCGTCCTCTCCATCCCCATCCTCTTTCTGGGACACCACGAATGGGTCCCCTTCCTCCAGGACCTGGACCACAATGCGGTTCGATCCCTCTGGATCCTGAGTGGCGTGTTGACCGTTCCCATCATGGTCTGGGTGGGAGGCGGGTTCTTCACCGGTGCCTGGAAGGCACTTCGCCACGGCCGGTCGAACATGGATACCCTGGTGGCGCTTGGAACTGGATCGGCCTTCGTCTATTCGGTGCTGGCCGTTTCCATTCCCCAGGTCTTCCCCGAGGGGACGGCCCACCCATTCTTCGAGGCTGCCGCCGTCATCATCACTCTGGTTGTCCTGGGTCAGGCGCTGGAGGCTCGGGCCCGAGGTTCCACCTCCCAGGCCCTCCGGGCCCTCATGGATCTCCGCCCACCGGTGGCCCGGGTGATCCGGGACGGCGGTTCGGAGGAGATCCCTGCTGAGGAGGTACAGCCCGGAGACCTCCTCCTGGTTCGACCTGGCGAGCGGATTCCCGTGGATGGTCAGGTGGTGGAAGGCCGGAGCGCGGTGGACGAAGCCATGGTCACGGGAGAGAGCATTCCGGTGGAGAAGGGCCCTGGAGATCCGGTCGTGGGAGGGACAGTGAACCGTTCGGGGGCCTTCCAGATGGAAGCCACCCGGGTGGGTTCAGAGACGGTCCTGGCCCGTATCGTCCAGCTCGTTCGGGAAGCTCAGGGCTCGAAGCCGCCCATTCAGCGACTGGTCGATCGAGTAGCCGGTGTCTTCGTTCCCGTGGCTGTCTCCATTGCCGCCCTGGCCTTCGCGACCTGGCTCTGGATCGGACCTGATCCGGCCCTCAACTACGCCATGGTGGTGGCCATCTCCGTCCTCGTCATCGCCTGTCCATGTGCCCTCGGATTGGCGACGCCGATCTCAGTGATGATCGCCGTGGGGAAGGCGGCCGAGAACGGAATCCTCATCCGAAACGGTGAGGCGCTCCAGAAGGCCCGCTCCCTGGACACGGTGATCCTGGACAAGACCGGTACCATCACGCGGGGCGAGCCTCGCCTTACCGATATCCTGGATGCAGAAGGGAATCGGGCGGAGGACCTCCTCCGACTGGCTGCTGCGGCCGAGGTGGGCTCGGAGCACCCGTTGGGAGAGGCTGTGGTCCAGGCTGCCCAGGAGCAGGGGATGGATCTGCCCGCAGTTTCCCACTTCGAGTCCAGGGGCGGGAAAGGGGTGGCCGCAGAGGTGGAGGGCCGAAGTGTCCTCATCGGCACGCCCACGCTCCTGGAGGAGGAGGGGGTGGATCCGGCCCCCCTCTCGGGGCTATGGGAGCATCTGGCCGGCCAGGGCAAGACGCCGGCCATGGTCGCGGTGGACGGCAGGCCTTGTGGGGTGTTGGCGTTGGCGGATCAGGCCAAGGAAGACTCGGCTCAGGCCGTCCGACGGCTTCAGCAACTGGGCTTGAGGGTCGTCATGCTCACAGGGGACAATGAGTTGACGGCCCGGGCTGTAGCTGAGCAGGTCGGGATCCGTGAGGTCCAGGCCGGCATCCTGCCGGAGGGAAAGGAGGAACTGGTGGCACAGCTTCAGGAGGCCGGGGGGCTGGTGGCCATGGTGGGCGATGGGATCAACGATGCTCCGGCCCTGGCCCGGGCCCATGTGGGGATTGCCATCGGAGGGGGCACCGATGTGGCCATGGAGACGGCCGATGTGACCCTCATGGGGGGCTCCCTCCACGGGGTCGCCGATGCTATCGAACTCTCCCGGGCGTCGGTCCGAAACATGAAGCAGAACCTCTTTGGGGCCTTCGTCTACAATACGGCAGCCATCCCTGTCGCTGCCGGGGTTCTCTACCCTGCCTTCGGTCTCCTCCTGAACCCCATGATCGCCGGAGCCGCCATGGCGTTCAGCTCGGTGACGGTGGTGACCAACGCCAATCGCCTTCGCCGTTGGCGGCCGCCGCCTCGCTCCTGAGGCTGCCCCTTCACCCTCAGGTCGACCCAGCCGCTCCTGTCAGCCTCCACCGTAGGGAGACCTGGCCTCAGAGAATGGGTGCCAGGAGGTGGGCTGCCCGGGCCGCCGCCTTCTGGAGGAAGGGGCGTCTGGACAACTCGTGGGCCGTGAGGACACCGGCTCGTCGGAAGTCGGAGCGAAACATGGCTTCCACTCGAGCCACGGCGTCAGAGTCCATGAGGAGAGCGGTAATTTCGAAGTTGAGTCGAAACGAACGGTTGTCCAGGTTCACCGTGCCCACTCCGGCAGCCCGATCATCCACCAGGAAGGCTTTGGTATGAAGGAATCCCTCTTCGTACTGCAGGACCTGGACGCCGGCGTCCAGCAGAGGAGGGAGGACGGCCAGCTTGGCCAGGTGGACCAGGGGGACGTCGGCGCGGGCCGGAACCAGGATCCGGACATCCACCCCTCGAAGGGCAGCCAGCTTCAGCCCTGCCAGGACTCCCTCATCGGGAACGAAATACGGGCTGGCGATCCAGAGGCGTTCTCGGGCTGCGTGGATGGCGTGATGAACCATGAGGCTGGCTGTTTCCAGCGGGTCAGCCGGGCCTGAAGGAAGGATCAGCACCGCCTCCCCCGGCTCCTGGACAGGGCGGGGCTCCCAGTCCAGCTCAAGAATCTCCTCCGCCGACCAGTGCCAATCCTCCAGGAAAGAGAGTTGGAGGCCCAGGACGGCCGGGCCTTCCACCTTCATGTGGGTGTCCCGCCAGGGGCCCATCTCAGGATCCAGGCCCAGGTAGGCGTCAGCAGCGTTCAGGCCGCCGAGCCATCCTTCCCGCCCGTCCACCACCACGATCTTCCGGTGGTTCCGGAAGTTGATCTGGAGCCGAGGCCGGAATCGCTGTCGGATCACCGCCCGAGAGGAGAGGAACGCCTGAACGTGAACCCCGGCAGTGCGTAGGCTCCGGACCCAGGACCGGGGGAGTCGATGGCTCCCGATCCGGTCGAAGAGGAGGTAGACCCGGACGCCCTCCCGGGCTTTCCGGATGAGCGAGTCCCGCAGACGATTGCCTACCCCGTCATCGGCGATGGTGTAGAACTGAACCAGGACGTACTCGGTGGCATCTTCGATGCCTTGGAAGATGCTATCGAAAGTGGCTTCGCCATCGATGAGGAGGCGGGTTCGATTTCCAAGCAGGACCGGCATGCGAGCCAGCCGTTCCACCGCACGGATTCCTCCCCTGGTCTCGGGGATGGCAGCCCGGAACGGTCGACTCCGTTCTTCGATACCGGAAAGGGCGTCTCGCAGGCGAGAGTCCCCTCCCCGGCGGGCCGAGACGTACCCCTCGAATCGGGAAGGCCCCAGAATCCAGTACGCCGGCACCGCCAGGTAAGGCACGGCCACCAGAGCCAGGATCCAGGCCATGGTGCCCTGGGGGGTCCGGGTCTTCATGAGAGCGCCCACGGCGGTGGCAACGCCGATGACGTGACTCAGAATGATGATGGCGAGAAGCACCAGTGTCCGCCTTCCAGGAGCGAGGGGGGTGGTCCGGCACGGACGTCCATGCCGGGGCCGGTCCCTGAGGGTATAGGGTGAACCGTCCGGGTTTGACCTACCCGGGGCCGCAGCCTATCCTCGGACCCGTACCCCATGAATCTACTGGAGGAAACCATGGAGCGGATGTTCGTACCTGTTCTCGCCTTTGCCATGTTCCTGGGCGGGTGTGTGGAGGAGCCCTCTGAAATGGAGCCTGGTGAGGCTCCGGCCATGACCGAGATGTCGGATGAGGAGCTGGAGGCCCAGGCCAGGGAGATCCATGACCGGGTCATCACCATCGACACGCATGTGGACATTCCTTTCAATTTCGCCACTGACGAGGTGGATCCGGGGGTTCGAGGGGATTACCAGAACGACCTGCCCAAGATGAGGGAAGGGGGGCTGGACGCTGCCTTCTTCATCGCCTACCACGGACAGGGTGAGCGGACGCCGGAGGCCACCGAGGAGGCCTGGGAGCGGGTGCTCCAGAAGTACCATGGTGTTCGCCGGATGACGTACGAACTCTATCCGGACCAGATCGAGTTTGCCTACACCGCCGATGATGTGGAGCGAATTCACGCCGAAGGCAAGCTGGTGGCCCTGATCGGGATGGAGAATCTCTGGCCCATCGGCGATGACCTGTCCCGGATCGAAGAGATCTACGAGATGGGCGGTCGGTACATCTCGGTGACCCACAACGGGCACAACCAGTTCGGAGACGCCGCTGTCGAAAGAGCGAACCTGGGGGATGATGGTCCTGAGTGGGGCGGACTCTCCCCTCTGGGTGAGGAAGCCATCGACGAGATGAACCGGCTGGGGATCATGGTGGACATTTCCCACCTGGGTCGGGAGACCATGATGCAGGCCACCGAGCGGTCCCGGGCTCCCGTCATCGCATCCCACTCCTCGGTGGATGGGGTCCGGGAGCACCCCCGGAACCTGGACGATGACCAACTCCGGGCGGTCCGGGACAACGGGGGAGTGATCCGTCCCACGGCCCTGGGCGCCTTCGTGAAAGAACAGCCGCCTGAGCGGAATGAAGCCATCCAGGCTCTTCGGGAGGAATTTGACATCACCTCCGGTGCTGATCTCCGGGCCCTGGAAGGAGCAGAGCGGGAAGCCTTCGACGCCCGTATGGCCGAGATCGACGCCGAGTTCCCGCCTGCCACCCTGGCTGACTTCATCGACCACATCGACTATGCGGTTGATCTCATCGGCATCGACCATGTGGGGATCTCCTCCGACTTCGACGGTGGGGGAGGGGTGGAGGGTTGGATGGACTCCTCCGAGACGCTGAACGTGACGAAGGAATTGGTTCGCCGGGGCTACACCGAAGAGGAGATCCGGAAGCTGTGGGGAGGAAATCTCCTTCGGGTCATGCGGGAGGTTGAGCGGGTGGCTGCCGAGATGCAGGGCGGCTGACCCAGTCGACCGATCCTTCTTCGGACGAGAGGAGCGCCCAGGGGACCAGCTCCTCAGGGAGCCACCTCAAGGGCCACCCCGCCCCATCTGGGATTGGGGTGGACCTCTTTCCTCGAGTTGCGCCGTGAGCCGAGGACGGTGACCTGAGAAGCGAAGGGGGCCGGACGCTTCCGAAAGCGCCCGACCCCCCATCCCAGCTCGATTTCCGGATTGAGCGTCAGAGGTTTTCGTTGTCCTGTACCTCGGTGTAGGGGATGGGCACGCAGTCTTCCCATCCGTCCTCAAAGAGGTCCCACCGACGCATGTCGACCAGTCGGTGGGCATTCGTGAGGAACAGCTCGTGTTTGCGCTCCGTTCGCATGGCCTCGATGGCGGCCTCACCGGTGAGGTCGGTGGAGAGAGGCTCCAGGCCGGAGGCTTCCCGGACCTGGTTTAGGAGCGTCAAGGCAGGCTCGAACTCTCCGCCGTCCATGAGGACCTCTGCCTCGATGAGGCGGGCCTCCTGCCACGTGCCGATGGGCATGTCTGCTGCACGATCCGGGTACTTCATCTGGTTCCACCGGGGTACCTGGCCGTCGGGGGTGTTCCCCTCCCCTCGGACGACTGGTACTCGAGGATCATCCAGCTCTCTGTATCCCTCATGCACTACCGCAAACCCGTTCACGTTCTGGAGGTTGTAGACCGCATTTTCTTCGCCTGACGCAGAGCGGTAGACGGCCCTCCAGGAGAACCCATCCGATACGGCCCGGGCATCTGACAGGGCGCCGGCGCCGTCGCCCATGGCCAGACGGGCCCGAGCTCGCTGGAGGTGGGCCATCTCCACCACCGAGTCCGCCCCGGCCTGCATCCCGAGCTGAATAGCTTCAGCCAGTCGGTCCTTGGCGATCTGGTAGGAGTCTTCCCTCGTCACCGCCGGCCCACCGTCGTAGGCGGCCTCGCAGAAAATCTCGGCAATGTTCAGATACGTCATGCCTCCGTAGAGACGAACGATGGCCGTCCGCGGGTCGCTCTCCGCGTCGGGGAGGTGCTCCAGGAGTCGAGGAAAGGTCTCTTCAGCGAGGAAGCGAGCGGCCTGGAGGGGATTCCAGAGATTCACCGGGACGAGCCGAGATCCGGCCCCGGCGAAGTTCAGGTATTCTCCCCTCCGGCTTGCAGCGTTGATGGGCTCACTCGTGTCTCCTCCCAGGAGTTCGTCGGAGCCCACACCCGTGTAGAAGACCACGTTGTCATAGGCATTGTTGTAATTGCCCATAACGCCGGTGACCAGGGCGTTCAGGGCTGCCGGCGTGTTCAAGCCGTCCTCGGTGATACTTCCAGGGTCCTCAGCGTCGAAGATGGTACTATCACATCCCACGAGAATGAAGAGAGCGAACACCAGGAGCGCTGCCGTGGCAGGCCAGCGTTGGAATGGGATCGAAGGCATGGCGTATGTGCGGTCCTCACTTGAGGTGTGTTGCCGAGCGGATTCGGAGCTGAAGCTGCCGTTGCGTGAGAAGGTCATGGATCAGAAGCCCAGGTCCAGTCCCAACAAGAGCTGACGCCGTTGAGGGAGAGAGAAGAATTCGGAGCTCACCCGGAGTCCTGTCTCGTCGTCTCCGAACTGTGCGCCGATCTCAGGATCGGTCCCTGAGTAGCCGGTGAAGGTGAGGAGATTCCTGCCGCTGGCGAAGACTCGAAGACTTCGTCCATGATCTCCTCCCCCGAGCCATTCGGACGGGACGGTGTAGGAGGCGCCGATCTCCCGAAGCTTGAGCCAGTCTCCAGGCTCGACGAAGTCGCCCGGGCAGCACGAAGCCTGGGCCCGGAGCGCTTGGACCTCAGGGGCGTCCGGATCTCCGCCGGCCTCCATGAGGGTCCGGTAGTACTCCTCGCCGGTGGCCGAGTTGATCATGAAGGGACGCCCCAGGTAGGTCACGTAGTGGCCCACTGCCCATTGAGCGTTGGCGAAGAAGCTGACCTGATTCCAGGTGACGTCGGTCCGGAACGAGCCATTGTGGGGCGGCATGGCCGGACCGATGTACTGCTCTTCGGCCGAGGGGATGGGCATCCCGTTCTCATCCGTTCCCTCGGATACGATGCCCCATTTGGACGGCACCTCGTAACCCTCAACGATCCAGGTGCCGAAGCGGTCCACCTGGATGCTGGAGAGCCCGTCCAGGCTCACCATCTCGTTGGAGTTGAAGGAATAGGTGGCTCCGGCTCGCCACTCCAGCCCCGGGCGCTGATGCAGGACGCCGTTCAGGGTGAGTTCGATACCTCGGTTCTGCATCTCACCCACGTTGGTGAGCTGGTTCGCCGTGAATCCGGCCGAAGCCGGGAAGGATCGGCTCACCAGGAGGTCCGAAGTGGACTGGTCATAGAAGGTGAACTCCAGGTCGATGCGTTCCTCGAAGAACGATCCCTCGAAGCCGGCCTCGAACTCCCGGCTGACCTCCGGTGCCAGATCCGGGTTCCCCAGGGTGGCCTGCCGGATGGCGACCTGGCCACCCACGTGGTTGAAGGGCTCGTAGGTTCGCTGGGCATCGAACGCTCCAGGCTGCATCCCTGCCATTCCGAGTCCGCCCCGGAGGCGTAGGGAACTCACCCAGGGGAGGTGGAACCAGTCCGACTCGGAGATGACCCACGACCCGCTGATCTTCGGATAGGGCTGGAGCCCGAAGTCATCGCCAAAGGCCGAGGATCCGTCGACTCTGAGTCCCCCGGTGAGGAAGATCCTGTTCTGGTATCCCATCTGTTGCTGGAGGAAGAAGCCCCCGGTGGCGTAGTTCAGCTCCGACTCACCGGCGTCTCGCTGGGCCGTTCCGCCAAGGAGCTCAAGCCCTGGGGCTGCGAAGTCCAGACCCTCAGTGATGGTGGCCGACTGATCACGTTGAGCAAGCTGAGCACCGAAGGCGAACTCACCGTCCCACCGATCCCCCAGACCAAAGAGGACGGTGCCGGCATAGTCCAGGTTCGTTCGGATGTTTCGCTCCCGGGTCACATTCCGCTGGGAGCGAGGAAAGGAGAGTTCGTCTGAATAAGGCCATGCCGTGAGTTGCTCCGATTCGGCGAAATCCAGACCCATGGTCAGGCGATGGGTGAAGCGGTCTCCCATCCGGTGGCTCAGGGTCGAGCCGCCAATGAAGCGGTAGGTGTCCTGCTGCCGGATCTGCTCAAGGGCATGATCGATGGGCATGAAGGCGCCACCGTATGGATCTCGCTCCGACCCAAGCTCCACTGGGTTCCCCAGCATGATGTTTCCCAGGACCGAAGTGGTCACATTGTCCATGATCAGGGTGCCCACCTGGCTCCGAACGAAATTCGTTCGGAAGTCTGCTTCGAACCCCTCGGCAGGGCTGAGGCCCAGGTTCATTCGAATGCCTGAACGGTCGTGGAAATTCCCTGGAACGCTCCCTTCGTCGGAGGAGTGGGTTCCGGAGAGGAAATAGTTCACCATCCCGGCCGATCCCCGGACGGAGGCGTCGGTCTGGTAGTAGAGACCCGTCTCCAGGATGTCGTTGGCCGACGGGTACTGGGGGTCCGGATGCATGAGGGGGAAGTTCTGAGGCACCTGGTTCGCCCCCATCCGGGTGCTCACCGAGTAGACCGGGTCTGAACCGGCGCCCGATTTGGTGAAGATCTGGATGACACCAGATGACGCCTCACTCCCGTAGAGCGTTGACGCGGCTGCACCGCGGATGACCTCCACCCGATCAATGTCTTGGAGATTCACATCAGCCAGACGGCTCACCGCTTCTCCCGAGGAGACCATCCCTCGACTGGTTTCCAAGCGGATTCCGTCGATGTAGATGAGGGGCTGGGCACCCTGTGTCAGGGAAGTGATGCCCCGCAGGTTCAGCGAACCAGTGGCGCCCACCGTACCCGTACTCCCCAGCCCAACGACCCCTGCTGCTCGGCCCTGGAGGAGCTGCTCCATGCTTGTCACCGGGGCCACCTCAGTCAGGCTGGCGGCATCAATGGAAGACAGGCTGGCGCCCAGAGCCCGGCGCTGGGTTCCTCCGGCGGTCCCCGTCACAACGATCTCATCCAGATCCAGTGCCTGAGGGGAAAGCATGAATTCGAGTTGGACCGTCTCCCCTGCCTGAAGCTGTACGGTCCGGCTCTGGGAGGCGAAGCCGATCATCTGAGCGACCACCTCCACCTCACCGGCCGGGACGTCGGTCAACTGGAAGGCGCCGTTGGCTCCGCTCACGGTCCCGATCCCCGTACCCTCCACGGAGACCTGGACGCCGGACATCCCTTGTCCGGTTCCTTCTTCCAGGATCTGGCCTGCAATGGTTCCCGTCTGTTTCAATCCGTCAGGAGTGGGAGTGTCGGATTCGGGACCGGGTAGACCCTGAAGGGCTGGAGCCCAGAGCAGGAGGAGTGCTAACGCCAGCAAACCAGAGATTTTCTGCATGCCTTGACTCACGTTCTTGGAGAGGGAAATAGGATGGTTTCTTTCCTGGTGCCTGATCTCAACGCACGGCTGCGCCCAGCCCGGGAAGCGTAAGGTTCACGCGGCAGGGACAAAAAGAGATGGAATGAAGGGGGTCGCTGGATTGATCGGCGAAATGAAGGCTGGGCGACTCCGGGCCGCCATTTCATTCAAAACCCGATCTGTATTGTCAACGGATGAGAGGCACCGTATGGGGTCTGGTTCCCTGGCGCAAGTTGGCCTCGAGCCAACCCGCGTCTGTGCCGCTGGGGGGGTCGATAGAATGGAAGGGCGTCGGAGAGAAGGGTTGACTCAAGGGGGGGGCATGGCTCAATCCGCTCGAAACGAAGGGGCTTGGAGAGGGGGGGCGGGGGGGAGGGGGCGGTTCCGCGGATGGGCTGCCTCGGAGGAGCACCGGACGTGCGCCCCGCTGGTTCCCCTCAATCCGGGGGGAACCAGCAGGTCTCCTGGAATCAAGGGCTCAAGTCACTCCGGTAGTGCCCCACGAAGCGTGGGGGGAACCACCTGAAAAGCCGGAAAACCGAGATGGAAAGCGGATGATCGCCGGATTTCGGGAGCGCGGAGAGGAAGGCGCCACCCCCGAGAACCCCCCCTGATTCCCCGGGATGCTCGGGGAGCGTTGACGGAGATTTGACGGAAGTGGGGAAAGCCGCGGAGTGAGGAATCATCTTGGTTGGCCGCGACCGCCTCCTCGAAAGGGCCGGGGGCTATGGCCCCAGCAAGGCAGCCGGGACGACTCCAATGCCATCCGCTCGGCGATAGGCTGCCGAGCCCGTGGTCACGACGACTGCGTCCAGGAGATCTCGGCCCATGCGATCCCGTAACCACAGAAGGTGCCTGACATCATCGTCGGACACCGTGCCGGCGAGCTTGACCTCCATGGCCAGAACGCGCCTGTCGGGCCGCTCGATAATCAGATCCACCTCATGCCGCCCACCCTTGGTCCTTAGGTGTTTGACCTCGGCCTCTGCCGCCTGGGCATATACCCGTACACAGAGCGTGACCAGAGCCTCGAACAGATGTCCGAGCAAGGTCCCGTCGCGCGGAACGGTGGCCGCGCCCTCGCCGCCTTCGACCAGGGTGTTCACGCCCACCCCGAGCAGGCGGGCGGCAAGAGCCGGGTCGGCCAGTTGGTGCTTGTCCGGCCGAGCCAGCCTGGAAAAATAGTTGCGGCTCGGCACCCACGCCGGCACGGGGTCGAGAAGCCAGAGCCGGTGGAGCACGTCCCTGTACTGGATCACCGTGGTTCTCGCCGGCTTGTCGGCCTCTCCCGGCGTCGCGGCGTCCCGGATCGATTCCAGCGTGGCGGTCGTCGAGGACGCGGCCGCGTATGCCGTCATCCATCGACGCAGCGTGTCCGGCCTGCGAACCGACTGCCCGACCTCCTCGAAGTCACGATCGACCACCCGTGCGAGGTAGCTGTCGAGTTGTGCGCGTCGGGCTCGGCCCGACAGTGAGCGGATGGCAGGGAACCCCGAAGCCACGATCTCCTCGGCGTACGCCTCCAGCCCGAGAGAAGTCTCTCCTTCAAGGGACCCCGTTCTACCGTCCAGGAGGTCGCGAAGCCCTACCGTTGGCGGACCCAAACCCCGCTCCGCCAGGCTCATCGGACGCAACCGCAACCTCACGATCCGGCCTGCACCCGAATGCGTCTCCGGTGACTCCGGCGCTGCCGATCCGGTGAGCAGAAAGCGCCCGGGCCGTGGATCCGAATCTACGGAGCGGCGTACCGCGTCCCATACCTCCGGAACCCGCTGCCACTCGTCCAGGAGCACCGGTGGATTTCCGGACACAGCCCGCGCGGGTTCCGCCCTTGCAACAGACGCCTGGGCGGGATCGTCGAAACGACGCACGGTCTTGGCCCGCTGCACCGCCGTCTCGGTCTTGCCCACCGCCTTCGGCCCCTCGATCGTGACCGCCGGGAGCCCCGTGAGGAGTTCATCCAGCTCGTCATCGATCACCCTCCGAATATACGACATCGGCATCCCCTTGAATTCAGTGCGACCCCGACTAAGCTACATCAGGACCGCCACCGACGCTACATTTGGACCAGTATCAAGGCTACGACTGGTCCACTCTCGGGGAAGTTCTTCCGGTGGAGGACGCGGATCGCTCCATTGTGCTGCTCTTCGATCCTGCAGACGCGTTCTCATGTTTCAGCGGCTTAGCTGCTTGGAATGCGTGGAGTTCGGAGAGCGGAAACGAGTTGACGTTGATTTTCACCCGCAGTCCCACCCCCGTGGAACGCCGGTTACTCCGCTTCGCGGGAATTCGAGAGGATGGATTGCTTTCGGAGTCCAAATCGTTGAACACACCGATCCACCTGGTATT
Organism: Gemmatimonadota bacterium; assembly: GCA_003562075.1. Lineage (GTDB taxonomy): Bacteria > Gemmatimonadota > Gemmatimonadetes > Longimicrobiales > Gaopeijiaceae > PWLA01. The sequence continues at coordinate 50,919 of PWWP01000096.1, forward strand.
CGAGGCCGGAGTGGTCCGTGACGTTCGAGAGCACACCACGGACGAAGATGCGTTTGCCACAATTGCTGGGTTCCGGAGCGAAATCCGCTCCGGTGGAGCAAACCAGTTTTCCCAGGCGGATTCCCCCTCAACTACAGGAGGCCACCATGAGCAAGAACGGCATTAGGAGAACGATTCTCTACGTCCTAGGTTTTGTCATTGCCATCGGCATGGGCATGTTCACCATGACTCCGCAACCTGCGCAGGCCGTTGACGAACAATGCTGGAGATACTGGATCGCTTCGTCGCAATGCAATCTCGATTGCGATCACCCTGGAACGTATCCCTGCACCTGCCTCTACTGTTGGTAGCTGCGGACGCTGACCACTTCTGGAGGCCTGCGAATGCGGATCTCGTCCCTCCTTCTGATTCTGATCTTCCTGACTGGCACAGTCTCCTCCTGCGGCGATGATCCGGATCGACGGGGGGACGAGGCGGATTCTCCGACTGCTCAGCGCCCGCTCACTATAACAGATTCTATCCTTCTGGGACCCGGTGAGCAGGTCCACGTGGGGGAACCCTACAACATGGTCGTGGATCATGGGGGAAGCCCTTCGGCCCCTCACCGGGATATCTGGATCTCGGACAGCTTCTCGAACACGATCTTCCGGTTCGACCCAGATGGCTCCCTCCGGGCCAGAATCGGTCAGGCCGGGCCCGGTCCGGAGGAAATCCAGAGCCTGTCTCTCATCGTGCTTCGAGACCCTGACCTGGTTGGGGCATTCGATGCAGGGGGTGCCGTCAAGTGGTTCGACCGGGAATCGGGTGATTTCTCCCATGCCCACACGTGGCAGAGGACGGAGGTGGGTCGCTCTCAGCCAGTCTGGTCCCAGGGTGAAGGCGAGAGCTTCGTGGTCTCAGCCCTGGATTTCCGGGGGGCTACATCACTGGCCTACCTCGACCTGGATACCGGAGAGTGGGAGTTCGGAGGTGTGCTGCCTGCTCCTCACCGTGCTTCTGTGCTCGAGGGCACCGGAGGATTCGCCGCGTTCTTCGGAGTCACGAACATCACCGAACTCGCCCCGGACACACTGTTCACCCTGGTTTGGGGTGCTCACGACATCGCATATACGTACGATGTTGTTCGCCGACAGATGTCTCCTCTCGGCGAGGTCCCGCAGCGCTTTCGACGCAACTCGGACCCCGACCTCCCTGACCTGTTCAATCAGATCGGATGGATGCCCGACGATGGTCTGGGGCTCACACTCTCGTCCTTTGCCCAGGGGGTATGGACGCTCCAGGACGGCAGGATCGCCGTGGTGCACAGCGACCTGGATGGAGAGGGGACGCCCCCGGCGGTCCACATCTGGAGCTCGTCGTACCTTACCGTACTGGACCCGACGCGAGACGAAGCCTGTGTGGATCTGGGCCTCCCAGGGGGCAGCGAGGTCCGCGCTCACTTCGATGTAGCCCGGGACACTCTCTTTATCCTCGACCGCCGTCTACCACAGACCCTGGAGGACACCTCGGACGATCTCGAGACCTGGCTCCTCAAGGCCCCGGTCCCCTCGATGGACGATTGCCCCGCCGCCCACCGAGCTTCGGGTTGGCTCCACTGAACTCTCATGCCGTCTGACATCCGTCACGAACACGCCCAGATCATGCACCGGAAGCTGGGCAATTTTGACGGAAGTCGGGAAAAACACCCCTCAGGATCAAGGGCTCAAGTCACTCCGGTAGTTCCCCACGAATTGGAGGAACTTGGCCAATTCCACCATGTCTGCGGCCTGGTGCCGGATGGTCCGGGAGCCGGCTCGTTCTACGATGGGCAGATAGGACAGGACCTCGGCAGGCCGGTAATTCTTGAAGGTGAGTTCCAGGACCGGTGGGCCGTCCAGGACGTGGGGCTGGAAGTCGTCCAGCCGTTCCAGGGCGCGCTGAGCACCTTCCCGGATTCGGGTCTGGGCCGCCGCCGGGGTCAGGGTCCGGGCCGAGTGGAACCCCAGGGCCTCCTTCACCGCCACGCCCTCCACGTCGCCCAGTATCTCCACCATCTCGTCCACGGTGACGTTGTCTCCGGTGACCAGGGCGACGGGGACTCCGAAGTGGCCGGCGATGGCCGCATTCATCCCGCCCTCCGGCATGTCCACGCCGTTCAGGTTGACGGCGGCGTAGTTGGCGCTGGAGAAGGTGTGGGCCCGGACCCCTTCCTCGTTGGTGGCTGCCGAGTGGTACCCGATGAAGAAGGCGGCATCGAAGCTCTCATCGATTCCCTGCATCATGTGGAGGGGCCGGGGCCAGGACCGGATGATCTCCACATCGGCGGGGAACCGGTCGATGAGAAGGTTCTGCCCATTCCCATGAGCGTCGGCCACCACGAAGTAGGTGGCGCCGGCGGCCCGAGCTCCCTCGATGGCGGCCAGCGTCTCCTCAGTGGCGATCTCCCGGAATCGCTGATACTCGAAGCCACCGGGCCCGAGCTGTTCCGGCGTGACTGCTCCGGCCACCCCTTCCAGGTCCACCGAAATGAAGACCCGGAGGCCTTCACCTGGGTCGGAGGCCGACCCGTCCAGAGGTGGCCCGTCCGTCATGGGGGTGACGATCAAGGCTGCGGCGGCGAGGAGCGAAAGGATGGACATGAGGCTTTCCGTGACGAAGAGGGTGATGGCAGGCTTGATGCACGCTTTTCCGCTCTGAGTGGCGGGGATGGTCCCAGGTGGGAGGTGCCCCACTTCTCCTGAAAGCGGCATTGTCGATCAAAGGGGGAAGCTGGGTTCAGAGGGAGGCGGTGGCAAGCTGGGGCCGGAAGGCGGAGGCTGACTGGAGTGCTGGAAGCGGGGGGGTGGGACGAAAGACTCCCCCACTCCCTATCAATGGGAGTGGGGGAGGACGGTCCGTCAGGCGCCGTATCCGTGGGCTGGGCGCCACCTTCGTCAGAAGGCGTAGTCCACGCTCAGGCGGAAGTGACGGGGAGGAGCGACCCTGGCCTCGTATCGGACCGAGGAGTCGATGTAGAAGGTGTCCGTCAGGTTATTGGCGTTCAGCGAGACCCCGAAGCGACCATTCCGGAAGCCGGCAAAGGCGCTGCTCACCGTGTACGAGGGCATGGTGTAGGCATCGCCACCGGATCCGGCCTGGTCACCCATGTAGTTCAGGCCACCTCCCAGGTAGAAGCCCCGGAGGGGCCCGGCCAGGAAGTCGTGCCGCCCGAAGAGGGATGCGGAGATGTCACTTACCCGTTCCACCCGGCTTCCGTCGGGTTCTACCGCCTTGCCCCGATAGAAATTGCCGCCCAGTTGCCAGCCGCTCCACTGGCCCATGACCTCCAGCTCCACACCCTGATTTTCCTGATCCAGAAGGAGGAGGTTCCCGGGGTTGTCGAAATCCGGGAGGCGGTTGTTGGTGGAGACGATGTCGAAGAGGGCAATTCCGCCCGTCAGCCCGCCATCCAGTAGCTCCACTCGGGCGCCCACCTCCCAGATCTCCCCTACCGAGGGCGGGAGAGCCTCCTGGGACTCGCCCAGACTTCCGGCGTTGGGCTGGAAGGTGTCCGAGTTGTTTACGTAGAAGGACAATTCCGGACGTGGCTGGTA
>PWWP01000100.1 GCA_003562075.1 Gemmatimonadota bacterium
ACTACCGGACCCTTCTGGGCGCAGGACTCCTCTGGGTGGTCTTCCCTGCGCTGAAGGAAGGGACTCGGGGAAGGGAGGAGGCTTGGAAGGAAGCCGTGGAGCGCCACCAGGGAACCTTCAACGCCCACCCCTACCTGGCTGGCTTTGCGGCAGGGGCCCTGGCTCGGCTTGAAGCCGACAGGGCCGATCCCCGGCTCATCCAGCGGATGCGGCGAGCTCTCCCGGGTCCGTTGGGCAGTCTGGGCGACCGTTTCTTCTGGGCTGGGTGGCTGCCTCTGACCCTCCTGTTGGCCGGTACCCTCGCCATGGTCGGCATCTCTCCCCTCTGGGCCGCCATCGTCTTTCTCGTGCTCTACAACACCCCCCACCTGCTGGTCCGCTGGGGGGGCGTGGTTTCGGGCTTGAGCGAAGGGTCCCAGGTTGCCCGGTCACTGGGCCGGTACGACTTCCCCCGCTGGGCGGAACGCGCAGGCGGAGCAGGGGTCCTTCTTCTGGGATCCCTGGGAGGCCTTCTCCTCATGGAGGCCCTGGGGCCCGTCCTGACCACCGGAAGACCCGGGGGGTGGGAGAACATCCTGGCGCTGGGAGGCATGGTCCTCTTCGGCCTCGGTTTTCGTCTGGGCAGGGCCTATCCCAGGGCGCTCTCAACTCTGGTCCTGGGAGTCCTGGCCGGGCTCTTCCTCCTGGGGATTCTCAACTCATGATTCTCGTTACACGCCGCCTGGTGTGAGTTCATTCATGACTGACCGACCAACAGAGGAGGAGCGGATCCGGATCTCCAACCGGATGGGGCTCCATGCCCGACCTGCCGCGGAGTTCGTGAAGCTGGCAGGGAAGTATGAGGCAGACATCACAGTGAGCAAGGATGGGTTGGAGGTGAACGGGAAGAGCATCATGGGTGTCCTGATGCTGGCGGCAGAACAGGGCGCTGAGATGGTGATCCGGGGCACGGGGCCCGATGCCCGGGAAGCGGTGACCGCGTTGACCGAGCTCATCCGGCGAGGATTCGGGGAGGCCTGAGATGTCCACCGTCCGCGACGGCCTTCCTGTCTCCGAAGGGATCTCCTTCGGACGGATTCGGGTGCTCCGCTGGGGTGTTCCTGACGTGCCGCACGAAACCATCCCGGCCAGCCAGGTGGATGAACACGTAGCCAGCTTCCATGCCGCCAGGGAGTGGGCCCGTGACCGGCTCACCGAGATCCAGGACGTCACGAGGGAGCGGTTGGGGAATCTGGAAGCCCGGATTTTCGAGCCCCAGCTCCTCATGCTGGACGATGTGGAGGTGGTGGATGGCACTGTCCGATACATCCGGGAGAACCACCTGACGGCGGCCCGTGCATTCCACTGGCGGATGCTGGAACTCCAGTCCCTCTGGGTGCGGACCGCCAATCCCATGGTCCTGGATCGGCTCAACGACCTGGAGGACGTTCTCTCGCGTGTCCTCCGGCGCCTTCTGGGCCTTCCCGAGCCCGGCGACATGTCCGGAGACGGGGAACCCGCCATCCTGGTGGCCCAGAACCTGACCCCCTCCCTGACCGTCCAGATGAACCCGCAGAGTATTCTGGGAATCGCCACGGACCAGGGCACCCGCACCTCCCACTGGGCCATCCTGGCTCGCTCCATGGAGATTCCGGCCGTGGCCGGATTGGTGGACATCTCCCGGATCGCCCAGGAGGGTCAGGAGGGCATTCTGGACGGGAGGATTGGACGCCTGATCCTCAACCCGGATGAACGAGACCGCCGGATCTACCGGGAACGTGAGGTCCGGATCCGGGCCTGGGAAGAAGAGCTGTCGGAGATCGCTCGGTTGGATGCCGTCACCCTGGATGGTCAGCCTGTCGCCCTCCGGGCCAACCTGGATATTCCGGTTGAGGCCGAACGGGCGGCCACCCATGGGGCGGAGGGGGTGGGCCTCTTCCGAACTGAGTTCCTGGTGGTGGGGCGCAACGCCATGCCCCAGGAAGAGGAGCAGTACGAGGCGTACCGACAGGTTGCCGAGGCCTTCCCCAACCGGGCCGTGGTCATCCGGACCTTCGATCTGGGCGGGGACAAGTTCCCCATGTTCCTTCACATGCCGGCAGAGGAGAACCCCTTCCTGGGATGGCGGGCCATCCGGGTCTGCCTGGACCGCCTCGAGCTCTTCCGCCCCCAACTCCGAGGGATCCTCCGGGCCACGGCCCATGGGGATATCCGGATCCTCCTCCCCCTGGTGAACGATGTGGAGGAAGTGGTACGGGTGCGGGAACTCCTTTCGGAGGAAGAAGACCGGCTCCGCCGAGACGGAATCCCCTTCCATTCAGGGTACAAGCTGGGGATCCTGGTGGAGACACCGGCAGCCGCCCTGGACGCCGCCGAGTTGGCCCGTCACTGCGACTTCTTCAGCATTGGAACCAACGACCTGGTCCAATACACTCTGGCAGTGGATCGGACCAACGCGCGCCTGTCCCACCTCTACAACCCGTTCCATCCTTCGGTTGTCCGTCAGATCCACCAGGTTTCTCGAGTCGCCCGGGCGGCAGGAATCGAAGTCAGCGTCTGCGGAGAAATGGCGGCCAACCCCCTGGGGGCCTTCCTCCTTCTGGGCCTGGACATCATGGCCCTCTCGGTGGCCTGGCCATCCCTGCCCGAGGTGAAGAAGGTCATCCGGGCATTTCGGATCGAGGACGCCCGGGTAGCCGCCCGGAAAGCCCTGGCAGCTCCCACCTCCGGGGACGTGACCCGCTGTCTGGTGGACGGACTGGGGGATGCGGTAGACCTGAGTGCGTTCTCGGGCCGTTGGAGCTTGTCCGTTCCCTGAGTCGCTGGTTAACCTTTCGCGGCTTCATTTGCCGTTACTCGTTCCAAACAATCCTTATCTGGGCAGATCACCTGAAGTGGGTGACGCCTGTTCTGGAGTCAAGCTTGAGCCTACGTCACTTCTCCTCCGAATCCGTCACCGAAGGGCATCCCGACAAGGTGGCCGACCAGATCTCCGACGCGGTGCTGGACCACTTTCTGGCTCACGACCCCAATTCCCGGGTGGCCTGCGAGACCCTGGTCACCACCGGTCTGGCCCTGGTGGCCGGAGAGATTTCCTCCACGGCCCGAGTGGAGATCCCACAGTTGGTCCGGGACACACTGGTGGACATTGGCTATGACCGGGGAGAATACGGGATCGATGGGCGAAGTTGTGCCGTTCTTACCACCCTGGATCGACAATCCAGCGACATCGCAGCAGGAGTGGATGCGGGCGGAGCCGGCGACCAGGGGATGATGTTCGGCTATGCCACGGATGAGACGGAGGTCCTCCTTCCGCTTCCCGTGCTCCTGGCTCATCGCCTCACCCAGGAGCTGGCCCGACTCCGCCGCAGCGGACAGGTGCCCTGGCTCCGCCCTGACGGCAAGGCCCAGGTCTCGGTGGCATATGACGGCGATCAGCCCGTGGAGGTGACCGCCGTCGTGGTGAGCGCCCAGCACGACCCGGACGTTGCTCAGGAGACGATCCGGGAGGTTCTGGAAGAGGAGCTCATCGTCCCCCACCTTCCGCCGAAGCTCCTGGACCGGAAGAAAGCCCGGATCCACGTAAACCCCACGGGGCGGTTCGTCACCGGTGGCCCACAGGGAGACGTGGGCCTGACCGGACGGAAAGTCATCGTGGACACGTACGGTGGCATGGGACGCCACGGGGGCGGTGCCTTCTCCGGGAAGGATGCCACCAAGGTGGACCGTTCGGCGGCATATGCGTCCCGATGGGCAGCCAAACATGTCGTGGCCGCCGGAGCCGCCCGCCGGTGCGAGATCCAGTTGGCCTATGCCATCGGGATCGCTGATCCTGTCAGCCTCTGGGTCGACACCTTCGGGACCGGAGTCATCCCTGAGGAGGAAATCGTCGAAGGACTACGAGAGGTGTTCGACTTCCGACCTGGAGCCATCATCGAGGAACTCGATCTGCGCCAACCTATCTATGGACCCGCGGCCACCTATGGACACTTTGGGCGGACACCTCGGAGCGCCCAGCGCCTGGGGCTGGAGGTGAACCTCTTCCCCTGGGAGAAGACCTCCCGGCTGGATGATCTCAGGAGCGCCCTGGGACTGACCTGACCTGGCTGGTGGAAGGTGAACCAGGCCGGTCCTCTGGAGTATCCACCTTGGAGCCCACGTCTGGGTTCGTCTCCGTGGTGACGGCCGTCCGTCATCCCTATCGGTGCGCCAAGCAGGAGGACCCGTGTTGGTCGAGGTGAAGGTCAAGAGCCTGGGTTTGGACCGGGCATCCAACACCCCCGTCGTCATTCTCCAGGAGTCGGAAGGCGAACGGGTTTTGCCCATCTGGATCGGTCCCGGTGAAGCCAGCGCTATCGCCATGCAGTTGGCTGACATGCAGTTTTCCCGACCTCTGACCCATGATCTCCTTCTGGATGTGGTGAAGGGCTTGGGAGGAGAACTTTCCCGTGTCGTGATCACCCGGGTCTCCGAGTCCACCTATTTTGCAGAACTCATCATCCAGACCAATGGGTCCACGGTGAGCGTGGACGCTCGACCGTCCGATTCGATTGCCGTCGCGCTCCGGACCGACGCCCGAATCTTCGCCAACGACGCGCTCCTTGAGCGGGCCTCCATCGAGATCGCTGAGGAGGAAGACGCATCGTCCGCCACCGGATCTCAGATGGGGCCAGGCGCCTCTCCCGAAGGGGCAGGAGGAGCAGGAGAGGAGGAAGGAGAGGAGTCTGTGATGAGCGCGGAGGAGCTGAAGGAGTATCTTCGGAAGCTGAATCCGGAGGACTTCGGCCGCTTCTCCCCCTGAAGTCGCCATGTCTTCCAGTTTGCTGTTTCACCGACGTCATGGGCTCGGTCTCCCGGTGAGCCTCCTCCTGCTGGTTGCTCTGGTGACTTCCCACCCTGGCGCTGCCCAGGCCCAGGCACCACCAGATACGAGTCGAGCTGAGTTGGAGGAGGTCGAACCCCGCCTTCACGGTGAACTCTTCCGGGGCGGGGAGCCGGCTGACTCCGGAACCGTGGTCCTCCACCGGGTGAATCCGGAGGTCGCAGGTCCTGTTGATTCGATTCAGACCGGTCCGGACGGCACCTTCCAGCTCATCCTTCCGGACATGCCCATTCCCGGATCCGGGGAGATCTACTTCGCCTCCGTTCGGTATGAAGGCATCCTCTACTTCGGGCCGGCCATTGCGGAGCCGGCCCAGTTGGATTCCATCTACCGGATCCGAAGCTATCCCACTCAGGAGGCACCGGTGGGAGGAATGCCCTTCCAGGTAGAGGTCCGGAACCTCTTCGTGGACCCAGGGCCCATGGGCTGGCGGGTCACGGACCTCTTCCAGATCCGAAACGACTCATCCGTCACCTGGGTGGGAAGCGGCGAGGATGAGATCGTCTGGCAATATCCCCTACCGGCCCAGGCCAGGAGTTTTCGCCTGGGTCAGAATGGCGCCGCTCCCGATGCCATCCGATTTCAAGAAGGGGGACTTCAGCTCCTGAGCCCGGTTGCACCCGGGGAAGAGCTCTTCATGGTCCAGTACGAGCTGGAGGACCTGGAATTCACCCTTCCCCTTCCGGGGCGGACCCGGATTCTGGAGATCATGGTCAGTGAAGATGCCCCATCCCTGAGGATGGAGGGGCTTTCCCAGGCCCAGCCCGTGGAGATGGAGGACGGAGCGATCTACCGACGATGGGCAGGGGAGGATCTGTCCGATCGGGCAATCCGGGTGGAGCGCGGGGAGGAAGGAGAGAACGGTCTCCTCCCGTGGATCGGCATAGGTCTGGCCCTGATCCTCCTTGGGCTGGGCATCTGGGCCATTCGCCGGGTCCCGTCCGGTGAGCTTCGCGGTGGGGCTGGGTCAGATCGACGCAGCACTTCGCAAGATCCCGGCGGGCGCCCGCCAGAGTCCAGGGCTGAGCTCCTTCTGGCCATTGCCGAGCTGGATGAAACCTTCTCGGCTATGGAGGACCCAACACCGATGGACCGACGCCAATATGAGTCCGAGCGCAATCGGCTCCTCTCCCGACTGAGTGACCTGGCGCCCGATTCCGGGTCTGCCGACCCAGCCACCCCGGACCGCCCTGAATTGCCGACAAGGTCGGATCCGTCGAGGAACGACCTGCAGGATGGACCGTGAGTGACCTCAGTCAGGAAGGGATCCTCCTCCGATCCCACCCCTATTCCGAGACGTCTCGCATCCTCCGCTTCCTGACGCCGGATCATGGCTTGCTCTCCGTCATGGCGCGAGGACAGAGGAGGAACCTCTCC
>PWWP01000008.1 GCA_003562075.1 Gemmatimonadota bacterium
CGGGGTGGACGAGAATGACCGGAGAGACCGAGCATGACCTCGACTCTGAATTTCCCATCGTGGGGATCGGTGCCTCTGCTGGAGGTCTGGCTGCGTTCGAGGCCTTCTTTTCCGGCATGCCTTCCGACCGGGCCCCTGGCATGGCGCTGGTCCTCGTTCAGCACCTGGCTCCGGACCACGAGAGTCACCTGGTAGACCTGGTTCGGAACCAGACCGACCTCAAGGTTCTTGAGGTCACTGATGGGATGCAGGTTGAGCGGGACTGCGTCTATGTCATCCCGCCTGCGAAGGCCATGGTGCTCCGCAGCGGTCGAATGGAGCTATTGGAGCCCACCGAGCCCCGCGGCCACCGTCTGCCCGTAGACTTCTTCTTTCGTTCCCTGGCCGAAGAGCTCGGGGATCGGGCGATCTGCGTGGTGCTGTCGGGAACCGGAAGCGACGGCACCCTGGGCGTGCGTGCGGTGAAGGATCAGGGAGGGCTGGTCCTGGTGCAGGACCCGGACTCGACCGAGTACAGCGGCATGCCCCGGAGCGCCATCGCCACCGGCATGGTGGACCACGTCCTGCCGGCGAACGAGATGCTCGTCCGCTTGATCGGGTATGCGGGCCACACCTCCCTGGAGCCCCGACCCGCACCTCCCCCGACCACACCTGACGAGAAGGAGGCGCTGAACCAGATCTTCGACCTGCTTCGAGGTCGAACGGGGCACGACTTCACGCACTACAAGCGAAACTCCATCCGTCGCCGGATCGATCGGCGCATGGCGGTGCAGCAGGTGGAGCTGCTGGGAGAGTACGCTCGCTATCTGGCCCAGGCGCCAGAAGAGATCGACGTGCTCTTCCGCGACCTGCTGATCGGGGTCACCCGGTTCTTCCGGGATCCCGAGGCATTCCTGGCACTCAAGGAAAAGGGAATTCCCCAGCTCCTCGACGGGAGGTCCGGCGACTCCACCATCCGGGTCTGGGTGCCCGGATGCTCCACCGGAGAGGAAGCCTACTCCATCGCCATCCTGTTCCGCGAGCAGATAGACGCGGCAGGGCTTGGAGCAAAACTGCAGATCTTCGCCACCGACATCGACCCTGGGGCCATTGAGGTGGCCCGGGCCGGGACCTATCCGGCCAGCATCAGCGAAGACGTGTCGGCGGAGCGCCTCGAGCGGTTTTTCATTTTGGATGAAGACGGGGACTCCTACCGAGTCCGGAAGAGCATCCGCGATCTCCTCGTGTTCAGCGAGCAGGATCTGATTACCGATCCACCCTTCTCCAGGATGGACCTGGTGAGCTGCCGGAACGTCCTCATCTACATGGATGCCAAGCTTCAGAAGAGCCTGATCCCCCTCTTCCACTATGCGCTGAATGCCGATGGGCTCCTCTTCCTGGGCAACTCGGAGAGTGTGGGGGACTTCGGCGACCTGTTTGAGACCCTGGATCAGAAGGCCAAGCTCTACCGGCGTATTGAGAGCCTCTCCGCCCGCACGCGACGCACCCTGGGGCCGCTCACGTCGGGGCTGCCACAAATTCCCCGTATCCCCAGCTCCAGAAGGTCTTCGAGGCCCCCCCCTGCCACGGAATCCTGGTCCCCGGCCAAACTGATGGAGCGGGAACTCTTGAAGCATCACGCGCCAGCTGCCGTGCTCGTGGATGCGGATGGCGAGATTCTCTATCTGCACGGCCGCACGGGTCAGTTCCTGGAGCCGGCTCCGGGCGACGGAAGGATGAACGTTCTGGAAATGGCTCGCGAGGGACTCCGGCGGGACCTGGCAGTATCCCTCCACCGGGCTGTGACGCGAAAGAATCCGGTGCAACGAAGCGAGCTGCGCGTCCAGACGAACGGCACCCCCGTCACCGTGGAGCTGACGATCCGCACCGTCTTGACCACGCCGGACGACGCATCCTCAGCGGAGCTGTTTCTGGTGGTCCTGGACGACCGTGGGAAACCCGGGCATGAAGCGCGGCCGGCACAGGCCCAGGTGGCAACAAGGGCAGACGGGGTGAAAGGAATCGAAGCGGGGGCCGATCCCCGGGTCCTGCGGCTCGAAGAGGAGCTCCAGGCAAAGGAGGAGTATCTCCAGGTCATTCAGGAAGAGATGAAGATCTCCAACGAGGAGTTGAGGGCGTCCAACGAGGAGCTCCAGTCCATGAATGAGGAGCTCCACTCGACCAACGAGGAATTGGCGACCTCCAAAGAGGAACTCCAGTCCGTGAACGAAGAGCTGGCAACGATCAACGCGGAACTGGAAGCGAAGGTCACGGACCTCTCCCGGGCGGAGAACGACATGAAGAATCTCCTGGACGGCACGGGGATCGGCACCGTGTTCGTGGACCACGACTTGAGGATCCAACGCTTCACCCCGTCAGCCGTCGAGATCCTGAACCTCATCGGGAGCGACATCGGCAGGCCCGTGAGCGATCTGACGTCCAGGCTGCCGGCATACGACCGGCTGAGTGATGATATCGAAGCCGTTCTGGAGACCCTCGTGTCCTCCGAGGAAGAGGTGCAGACCCAGTCTGGGGTGTGGTATCTGCTCCAGATCCGTCCCTACCGCACCCTGGAGAACGTGATCGAGGGAGCTGTCATCACCTTCACCGACATCACCGACATGAAAGAGGCGCGAGCGACGCTCCGCGAGTCCGAGGCCCTCAGGCGGCTGGCCGTGGTGGTCGAAGACGCGCACGACGCCGTCACGATGCAGGACCTTGATGGGCGGATCCAAGCCTGGAATCCAGCAGCCGTAAGGATGTACGGCTGGAGCGAGGACGAGGCCTTGAACATGACCTGCATGGACCTTGCGCCCGAAGACAGGAAGGGTGAAACCCGAGCGATGTTGGCACGGCTGAGCCGGGGGGACGCTCCGGCTCCGTTCAAGACCAGGCGTCAGACCAAGGACGGTCGCATCCTGACAGTCTGGATCACGCCCACCGTCCTCGTCGACGAAAGGGGGTCACCATATGCCTTTGCCACCACCGAGCGGGCCGTCGAGCCCGACGCGGCATCGACAGAGGAAGCATGAACGCCATGACACCTGATAAGCGGGATCCGAAGCCCGGGGGCCGTAGTCCGGAGCAGGACGAGGAGCTGCGGGTCCGCGCCGAGAAGAAGGCGGAGAAGGAGGGCGATCCATGGGACTCCGCCGACGCGCCACTGTCGGCAGAGACGGCCCAGGAGGTGCTGCACGATCTCAGGGTGCACCAGATCGAGCTCGAAATGCAGAACGAAGAGCTGCGCCGCACACAGGTGGAGCTCGAGGCCTCCCGCCAACGTTACTTCGAGCTCTACGACCTGGCCCCCGTGGCGTATCTCACGATCAGCGAAGAGGGGCGGATTCTGGAGGCGAATCTCACCTCCGTCCCCCTCCTTGGACAGGAGCGGTCAGCCCTCGTGGGTCGTGCCTTCACCCGGTTCATCCGTCCCGCGTCCCAGGACGCCTACTACCGACACCGCAAGAGCGTCGTCGAGGGTGGGACACCGCAGACGTGCGAGATCGAAATGCAGCGGGCCGACGGGACCACGTTCGTCGGACGGGTCGTCTCGACTCCGGCCACGGGACCGGAAGGTGAGGCGGTGAGCCGGGTCGTGGTGAACGATGTGACTCAGCTCAAGGAGGAGGAGGTCCGCCGACTCAAACTCGAACAGCGCCTCCAGCAGGAGGAGAAAGTCGATAGCCTTGGTCGAATGGCTGGAGCGATCTCCCACCATTTCAACAACCTCCTCGGTGTGATGATAGGGAACCTCGAGCTGGTACTGAGCGAACTCCCTTCCGGCGAGGAGCCGGATGAGCGGCTCAGCGATGCGCTCTCGGCCGCCCGTTCCGCAGCGCAGGTCAGCACAACGCTGTTGGGCTATCTCGGCCAGGTTCATGAGGATCAGGGCCCACGAGACCTTTCAGAGATCATCCGTCAGAGCCTGCCCATCCTCCGAGCCGCCATGCCCCCCGGGATGGAGCTCGAGATCGACCTCCCGTCGCCTGGATCGACGGTCAATGTGAGCGTCGGCCAGATCCGGCAGGTGCTTCAGAACCTCGTGACCAACGCGTGGGAGGCCACCGGGCTGGACCAGGGCACAATCAGGGTTGCAGTACGGGAGGTCCCCCGACAGGAAATCCCCACGACCCACCGTTTTCCACAGGGTTGGAGCCCGACGAAGGAACGCTACGCTATCCTGTCCGTCACGGACCGGGGAAGCGGGATCGATCGCCGTTACGTCGAACAGATCTTCGATCCCTTCTTCAGCGGCAAGGAGTACGGCCGAGGTCTCGGTCTTTCCGTGGCCCTTGGGGCCGTGAAGGCCCACGACGGCGCCATCGCAGTGACCCACCCCCCTGGCGGTGGAACCACCATGGAGGTCTACCTCCCGGTCTCCGAGGAAGCAGCGCCCGTTGAGGCGGAGCGCCCGGCGCCCGCCCCCACCCGAGACGAGGGAGGCGTGGTGCTGCTGGTGGACGACGAGGCCATGCTGAGGTCGGTGGGCTCCAGGATGCTCTCCCGGCTCGGGTTCGATGTCGTGACCGCGGGAGATGGTATCGAGGCTCTGGAGGTCTTCGACGAGCACGCCGATCGGATCACATGCGTCATCTGCGACCTGACCATGCCGAGGATGAACGGGTGGGACACCCTGGCGGCCCTCAGGGAACGTCGCCCCGAGCTACCTGTGGTCCTGACCAGCGGCTTCGACGAGGCACACGCCATGGCCGGAGACCGGCCCGAGCAGCCTCAGGCCTTCATGGGAAAACCGTGGAGTCAGGCCGGACTCAAGTCGGCGATCCACCGCGCCATCAGTTGAGGAGGTACGGGCAATCCCGGCTAGCTCGGGAGGACGGCTGATGTGGTGACAGGGACCGTGGGTGCCGCAGGACCGGGGCCGGTGGTTCAGGATCAGCAACGGACGTCGCAAACATTCCACCGAGTCCCCGAGGGGCTTTCCGGAGGCCGTCGCATGTCAGCCCCGCGTATATCGAGCAAGATGCCCCGGGCCGGCCGCACCAAACACTCAGAAGGCGGCGCCCGACGGCGGACCCCTGCCCGGCGCCGGCCCAGACGCCCTGGCGCCCGGGGGGCTGTCAGTGGCGCACGCCGGAGTCTGCGGGGTACCCGGCAGGCCAGTATCGTCGCCGTGGCCATCACCGGGCTCCTGCTTCTCTCCTTGGGGCTCGACGACGTGGAGGCCATAGAAACCGGGCCGGTAGGGGAGCAGACACAAGTCGAAGAACCCCAGGTGGGGGAACCGCCGCCGCTCGAGCCCGTCGAAATCGCCGACGAGGTCCTGGGGCAGGTCCGCCAGGCCGCACTCTCCCTCTGGAACACCTTCGTCCGGAACCTCCCGCGGTACATCCTGGCCGGGCTGGTGCTCTTGCTTGCCGGGCTCCTGGCCCGGGCGCTGCGGCCCCTCCTCCGACGGGTCCTGGGGCTGTGGGAGCGAGCCCAGGCCTTCACAGCCCTGGCCGGCGTCGTAATCTGGCTCTTCGCCCTGGGCATTGCAGTGAGCGTGTTGGTGGGCGACGTGCGGGCTCTCGTGGGCTCCTTGGGTTTGATCGGGCTCGCGCTCTCGTGGGCACTTCAGACCCCCATCGAGAGCTTCACGGGGTGGCTCATGAACGGGATGCGGGGCTACTACCGCGTCGGGGACCGAGTGGCCGTGGGGGAGGTGATGGGAGACGTCTTCCGCATCGACTTCTTCACGACCACGGTGTGGGAGATCGGGGGGCCGGGACGCCAGGGGGTATTCGTCAACGCGGAACAGCCCACCGGCCGGATGATCACATTCCCGAACAACGAAGTCCTGACAGGAAGCATCGTGAACTTCACCCGCGACTTCCCCTTCGTATGGGACGAACTCACGGTCCCCGTCGGCAACGAGTCGGAGCTGGGATACGCGATGGAGGTGCTGCGCGCCGTCGCCGAGGAAATCGTGGGGGAAGGGATGGCGGAACCAGCCGAAACGTACGAGACGATCCTTCGGCAGCGCCGCCTGGAGAGTTCCATCCCCCGGGGACCGCAGATCTTCGTTTCCCTTGCCGATTCCTGGACCGACCTGAGCGTCCGGTACCTGGTCAACGCCCGTGAACGGAGGGTCTGGAAATCGCGCCTGGCCAAGGCGGCGATGGAGGCGTTCAACGACCCGTCACATGACGGTCGGATCATTCCGGTGTACCCTCGCCGCCAGATCATGGTCATCGGGGCGGACGGGAGACCGCGGGAGGGACCGGAGCTTTCCTGAGGCCCC
>PWWP01000189.1 GCA_003562075.1 Gemmatimonadota bacterium
CTCACCCGCCTGGAGAGCCCCACCACCGTCCCCCAGACCCAGGAGCCCGTCTTTCGGGTCATGACCCGGGAGCTGGAGGGGCTGGGCTTCACGGTGAGGCGGCTCACCGGTGAGTCCACGGGGGGCCAGCTTTGGGCTCGGCCCCAGCGGAGGGAGCGTGGTCGGCCCCTCCAGGTTCTCGTCGGCCACGTGGACACGGTGTGGCCTGTGGGAACGCTGGAAACCATGCCCATCCGGACGGACGAGTCCCGGGTCCAGGGTCCAGGCGTCTTCGATATGAAGGGAGGGTTGGTCCAGAGTCTCTTCGCCCTGCAAGCATTGCAGGCGTTGGAGCTCGAACCGGAGGTGACACCCACCGTATTCCTGAACTCCGATGAGGAGATCGGGAGCCCCGAATCGGAGAATCGAGTCCGGCATGTGGCCCGCCGAGCGGCCCGGGCGCTGGTGCTGGAGCCGGCGCTGGAGCCGGTGGGGAAGCTGAAGACCACTCGAAGGGGTGGAGGCCGCTTCGAGGTCCGGGTCAGAGGTCGGAGTGCCCATACGGGCTTGGCACCAGGTGAAGGGGCCAGCGCCATCCATGAGCTGTCCTACCTCATACAAAAGCTCTACCAGCTCAGCGACCTGGAACGGGGGATCACGGTCAATGTGGGAGAGATCACCGGAGGAACCCGCCCCAATGTGGTGGCGGCCGAGGCCACAGCTACTGTGGACGTCCGGGTCCAGACCGCTGCCGACGGGCGCTGGCTGGAAGAGCAGGTCCGGGGGTTGGTGGCCGCGGCCCGGGTCACGACGGGAACGACAGTGGAGATCGTGGGGGCGGTAGACCGTCCGCCCATGGAGCCCACCCCTGGCAACCGGGCCCTCTGGAAGGCAGCTGAACAGGTGGGGGAGCATTTGGGACTGACCCTGGAGGAGGGGATGTCCGGGGGAGGGTCGGATGGGAACACCACCAGCCTCTTCACCCCCACCCTGGACGGGCTGGGCGCCGTAGGTGATGGGGCCCACGCCCTCCATGAATACCTGGAGGTGGAGAGGATGCCGGAGAGGGCTGCACTCCTGGCAGGGATCCTCCTCCTTCCTGACTTCCGGAACCCGGGGGGTGCGGGATGAAGGACCGGTATATTCTCACCTCCATGACCCGGATCTCGGACCTGGGAGAGCTCCCCTTCTCTCTGGAACCTCTGGCCCGAAATCGGTGGGCCACCGGAGACTACGTGGCCGCTGAGGTCCTGGGGGACCCTTCTCCCTCCATGGCTGAACTGGCCAGTGGCAGGATGGTGGAGCTGACCGAGGGTGACGTGGTCGTGGGCGCCCTGGGCCACCGTCATGCCACCCTGGAAGCCACAGGGAGCTGGGAGGCGGTGGAGGGGGATGGGATCATGGAGCTCCTCACCGGTGGAGGACTCATGGGAAGATGTACTTCCCGTTCCAGCCTCATCCCTCCACTCTGTCGGATGCGCTACAGCGGACACGTGGCCCGGGATGGGCAGCTCCTGGAGATGGAGAACTTCGTACCCCAGGGGCCTGAACCTGCTGTCGGTCCGCCCCAGGGGTTGAACGTCCCGGCCGTCATGATCATCGGCACCTCCATGTCGGCGGGTAAGACGGCGGCTGCCCGGGTGGTCATCCGGCGGCTTCGACAGGAGAAGCAGCGGGTTCTGGCGGGAAAGGTGACCGGGGCCAGCCGGTACCGGGACATCCTGACCATGGCCGACTCTGGGGCCGAGTCCATCTTCGACTTCGTGGACATGGGCCTCCCCTCCACCATCTGCCCGCCACGGGAATATGGCAGGAAGCTGGAGGGACTCCTGGCCAGAATGTCCGACGTTCCGGCGGATGCAGCCGTCATCGAGGTGGGCGCGTCGCCTCTGGAGCCGTACAACGGGGCAGGTGCAGTTCGCCGGATCAGCGAATCGGTCAAGCTGACCATCCTCTGTGCGTCTGATCCGTACGCCGTCCTGGGGATCATGGAGGCCTTCGACCTGGTCCCCGACCTGGTGACTGGAATCACCTCCAATACCTTGGCCGGTGTGGAGTTGGTGGAGAAGCTCACCCGGGTTCGGTGTCTGAACCTCCGGGATGCCCGATCCCACGCTCCGCTGGATGACCTTCTTCGAGCGCGGGGATTCCTCGGGTGAGCTTCGTGTGTCGGCCCGGGCCGGCCTGGCCCGGATCGCCGGCCGGGTGCCCTGAGACCACCGTCTATATCGCGAGGTAGGATGGAGTACCGTATTCGTGACTTCCAGTGCATGGCGGACTTCAGGGAGTGCGTGGAACTCCAGGAGGCGGTCTGGGGCGATGGATTCTCAGAGCGGGTCCCTGTCGCCATTCTCCGGGTCAGCCAACGACTCGGAGGTGTGGCGGCAGGCGCCTATGACGAAGAGGGGACGCTGGCTGCCTTCGTCTTTGGGCTCACGGGGGTCCAGGAGGGGGAGCTGGTCCACTGGTCCGACATGCTGGCCGTCCGGCCGGGCCTGAGGGACTCGGGACTGGGAACCCGATTGAAGCTCTATCAGAGGGAGGTAGTCCTCCGTAAGGGGGTGGCTCGTATGCTCTGGACCTTCGACCCGCTGGAGTCCCGGAATGCGTACCTGAACCTGGAGCGACTGGGTGCCGTTTCCAGGGAGTACGTGGAGGATATGTACGGCGAGTCCAACTCTCCCCTCCACCAGGGCCTGGCCACTGATCGCCTGGTGGCGCTGTGGGAGCTGGAATCCCATCGGGCGGAGCGGGCAGCAGCCCGGGGCGCTGGTGGGGCTGGCCACGACCTCGCCAAGGTGGAGGAAGAGGGTGGAGAGACGGTCCGGGAGGCCCTGGGCGTCGTGGCGGGTTCCCGTGGGTCTGGCGATTGGCCCCGGCCCGGAACTCCCCGCTTGGATCTGGATGCCCAGATCATTTCGGTGGCCGTCCCGGCGGCGATCCAGGAGCTCCGTGACGGCGATCCGGCCCTGGCTGGCCAATGGCGAGAGGTGACCCGCCGGACCCTGTCCCACTATCTGGCCGGAGGGTGGGAGGTACGTCACCTTCGAAGAGGTGGCCCGGTGTCCCGATACCTTCTGGTCCGAACCGGGAGCTGATGGGTGCTACGCGTCTTGATTCCAAAGGTATGGGAGAACTGATGGATCCTTGGACACACCCCCATCCCCCACGAGATGGGGAGGGGGGCCTGCGGCGCCTGGCTGTTCTGGGAGCCGGCCCGGTTGGGCTGGATGCAGCGCTGGCGGCTCGGGCCTCCGGCTTCCGTCTGAGGGTCTACGAGGCGGCCCCTGTGCCGGCCGGCCATGTGAGAGCGTGGGGGCATGTTCGCCTGTTCACCCCTTGGGAGATGAACGTCTCCCACCGGATGCGACAGGGCCTCCAGGAGGCGGGAAAGCCCCTTCGAGTGGACGAAAAGGCCCAACCCACGGGGCACGAGCTGGTCGACCGGGTGATGGATCCCCTCTGGCGGCTCTCAGGGCTCCGGGAGTCCCTCCACACAAGAACGGAGGTGGTGGCGGTAGGGCGCCAGGGCACTCTGAAGCACGAGGAAATCGGCGGCGGCAGACGCCTGCACCGGCCCTTCCGGATCCTCCTGCAAGGGGGGGACGGCCGGGAGTGGGTGGAGTACGCCGACGTGGTCCTGGATTGCACGGGAACCTGGGGGAACCCGAACACGCTGGGAGATGGGGGAATCCCGGCGCCAGGGGAACGGCAACTGGACGATCGGATTCAGCGGATGATCCCTGAGCTCCCCCGAGAGCGAAACGTCTGGGGGGGGAAGACCATCCTCCTGGCCGGTGCCGGTCACTCAGCCCAGACCGCGGCCCGGGCCCTGTCCGAGTTGGCCGAGTCCGTTCCGGACACCCGGGTACTCTGGCTTCTCCGATCCGAGGACCTTTCGCTGGGAGCGGTGGAGAATGACCCCCTTCCGGGGCGGAGGGAGCTGACCAGGAGAGCCAGCGCCCTGGTGCAAGGGGCATCGCCGGCCATCCAGGCCCTCCCCGGCCGGGTTGTGGATGCACTCTGTCCGGTGGGCAAGGAGGTGGAGGTCCGGCTGGCTCGCAGGGACGGGGCCCGGGAGACGATCCGCGTAGACCGGATCCTCTCACTCACCGGTGGGGTGGGAGACCACCAGCTCTATCGCCAGCTTCAGGTCCATGAATGCTATGCCACTTCCGGGCCCATGACGTTGGCGGCAGCGTTGCTGGGGGGTGGCGAAGCCGATTGCCTGAACCAGGAGAGCCACGGTGCGGAGGCCCTCTCGAATCCGGAGCCGTCCTTCTACCTTCTGGGTGATAAGTCGTACGGGAGAAACAATACCTTCCTCCTCCGGACGGGGTGGGAACAGGTGGACGAAATCTTTGGAGCCATGGACTGATGCGACCCAATCGAATTGAGCTCAGGGAGATCCGTCTCCCCCTCCGGGAGGTCTTCCAGATCAGCTCTGGCGCCCGGCGCCACCGACGGATTCTCCTCCTGCAGGTGGAGGCCGAGGGCCAGGTGGGGTGGGGCGAATGTGTGGCGGCCGAGGACCCGTCCTACTCCTATGAGACGACGGAAACGGCTTGGCACATCCTCACCGAATTCCTCCTTCCGCCCCTCCTGGAAGCGGAGATGGAGGGGCCGGAGGATCTCCTGGCGCCGGTGGATTGGGTTCGAGGACACCGAATGGCCAGGGCGGGGATCGAAATGGCGCTCTGGGACCTTCAGGCCCGCCTCCTGGAAGTGCCTCTCTGGGAGCTCCTGGGGGGACGGGGCGAGCCCCTGGCGGTGGGGGTGAGCGTTGGCATCCAGCCGGAAGACACCACCCTTCTTCGGAAGGTGGAGGGCTACCTGGAGGAGGGGTATGCCCGGATCAAGATGAAGATCAAGCCTGGCCGGGACCTGGAGATGCTGCGGAAGGTTCGGGATCGTTTTCCTGAAGCGCTCCTCATGGCCGATGCCAACTCGGCCTATTCCCTGGATGACATCTCCCTTTTCAGGGAGATGGATGACCTGGGGCTCATCATGATCGAACAGCCTCTTGGACATGAGGACATTCTGGACCATTCCCGTCTGCAGGCAGAGCTGGAGACTCCCATCTGCCTGGACGAGTCCATCCGGTCCGAAGGAGACGCCCGTCTGGCTCTGGATCTGGACGCTACCCGCATCATCAACATCAAACCGGGACGGGTGGGGGGGCTGGCTTCGGCCCGGGCCATTCACGATCTCTGTCGGGAATCGGACGTACCGGTCTGGTGTGGAGGGATGTTGGAGTCGGGGGTGGGGCGGGCTCATAACCTGGCCCTGGCCACCCTACCGGGATTCACTCTGCCGGGAGACATCTCTGCCTCCCGTCGATATTGGAGCCAGGATGTGGTTCACCCCGAGTTCGCGTTGAAGGATGGGCTCATGCACCTGCCCGAAGGCCCGGGGATTGGCGTCTCCCCAGATCTTCCCCGGATCGATGCGCTGACCCATCGAGTCCAGCAGTTCGGCGGATGAGGTCCGGTCTCTCCCTCCTCGTGGCGCTCCTGGTGGTGGCCCTGAGCGCGTGTGCTTCACCTCGTCTTCCGGGAGACCCTCAGCCCGTTGAGCCCTGGGATTTCCTGCTCAAGGGTGCTCGGGTGGTGGATGGAACCGGAACGGCCTGGCAATACGCGGACGTTGCCATCCGCGGTGACCGGGTTGACCAGGTGGCCCCGCCTGGAACCCTGCCGAGAGATCGGGCAAGGGAGGTGCTGGAGTTGGACGGAATGGTCTTGGCGCCGGGGTTCATCGACCTGAATGGTCAGTCCGATCTCCGGTACCTTGCCGATGGCTCTGCCCTGTCCAAGATCTTCCAGGGGGTCACCACCGAGATCATGGGCGAGTCCAACTCCCCGGCTCCGGTGAACGACCTGGTTCTGGGCCAGGTGGATCCGGCAGATACCACAGCGGTCCGGAGAGCCAGGGAGTGGACCCGGTTCGGTGCCTGGCTGCAGGAGATGGAGGCAGGCGGGGTGGCCGTGAACGTGGGGTCTTTCGTAGGTGGGACCACAGTCCGGCGTTATGCCATGGGGAGTCGGGAGGGCCCCCCTTCCCATGCCCAACTCGACACCATGCGCGCCGTCACGGCCCGATCCATGGAGGAGGGGGCTTTCGGAGTGGCCACGGCTCTCATCTATCCTCCGGGAGCGTATGCAGGGACCGAGGAGTTGGTGGAGATCTCTCGGGTAGTGGCCGAATACGGAGGGGTCTACATCACGCACA
>PWWP01000336.1 GCA_003562075.1 Gemmatimonadota bacterium
CCGGGATAGCGAGGGTCCAGGGGCTCCATGACCCAGCGAGACTCCAGGAGCTCCAGGACCTCCCGGGCCGGAACCACGTCATCCAGACGCCAATCATTGGCCGTACCCACATCCATGAACTCGATGAAGCGGAGTGTCACGCCCGAGCCACGGAAGTACTCGGCCATGGGAAGGATCTGGTCTTCGTTGGCGCCCCGTTTCACCACCATATTCACGCGGACAGGATCCAGGCCCACCTCCTGGGCCACCCGGATGCCCTCCAGCACGCGCTCCACCGGGAAGGAGGTGTCGCTCATGGCCTGGAAACGCTCCGGGTCCAAGGCGTCCAGACTCACGGTCACCCGGTGGAGGCCCGCCTCCTTCAGGACCTGGGCCTTCTGGGCCAGGAGGGAGGCGTTGGTGGTCATGGCCAGATCCTCCAACTCCGGAATGGAGGCCAGCATGCCCACCAGTTGTTCCATCTCCCGGCGGATCAGGGGCTCGCCCCCGGTGATCCGGATCTTCCGGACGCCCAGGCCCACGAAGAGGGCTGCCACCCGGTGCAACTCCTCGAAAGAGAGGATCTCGTCCCTGCTCAGGAACTGGAAGTCGGGGCCGAAGATTTCACGGGGCATGCAGTAGACGCACCTGAAGTTGCAGCGGTCCGTGATGGAAAGACGCAGGTCCCGCAGGCGCCGTCCAAGCTTATCGGGACCAACGCTGCTCCGACCGGAAGCGCCCCTACTGACGCCATCCCCATTCAGATCGCTATCCCCGCCGCCATGGGTCGGGTGGGAAGAGTCTGTCATTGATATCGAGTCGCCCTTCTCCGTTGCGTTCCATTCCACGCGTTCCCCGGAACCGTGCTTGAGAGCCCGGGCCCCGAAGGCCCACCTTCTCCGAAAGCAGGTCCGATCAGGTCACCCGCCCCTGGCTCCGGCCCCTTCCGGAATCACCTCACTGTGCCATACTGTGTCACGAAGATACCGTTCCACGGGCCACTGTGCACCCACCGGCCTCGGGCCGGTCCAACCTGGCAATCCAGAGATCGGCACCGGCCGACCGCCAGGATCTCTTGGCTGCCGCTGGAAACGAGCAAGCAAGCCGCACCACCTCCATTGGCCCTTCGAAGGAGCTTTCATGGCCACCGAATCGGAGACATCCCCGTCCACCCGGGTCACCATCTCCCTCTATGGTTCCCTGGCGCGCCTGGCCGGGAGCCGGGAGCGGGAGCTGGAGATCCAGGGATCCACCCCCACCGTTGCCGATCTCCGCTCCGCCATCGCCCGGGAGATTCCCGAGTTGGCAGATCACGTGAGCCACCTGGCCGTGGGCATCGGAACAGAAGTGGTGAAGGACAACGCCCCCCTGGATCCCTCTCTCGAGATCTCCCTCCTTCCTCCCGTGAGTGGAGGCTGACCATGAGCCAACGACTGACCCGGGACGCTCTTCACCTGAATGCCCTCCTGGACGAGACCGCCCACGTGGACGGAGGCGCGCTGGTGGTCTTCGGGGGGGTGGTCCGCCGCCAGGACCAGGGGGCGGAGATCCAGGCCCTGGACTACGATGCCCACCAGGAGATGGCCCAGGCCCGCATCCGCCAGATCGAAGAGGAGATACTGGAGCGAGAGGGCGTACTGGCCTGCCGCATCGTCCACCGGTGGGGCCTGGTTCCGGCCGGCGAAGCCAGCGTCCTGGTCGTGGTGCGGGGGCGCCATCGCCCTGAAGCCTTTGAGGCGGCTCGGGACGCCATCGACGAGGTGAAGGCCCGGGTCCCCCTCTGGAAGGAGGACGTCCACCCGGACGGCGTCCGAGCACCCCACCCACCGGAGGCAGGGACGCCGTTGACGCCGGAGGAAGACTGAAGTGTCCATTTCAGGTTTGACGCCCCCCTTGCAGAGGGGGTAACATGACAGGAATCGAACTGGATGCAGCAGAAGGCCCTCTGCGTGTTTGCACGGCGCCTGCAACGTGGCCGCAAGGTGATTCTGCCGCGGCCGCGATCGACGATCCGATCAGGGTCCAACCCCCTCCGGACGTCAGCGTCCACACCACTGTTTTCAGGCCCTCTGGGAGGAGGATTGCTGGATGAGCCTCGTGGATATCCTCTCCGCCGACCGCACCGTTTCCCGGCGCACCTTCATCAAAGGTGTCATTGCCGCGGGAGCCACTGCGTCTTCGGCCACCTATCTCTTCCGGTCCCCGGCCATGGCCCGGGCCCAGGGAGCCCCAGGCGCTGTGGAGCGCCTGGTCACCCTCAACGTGAATGGCCAGCAGCGGCGGGTGGACGTCCTCCCCCAGGAGACGCTGGGGATGACCCTTCGCTACAAGCTGGGGCTCACCGGGACGAAGTTCGGATGCGACCGGGCCGAGTGCGGTGCCTGCTCCGTCCTCCTGGATGGAGTTCCCCACTACGCTTGCTCCCTGTTGACCCACCAGGTCCGGGATCGGCAGATCATCACCATCGAAGGGCTGGCCTCGCCGGGTGGGGACCTCCATCCGGTCCAGCAGGCGGTCTACGACGAAGCCGGGTTCCAGTGCGCCTTCTGCGCTCCGGGCTTCATCATGGCCATGGTGGGCGCCCTTCAGGTGAACCCCAATCCCACACGGGAGGAGATGGCCCAGGCCCTCTCGGGCAATCTCTGCCGGTGCGCCGACTACGACAAGATCCTCACATCAGCCATGAGAGCAGCGGAGTACACCCGTCTCCAGGCCTGACGTCCCCATGGAATCGCTCCACGATCATCCCGGGGCACAGTCCCCGGGGGAGGTTTGAGAAGCATGTCCGACGATCGGCTCATCGGGACGAACCACGTCCCCAAAGACCTTATTGCCAAGATCACCGGCCGGGCCCGATACGCCGAGGACTTTCGGGCCGAGGGAATGGTCTTCGCGAAGATCCTCTCGAGTCCGGTCCCCAGCGGTCGGGTTCGACGGCTGGATGCCAGCGCAGCCCTCGACATGGAAGGCGTGCTGGGGATCATCACCGCCGATGACGTGCCGGAGGTGAGTGGCAACGCAGAACCCATCCTGACCAACCGCCCCCTCTACCAGGGCCAGCCCATCGCTGCCGTGGCCGCCGTGGATGAAACCACGGCCGCCGAGGCGGTGGAGCGGATCCAGCTGGACATCCAGCGCCTCCCCTTTGCCCTGGATCCACTGGACAGCCTCATCGAGGGCGGGCCAGACGGCCGAGATGAGGGGAACGTCTTCCAGGATGGCGAGGTCTCCCGACTCAAGTGGTCCCAGGCCGAGATGGACCGGTTTGAAGGGGAAGCCTTTCCGGAAGACCTGCCCGTCACCGACGAGTGGTCCATCGGAGACCTGGACGCCGCCTTCGCCGCCTCGGACCTGACGATCGAGGAGGGGATCGTCTTTCAGTCCCAGACCCACCATCCCCTGGAGTCGCGGAGCGCCCTGGCCTACTGGCGAAATGGGCGAGTCCACATCCACTGCTCCACCCAGAGCGTCTCCCAGACCCGCCGCGCCTTTGCCGGCACCCTGGAGTTGGACGAGGAGGACGTGGTCGTCGTGGGCGAATATTGTGGTGGAGCCTTCGGGAGCAAGATCCGGGGTTCACTCACCGACTTGATCCCAGCCTATCTCTCGAGGAAGGTCGGTCGGCCCGTCATGCTCCGGGTGACCCGGGATGAGGAGACGGCCTTTGGTCGCGCCCGTCCCGGGTTCCAGGGCTGGATCAAGCTGGGGATCCGGTCCGATGGGAAGGTGCTGGCCGTGGATTCCCTGGTGATCCAGGACAACGGTCCCTTCGGACGCTCCGGAGACATGGCCATGGTGGGGAACGTCATGTCCCTGGCCTACCAGCCCGAAGCCATGCGGCACCGGGCCACCCCCGTCTACACGAACACACCACCTCGGGCGGCCCAGCGGGCACCGGGAGGGCTTCAGGCCGGGGCCATGGTGGAGCCCCTCCTGGACCGGGCCGCGGAGGAGCTGGGGCTGGACCGATTGGACGTGATGAAGATCAACGCCCCTCGAGGTCGGGCCCGCTTCGGGCCCAACCAGAACGAACTCACCAGCGCCTTCGTTCCCGAGGCTGTAGACCGGATCCGGGAGCTCTTCCGCTGGGACGAGAAGAAGGAGTGGAATGGGCGAACCAATGGCTCAAAGGTCACTGGCGTGGGCGTGGGCTACGCTCCCTTTGTCGGGGGAAGCTCGGGCTTCGATGGCCTCATGGTGGTCCGGCCTGACGGGAAGCTCTACATCCACCAGGGGATCGGAAACCTGGGGACCCACTCCATGCTGGACACGGCCCGGGCCGCCAACGACGTCCTGAACCACCCCTGGGAAGAGACGGAGGTGGTCTGGGGGGACACGGGGAAGGGCCTTCCCTGGAGTTCGACCCAGTCGGGGAGCCAGACCACCCATGCCCACACCCGGGCCAACCATGCCACCGCCACCCTCCTGAAGGAGCGACTCCAGGAGATTGCGGCCATGGACCTGGGTGGAAGCCCTGCCGACTACGACGTGGGAGGAGGCCGGGTCTTCCGTGTTGGCAGCCCCGGGACCGGACTGAGCTTCGCCCAGGCCGCCGCCCGGGCCATGGAGTTGGGCGGCGCCTTCGATGGCCACGAGCTAGCCGAGGACCTGGACCCCATGACGGTCCATGCCGTGGAGCGGATCGCCGGCCAAGGGCTGGTGGCCGCCGCCAAGGACAACTATTCCCACGACGGGTCCACCTGGTCCTCGGTCATCACCGCCTGCGTGGTGGAGGTGGACCGGGAGACCGGGGTCATCGACCTGCAGGAGATCGTCTCGGTCACCGACTGTGGAACCGTCCTGAATCCCCGGAGCCTGGCCGCTCAGGTCCATGGCGGTGTGATCCAGGGCATGAGTTCCGCCCTCCTGGAACGGTGGGCCTTCGATACCCGATGGGGTGCCAACTCCAACCGGAGGTTCTATACGGCCAAGCCCATCACCATCCTGGACGTCCCCTCCCGCCCCCTGGAGTTCGCCGCCCTGGACATGGCCGACCCGGAGACACCAGTGGGCGCCCGGGGAATCGGGGAGCCACCGGTGGGAGCTGGTGCCGCGGCCCTGGTCTCGGCAGTCAACAACGCCCTGGGTCAGCATGTGAACCGGACTCCCATCACCCCGGACAAGGTGGTGGCGCTCCTTGAGGGAGCTCGTCCCGGCTATCGTCGCATGCAGACCCACGTCTGACGCGCCTCTCCGCTCACGAAACGCACCGAGGAACACACCATGGCGCAGATCCAAGACATGATGGGCTCGTTCGAGCTCTTCCAACCCACCGAGTTGGAGCGAGCCCTGGACCTCCTCCGACGACATGGCGAAGAGGCCTGGGTCCTCTCCGGGGGAATGGACACCTTCGACTGGCTCAAGGACCGGGCCAAGCGCCCCCGATACGTGGTTGACCTGGGAGGGATCCAGGAGTTGAAGGGAATCGAGGTCTCCGATGACGGGATCCGGATCGGAGCCATGGCCACCCTCACCGATGTGGCCACCCACTCTGAGATCCGCGCTCGGTACCCCATCGTGGCACAGGCCGCAGAAAAGGTGGCCACGCCCCAGATCCGGAACCAGGGAACGCTTGGAGGCAACCTCTGCCAGGACACCCGGTGCTGGTATTACCGGAGTGGCTGGCCCTGCTACCGGGCGGGAGGCAACACGTGCTACGCCAACGCCCCGGGAGCACTGAACCGGGAACACTGTATCCTGGAAGCCAGCCGGTGTGTGGCCGTCACCCCCTCCGACACGGCGCCGGCCCTCCTGGCCGTGGATGCCCAGATGGAGATTCATACCCGGAGAGGGAGGCGAACGGTGGCCGCTGAGGATTTCTTCATCGGTCCCTCCATCGACATCACCCGGATGACCGTCCTCCAGCCCACCGATCTCCTCACCGCCATCCACATCCCCGCCCGCTGGGCCGGCCACCCCATGTACTTCGAGAAGGTGGCGGACCGGAAGGCATGGGACTTCGCCCTGGTCAACGTGGCTGCGGCTCTGGACGTCGCCAACGGCACCATCCAGGACGCCCGCATCGTAGTCGGGGGGGTTGCCGCTCGTCCCCTCCGGATGAAGGAGACGGAACAGGCCATCTCGGGCCACGCGCCCAATGAGCAGACGCTGGAAGTGGCTGCCCAGGCCGCCGTCCAGGGCGCCCGCCCCCTCCAGTTCAACGAATACAAGGTCGCCCTCACCAAGAACCTGGTGAAGCGCGCCATCCGGGAGGCCAGAGCGTAAC
>PWWP01000346.1 GCA_003562075.1 Gemmatimonadota bacterium
CCCCAGACCGTCTCGAACCAGATGAGTTCGGCTCTAAGTCAGCTCCGAGACGCACTCCAGGCGATCCATCGGGAGCTTCGGGGTCCCAGGTAGGCTTTCCGCGGATCCTCACCTCTCCAGCCGGCGCCTGACCCCATCCCTTGGGGGGATCCCTCCCCTACCCTGAAGACACCCCCCTTCAACAATGACACCCGTTCTTCCGAAGACAGTGTCATCACCCCAGTAGTAGTGATTTCCGTCCCACCGTGTTGAAGGGGTGAGACCCGGTCGTCGGCATGAAGAGCTGATACCGGGACACGGCAACCCGAGATGGGACATCCCTCTCTTGAAAGAGTTGATCCTGCGGTCCCTGCAGGGGCAGACGACTCCAGATCAGGAAGTCGAACTTGAGCGGTGGCGTGCAGCTTCGCCGAACCACGAGCGGGACTACCAGGCCATGGTGGAGGTGTGGCAGGGGACGGCCCCGGCCGAGCGACTGACCGTGCGACGTCCTCCTCCGACGCTCGGAGATCTTGAAGACCGGGCCGAGCAGAGTGAGGTCAACAATCTGTCGCGAACGGCGGCTACTGGCTTCCGGAAACCGTTGGCCTGGGCTGCCATGGTGATCCTCTCCCTGGGGATGGGATTGATCGCTGGCCAACAGATCGCTCCAGCCCCACCGGCCCCAACCCCACAGGTCTCAGAGGTCGTGACCGGCCCCGGGGAGCTGGCGACCACCACCATGCCCGACGGGTCCGTCGTCCGACTTGGGCCCGGCACACGCCTCCGAACATCGGTGGGAACCGGAGAGCGCTGGGTTGATGTGGATGGCCAGGTCTTCCTCTCAGTGAGCTCCGACTCCACCCGTCCCTTCCACGTTCGAACCGCCGGTGGTGAGGCCACCGTGCTGGGGACTCGATTCGAGGTCAACGCCCGTCATGACCAGATGGATCTCCTGGTGGTGGAGGGTGCGGTAGCCGTTCGAGGGGGAGGGGACGAGGTCCAGGTCCAAGCCGGCCAGCGGAGCCGGTCCCGGACGAACCAACCTCCTCAGGTGGAGCTCGTGGACGATCCGGAGGAACTCCTGGGATGGATGGGGGCCTTTGTGGCCTTTGAATCTACGCCTCTCCCCCGAGTCGCTCGCGAACTGGAGCGTCGAATGGGCATCTCCATCCAGATCATGGATCCCGAACTCCACGACCGCACCGTGACCGGATGGTTCACAGAAGCGGACATGGACCATGTGGTGGACCTGGTCTGCCGGGCGGCTGCCGTCACCTGCGCCATGAGCGCCGACACCCTGCGGATCTTCCAATGACCCATCGCACCCGATGTACCGAACTCGCCGTTGAACCATCCCTCGAACCCCGGGAGTCCCATGGACCTGCCCGATCTGCAGCAGCACGACCCCCTACTCCTTCAGGAGGACCAATCATGAAGCTCTCTCGTCTCTTTGCCGCAGGAATTCTGCTGGTGATGGGGAGCCTCCCACTGGGAGCCCAGGACCATACGATCCTGGCCAGTGTGGGGATGGAATTGGCCGAGGCTCAGGCCACGGCCTTCCTGGAGCGTCCCGCGGGGGTGGAAGCGGAGGCCGTATCCCTGGCCGATGTGCTCCACACCCTCCGGAGCCGTTCCGGTGTTCCCATCACCTTCTCGCCCAGCCTTCTCCCTTCTGAACCGACCGTCACATGCAAGTGTCGTGAGCATACCGTCCGTGAGGCATTGGACCAGGTGCTGGACGGCACGGACTTCTCCTGGGAATCAGTAGGCAAGCAGGTGGTGGTCGAGCCCAACATACCTGACACCGGGACCGGAAATGGTTCGGCACCAATCTTCCACGCTTCCCTCCCCGGAGCCGGCACCCTCAGCGCCGCCTCACTCCGACGTCCCCTACCCAGAGCCAGGACCGCCCGTGAAGGCACGATCCAGGGCCAGGTGACCCATGGACGGACGAGCCAACCACTTCCGGCAGCCCAGGTATACGTGGACGGAACACAACTGGGCACCATCACCGACAGCGGCGGAAACTACAGCATCTCCGGCGTTCCAGCCGGCGAAGTGACGGTCTCCGTCCAGCTCATCGGGTTCGCCACGGCCAGCTCCGACATCACCGTGGCCTCAGGTGAGACAGTCACCCTGGACTTCCAGCTCTCTGAGCGAGCGTTGGATCTGGACGGAATCGTGGTCACGGGGACGGCCGGTGGTACCCAGCGGCGGGCCATCGGAAACGTGGTCGCCACCGTAGACGCAGAAGAAATCATGACCCGATCACCGATCGGGAACGTGGACCAGCTCGTAGGGCAGCGTACCCCCGGCGCCATGATGCTCCCGGGAACGGGACAGGTGGGCACGGGCTCGGCTGTACGCATCCGTGGGAACAGTAGCCTATCCCTCGCGAATGAGCCCATCATCTACATCGACGGCGTCCGGATGGACAGTGATCCCCGACGGGGTCCGGGGCAGCGAGGCGGAGCCAATGTGAGCCGCCTGAATGACGTTCACCCAGGCGACATCGAGAGCATTGAGATCATCAAGGGGCCCGCTGCAGCCACACTCTACGGCACCGAAGCCTCCAACGGGGTGATCCAGATCATCACCAAGCGGGGCGCCAGCGGGACTCCGCA
This sequence comes from Gemmatimonadota bacterium, assembly GCA_003562075.1. Lineage (GTDB taxonomy): Bacteria > Gemmatimonadota > Gemmatimonadetes > Longimicrobiales > Gaopeijiaceae > PWLA01. Next base: position 2,607 of record PWWP01000346.1, read on the forward strand.
GTTCGACGTTACGACTCGCATCGGGACCAACTGGCTCTGGAATCCTGCCGGTAGAACAGGAAACCGGTACATGCCCGATCCGAATAACCCAGGTCAATTGATCGGCCTGAACGTCTACGAACACGAACGAGATCACGGACTGGGCGATCCCTTCGGATACGGCAGGCTCCAGAGCGTGAACGTGAGCATGCGTGGAGGAACGGATCAGGTCCGGTACTTTGCCTCAGTATCCAGAGATGATGACACTGGAATCGTCTCCCACAACTGGAGTGAGCGCACAGCCGTACGAGCCAACATGGAGATCCTCCTGACCGACGATCTCACTGTAACAGTGGGAAGCTCCTACATCACCGGGGACACCCGTCTTGCACAGGGCGCGATCAACCCGGACCCCTTCAGCAATCTCATCTGGTCCAACCCCCGCAACCTGGATGACCGCCGGCGCGGTTGGCGGCAGGCTCCCCCGGAAACTTGGGACGAGGTGACGACCCGAGCCGACAATGACCGAACCACCACCAACGTGGAGATGCGGTACCAGCCCGTCAGCTGGTCCACCCATCGCCTGGTCGCCGGCCTCGACTCCAACGCCGAGGTGAACTGGACGCTCTATCCTCAGCATCCCGACGGTGCCGACCATGTCTACGGATCCCAGTCCCTGGGTCAGAAGTCCGTGGAGCGAGGAACCCGCAGCTTCGTGACCGTGGACTATTCCGGCAGCGCCAATTTCTCCTTGAGCGACTACGACTTTGAGAGTGCTGTGGGCTTCCAGTACTACAAGAGCGAGTCCTCCTTCATCAATTCCTTCGGTGCTGAGTTCCCGGCCGTTCCGATCACGACAGTGTCGGGTGGTGCTGTTCGAGACGGAGGAGAAACCTTCGTGGAGAACTCAACAGTGGGCGTCTACGTCCAGCAGCAGGTCGGCTGGCACAATCGCCGTTTCCTGACGGCAGCGGTCCGGGCCGATGACAACAGCGCCTTCGGGGTGGAATTCGACGCAGCCATCTACCCCAAGCTCAGCGCAACCTGGGTGCTTCACGAAGAAGAGTTCTGGCAGTGGGACTGGGTTGAACAACTCAGGCTGCGAGGAGCTTTCGGTGCTGCTGGTCAGCAGCCTGGGACCTTCGACGCCTCCCGTCTCTACGACCCGGTCATTGGCTATCGGGACCGGCCGGCACTGCTTCCCAGTGCCTTCGGTAACCCGCAGCTCCAGCCGGAGCGCGGAGAGGAGCTGGAGATTGGCTTTGACGCCAGCTTCCTGGACGGACGCCTGGACGTGGAATTCACCCGCTACCAGCGGACGGTGAAGGACGCCATCGTCAACAGCCCACTGGCTCCCTCCTCCGGATTCACAGGATCGCAGATCGTAAATATCGGCCTCCTCGAGGCCTGGGGGAATGAACTGGGCGTCTCGGCTCGCCTCATGGAAAGCCCTCGCTTCGCCTGGGAGATCGACACTCAGCTTTCCTCGATGAACAACGAGATCAAGGACCTGGGGGGGCTCGAGGCCATCGGAGCACCCGGCCAGGCCTTCCACAGGGAGGGGTATTCCATCGGTGACTTCTTCATGAGGGAATTCCTCGAAGTAGAGATTGATGAGAACGGTCAGGTTCTGTCCGCTCTCTGCGATGGAGGTGCGGGCCCTCAGGGTGTGGATGTTGGCGGCTCACCGGTCCCCTGCGGCGAGGCGCCGCAGGTATGGATGGGTCACTCCCAACCCACCTGGCAGATCGGGTTCGGAAACAGTTTCACCCTCTTTGAGAACTTGACGCTCTACGCCCGCGTGGAGGGAAATGGCGGCCATCATCACACCAACACCGAAATCCGAGCCACGCACAACCAGGCCACCACCCGGGACGTGCTCATGGGTGACAACCCGTTCCTCCAAGCAGTGAGAATCTTTGAGAACGACCGGACCTCTCTCTATAAGGCCGGATTCCTTCGGCTCCGGGAGCTTTCCGCCACATACCGACTGCCTGATGGGATGGCACAGCGACTCCGAGCTCGGAACGGATCCGTCAGCCTCGGCATGAGAAACGTTGCCATGCTCTGGACAGCCGAACACGGCTGGAGCACCCCTCGAGACGGCTCCGTCCAGGAACGTTTGGCCGGGATGACCACCTGGGACCCAGAAGTCCGTTCCACAGGGCAATCAGCCACCGGTTACCAGACCGTCCTTCCTCCCACTGCCAGCGCCACATTGACTGTGCGCCTGGGCTTCTGAGGAGAGATTCATGCTTACGATGAAAAAGCTAAAATCAGGTTCATCCAGTCGGTTGGGACTGCTGAAGCGAAGTGCCACAACCGCGTTGGGAGCTGTCCTCTTGGTCGCTATGGCTGCTTGTGACGGACTCCTGGACGTAGATCTTCCTGGCACAGTGGAGGCCGAGAGCCTGGACAACCCAGCCCTTGCGCAGACCCTCCTCAACAGTGCGCTGGGGCAGTTCGAATGCGCCTACACCAGCTATGTAGCCACCACAGGGATCCTCTCAGGAGAGTACCGAAACGCTTCGAGTTGGCTCAACGTGAACACCTGGGGATGGCGTGGGCTCGAGCTGAACTCCATCACGGGAAGCTGTCCCACTGGTAGGGATGCTACCGGGCTCGGTGCCTACACCCCTCTCCAGCAGGCTCGTTACGTAGCCGAAGAGAGCACAAGGCTGATCGAAGGTTTCTCCGAAGCCGACGTCCCCGATCGGAGCGACCTCCTTGGACATCTGGCGGCCTACGGCGGGTTCAGCTACGTCCTGATGGGCGAAGGCTACTGTGAAATGGCCATCGACCAGGGGCCGTTGTTGACCCGGGACCAAGTGATGGAAACCGCTGAGGAGCGGTTCACTTCCGCCATCTCGCATGCGGAAGCGGCTGGGAACACCGAGCTCCGCACCTTTGCTACGGCGGCTCGGGCGCGAGCACGCTTGAACCTCGGAGACCTTTCAGGGGCTGCTTCGGACGCAGAGCAGGTTCCACAAGGCTTCGCATGGTACGCTGAATATTCCACAGTGAATGGCAGGCGGGAGAACCGTCTCTACAATCTGAACCACAGAAATCGGGTGCTCTCCGTCGAACCCGATGAGTTCTACGCCGTCATGGCTGGGGATGAGCCGGACCCACGGGTCCCGGTGGCTGACGCGGAGCAGTTCGGACATGACGGAGTGACACCACACTACTATCAGGAGAAGTACCCTGAAGCCGATGCCGACATCCCCATGGCGTCCTGGGAGGAAGCCCAGTTGATCCTGGCCGAAGCTCGCCTCGACCAGGCGGAGAACATCATCAATAACCTCCGGGCGGCCCAGGGCATCCCGGCTCTCGAGCTCTCCGGCGATGAGAACATGCTGGATGTGGTCATCGAGGAACGGCGGCGGCAGCTCTTCAGCGAGGGACATCGTCTGAACGACAAACTACGGCACGACATTCCGTTCCCAACCGGTACGAACCACAAGGGACAGGCGTGGGGCCCCATCACCTGCATGCCCCTGCCAGATCAGGAGCGGCAGAACAATCCGAACATCTCCGGCTGATTCGACCGACGGAGTAGTTCGCAGAGGTCGCGGGTAGGACCGACTCCCGGTGCCG
>PWWP01000038.1 GCA_003562075.1 Gemmatimonadota bacterium
GGTAGAGGTGGGCGTCCGTCGGATGATGCCCCTTTCCCTCTCCCTGACCCGGGTGGGGACCGAGCCATTGACCCGGACCCTGATCCGGGCGCTGGACCTCCTGGTGAAGGAACGGGCACAAGCAGCCTAGACGGCCGATCGGACTGCTAGACTCTGGTGTAACACGCCTGGGACCCTTCAGGCACCACCCAGATTGGCGACCTGAGGCCACATGTTCAGTAACGACTCAACGAATCGAGGAATCCGAATGCGTTTGACGCGCGAACTCCTGACCCTCCTCCTCCTGCCGACCCTTGCCCTCAGCGGTTGCGGCGATCGAGGAGCCGAGCTGGGTCCCGACACCCTGGCCCGAGCGGCAGACTTCGAGCTGACGGTGGAGGAGACGGCCAATCTGATCGCCCCCGTCGCCGATCTTCCCCAGGACCCTGCGGTGGTGGAAGCCCTCACCGACTTCTGGGTGGACTACACCCTCCTGGCCCTGGTCATGACTGAAGAGGGAGCACTGAACGCCCTCGACCTCTCTGCCGTGACCCAACAGCAGCTGAACCAGGAGTTGGTCCTCCTCCTCCGGGATCAGGTCATCGATGTGGACGCCCAGGTCACGGACCAGGAGCTGGAGGAGTACTTCGAACGAGAGCGGCCCGGGGAGCGAGTACAGGCTCGGCACATCCTCCTGTCCTACCCCGAGGGCGCTGACCAGGCCCAGCGGGATGAGGTGAGGGAGCTGGCCATCCAGCTCCGCGACCGAGCCCAGGCCGGAGAGGACTTCGCCGCCCTGGCCGCTGAGTATTCCGATGACCCAGGGAGCGCCGCCCGGGGAGGTGACCTGGGCTTCTTCCAACGAGGAACCATGGTCCCACCCTTCGAGGAGGCAGCCTTCACCCTGGAGCCCGGAGAGGTGAGCGACCTCGTGGAAACCCAGTTCGGGCTCCACATCATCCAGGTGGAGGACCGGGAGACCCCGACCCTGGAGGAGGTGGGCGAACAGCTCCGCCAGGAGATCCAGATGGAGCGGACGAATGTGGCTGAATCCATCTTCGTGGCCGAGATCGAGGAACCGGCCGACATCCAGGTGGTGGAAGGGGGGCTGGATCGGGCCCGGGAGCTGGCTGAGTCGGCCGAGGTGGCCCTCACCCAGCGGGAACGGGGCCAGGCCCTGGTGACCTTCGACGGAGGGGAATACACCGCCGGGGACTACCGCTGGTTCCTTCTGAATCAGCCCACCCAGCTCCGGCAGCAGATTGCCGGGGCCGGCGACGACCAGCTGGACTCCATGCTCCGGAATCTGGCCCGGGGCGAACTCCTGGTCCAGGAGGCCCAACGTCGGGGACTCACTCTCCCTGAGGGTCAGGAAGAGGAGCTTGAGACCTCCATCCGATCCCAGTTGCAGGAGCTGGCCGGCATCCTGGGGTTGGACGACATCAGCCCCGGCGAGGGTCAGAATGTCCGGGACGCGGTGAAGGAGCGGATCGACGAGCTCATGCCTCGCCTGGTTCAGGGCCAACAGGACGTCTATCCCCTGGGGCCCCTGGCCCTGGCCCTTCGGGAGAACTACTCCGTTCAGATCTCCATGGAGAACATGGATCGGACCGCCCAGCGGGTGGCCGAGATCCGGGCAGCCGATCCGGAGTTGGAGACGGAGGGTCCCGACCTGGATGACCCGGAGGCGCTCATGGAGCAACTGGAAATGGAAGACCGCTGAAGAAGTACAGGGCCTTCTGAGAATGCAGGAACCGGGAGCCGAGCAAGAGTACACTCGCCCACCCCTGACGGCCTTGGGTCTTGGGAACCCCCTCCTCCTCCGGGGTTTACGAACCGGAGTGAGGGAGGGAGTCCTCCATTGCCCACCCTTCCACTGAATTCAACCGGCCAACGACATGCGTCCCATTCGATTGCTTCCCATCCTCCTCCTCACGGCACTCCTCCCCATGGGCCTCCATGGGCAGGGGCTTCAGGCCGATCCCACCGGCAGCGGCGGCGAGGAGCTGGTAGACCGGGTGGCGGCGGTGGTGGGTGACTCCATCATCCTCTACAGCCAGATCATGGAACAGGTGGGTCGGCTGCAGGCTGGGGGGATGGAGCTCCCGGTGGACAATCCCCAGGCCATGGCTCAGGTGGAGCGGGAAGTCCTGGAGGACATGGTGGATCAGCTCGTCCTCCTTCAGGCCGCAGCCCGAGACACCCTGGTGGCCGTCTCCGACGACCAGGTGGAACAGACCTTCCGGGAGGCCTGGGACGACCAGATCCAGCGCTTCGGTGGCTCAGAGGACCAACTCCGACAAGCCGTGGAGCAGATGGGGATGAGCATGTCCCAGTACCGGAGCAGCATGCGGGACGAGATCCGGCAGGGCCTCCTCCTCCAACGGTTCATGCAGGACCAACGAAGGCAGGCCCGGCCAGCCGTGGTGGAAGAGCACGAAGTCCAGGAGTTCTTCGAACGGGAACGAGCTCGCTTCGGAGAACGTCCGGCCACCCTCACCTTCCAACAGATCTTCATCCAGCCCCAAGCTTCCGACTCGGCTCGGGCCCAGGCCCGGGAGCGGGCTGAAGAGATTCTCCAGATGCTCCGGGACGGGGAGGACTTCGCCGACCTGGCCCAACGATTCTCCGACGACCCGGGCTCCCGGCAACAAGGGGGCGAACTGGGCTGGTACCGTCGGGGCGATGGGCTGGTGGAGGAGTTTGAGGACGCTGCCTTCAGCCTCCGGGAGAGGGAGACCAGCGGCGTGGTGGAGAGTCCCTTTGGAGCCCACATCATCAAGGTGGAGCGGGTTCGGGGCCCGGAACGGATGATCCACCACATCCTCATCGGCGCCGACCCGACGTCGGCGGATGAGGACCGAGCTCGGGAGCGGACGGAGGAGATCGCTCAGAGGATTCGGGAGGGTGCCGACCTGACGGAGTTCGAGGACGAAGCCACCCGTTTCGGCCTGCCTGATTCGGTCACCGTCCCCAGGGATCAACTCCAGCAGTTCCCCCAGAGCCTGGCCAGCGCCCTTCAGACCGCCCAGGCCGGTGAGGTCGTGGGACCGGTGGACGTGCCCCTGGGTCCGGGGATGACCGTCTTCGGTGTGGTTCGGGTCGATGACATCCGGGAGGCCGGCGAATTCCAGTTCGAGGATGTCCGGGAACAGATCCGGGCCAACCTGCAGGAGCAGCGCATGGAGGAACGCCTGGTGACCCGTTTCCGGGAACGGACCTACATCGACATCCGTCTGTGACCCTCCCCTCCCTGGCAGTCACCCTGGGGGATCCTCGGGGCATCGGGGCCGAGCTCCTCCGGACGGCCCTTCCACAGATCCAGGAAGAGTACCTGGGAATCGGGGTGCACCTTCTGGGTGACGCCACGACCCTGGGGGAAGGGCCCTGGCCCGGGGCCACCCTCCACCCCACCGGTCGCTTCGACGGCTCGCTGGCCTCGGCAGGAGAGATCTCCACCCAGGCCATTCGCCAGGGAGTGGCCCTCATCCAGGAAGGGGAGGCCCAGGCCCTGGTCACCGCCCCCGTCCACAAACCGGCCCTCCAGGCCGCCGGAGTCCATCATCCGGGCCAGACCGAGTTCCTCCAGGAGCTGACGGGCGCCCCCGCCGTGGGAATGCTCATGACCGCACGGACCACTCGACTGGGGAGCCATCCATTGCGGATCCTCCTTGCCACGACCCATCTACCCCTCCGGGACGTCCCGGACCGGATCACCCGGGAGCTCCTGGTGGCACAGATGAGCCTTCTGGACCAGGACCTCCGGCGCCACTGGTCCCTGTCCGATCCCGTCCTCGGGCTCTGTGGGCTGAACCCTCACGCCTCCGATGGAGGCCTCTTCGGTGATGAGGAGGCCCGGGTCATGGAACCGGCCCTCCAGGAACTCCGGGATCAAGGGGTGGCAGCCCAGGGTCCCTTCCCAGCTGACACCATCTTCCTCAAAGCCGTCGGAGGCGAACTGGACGCCGTCGTCTCTCCAACCCACGACGTGGGCATGGCTGTCTTCAAGACCCTGGCCTTTGGCCGAGGAGTGAATGCCACCCTGGGACTTCCCTTCCTCCGAACCTCCCCGGATCATGGCACCGCCTTCGAACTGGCCGGTACGGGACGAGCCGACCCCGGATCCACCCTGGAGGCGCTCCGGTTGGCTGCCGGCCTTTGACACCGCCTCGGAGCTTCGGGTAGATTCTGGCCCAATGAACGACCCTGAACCGATGGCCCCTGCCCCTACCCCGCTTCCGGCTTCCAACAGAGGGTCCAGAGCGACGTGATCCAGCTTTCCCACGTCATCAAGGAGTACCCCACCCGGGGCCGAGCGCTGAACGACGTTTCATTCCGGATCAGAAAGGGTGAATTCGCCTTCCTCACCGGCCACTCCGGCTCCGGAAAGTCCACCACCCTCCGCCTCATCCACATGGCCGACACCCCCTCGTCCGGGGAAGTGGTGGTCTGTGGGTTCTCCTCGGAGCGGACGACCCAGCGGGAAGTCTGGAAGCTCCGGAGGAGGGTGGGCCACGTCTTTCAGGACTTCCGTCTCCTCCCAGGCCGAACCGCGTTCGAGAACGTAGCCTTCGCCCTGGAAGTGACCGGGACCTCCCGAGGGGAGATGGGAAACCGGGCAAACCGGCTCCTGGCCCAGGTAGGCCTCTCGGTGAAGGCGGGAATGCAGGTCCATGAACTCTCAGGAGGGGAGCAGCAACGAGTCTCCATCGCCAGGGCCCTGGCCAACGACCCCCTGGTCCTCCTGGCCGACGAACCCTCGGGAAATCTGGATGAGCGGGCTTCCCGGGGAATCATGGAGCTCTTTCTGGATCTGAACACCCAGGGAATGACCGTCCTCATGGCCACCCACGACCTGGAGCTGGTCCGGGCCTACCCCGACATCCGGATCCTGGAGTTGGACGAGGGACGGCTGGTCTACGACTCGAAAACACCCGAAGCCAGGGAGGCCTGAGCGTGCACGCCCTCCGCGAAGCCCTGGCCGCCATCCGACGCGCCCCCCTGCTCACCGCCCTCTCAGCGGCCATGGTGGCGTTGGCTCTCTACGTGGTGGGCCTCTTTGCCGTGGCCAGCTACAACCTCCACCAGGCGTTGGCCCAGGTGGAGGAGCGGGTGGAGGTGGTGGTCTACATCCGGGATGGTACTGCGGACAGCGAGGTTCAGCTCCTTGAAGAGGAGTTGGTCCAGATGGAGGAGGTCCACGCCGCTCACTACGTCTCCAAGGACGAGGCCCTGGCACGGGCCCGCCAGGACCTGCCCGAATTCGAGGAACTCTTCCTGGACATGGAGGTGAATCCCCTCCCCGCCTCCCTGGAGGTGGAGCTCCTCCCAGGGTACCGGAACCCGGCCTCCGTAGCCCGCGTGGCGGACCGGGCTTCCCTCTATCCCTTCGTAGAGGACGTCCGGTACGGACGGGAGTGGGTGGACCGCCTCTTCCTTCTCCGAAGAATCGGCGGGATCACCACCACGGTTCTGGGCGCCGCCTTCGCCGTGGTTGCCGGGCTCATCATCGCCACCGCCGTCCGGATCGCCGTCTACGCCCGCCGGGAGGAGATCTACGTCATGCGCCTGGTAGGGGCCACCAACGGCTTCATCCGACGCCCCTTCCTCCTGGAGGGAGCCCTCACCGGGATCCTGGGAGGGGTCTTGGCTGCCGGCATGACCTACGCTTCCGCCCAGGCCGTCTCCCGCCTTATCTTCCGGGTGGAGTGGATCCCCGTGGAGTGGATGGTGGCCGGTATCGCCGGCGGTGGCCTCTTCGGACTGTTGGCCAGCGGCTTCGCCATCCGACGGTATCTCCGGGAGGTTTGAGATGCCTTGGAGGCAGGTGGCACCCGGACAGGGCAAGGGAACAGGTCGAGGGCTGGGCCGTCTGGTGGGCGGACTCCTCCTGCTGGGAGTGCTCCTTCCCACCTTCACCGGTCCCACCCCCCTCTCAGCCCAGGAGCGTTCCCCGGAGGAGATTCAGCGGGAGATCCAGGAGAGCCAGCGGCGCCTGGAGCAGATCCGGGAGGAGCGGGCTCAGCTCCAGAGCGAGATGCAGGGCCTCCGTTCCCGGGTTGCCGACGTCTCCAGCGAGCTTCAGAACATCGAGCAGCAGCTCTCTGCATCGCGCTCCGTCCTGAGCGAGATCGACTTTCAGGTGGAAGCCACCAGTGCACGGGTGGAGGACATCACCACCCAAC
>PWWP01000180.1 GCA_003562075.1 Gemmatimonadota bacterium
CCGAACGCTGGCTCCCAGGGAAGCAGGGGGGAGACCGCAGGAAGTGAGGGATCCCGCCGACCAGGCTGAAGAAACCCTTGCCCACGCCCTGGCCCTCCTGGTGCGTGGCCCCTCACCGAAGGAGCGGGAACAGGGTCTGCACTCATTCTTCTCGGCTGAGACGGGGGATATCGTCCGGGAGGTTCGAGTAGATGGAGAACGGGTGGTGGTGGACTTCCGGGATTTTCGGGAGCTCATCCCCAACGCTTCCACCTCTGCTGGGAGCGAGGCGTTCCTTACGGAGCTGAACCGGACGGTCTTCGCCAACTCCTCCGCCCAGGAGGTGGAATACCGACTGGACGGAAGCTGCCAGGATTTCTGGGCCTTCCTCCAACGAGGCTGCACCCAGGTGCCCCGGAACGCTGCGCCTGACTCTCGGTAATGAGTCACGCACTCTTTCAGGCGGTCTCCCATCCGCCTGCGATCAATCCTCAGATTCTGACCCCGGGGTGACGCCCGGACCGGAGACGATATGGCGAACCGAAAGGCCCATTTCAACACGAGCCTGGGTTCATTCCAGGTTGAGCTATTCGAGGGCCGGGCCCCCGAAACGACGAAGAACTTCATCCAGTTGGCTGAGAAGTCTTTCTATGATGGACTGGTCTTTCATCGGGTCATCGATGATTTCATGATCCAGGGGGGCTGTCCTGAGGGAACCGGCAGGGGAGGGCCCGGATACAAGATCGACGACGAATTCCATCCCGAACTCCGGCACGATGCCCCTGGCGTCCTCTCCATGGCCAACGCCGGGCCCAACACCGGCGGATCCCAGTTCTTCATCACCTTGAAGGCCACTTCCTGGTTGGATGACAAGCACGCCGTCTTCGGACGCGTCGTGGAGGGAATGGACGTTGTGGAAGCCATCGGGAAGGTGGAAACGGATGGAAGCGACCGGCCCCAGGAGGATGTGAAGGTGGAATCGGTCCAGATCGAAAGCGACTGATGGGTGGAGATCCGCCGGAGCCGGAGGAAGGGCCGGATGCCCCCCAGGTCGTCCGGACCCCCGAGGAGTGGAAGTCCCTCCTCTCGCCGGAAGCGTTCAGGGTGGCCCGGGAAGCAGGGACGGAACGGCCCTTCACCGGACGGTACCTCAAGTCCGATGCCACCGGAGTCTATCGCTGTGTCTGCTGCAGCGCAGTCCTCTTCTCTTCCGAGGCCCAGTACGACTCGGGGAGCGGATGGCCCGCTTTCTGGGATGTAGTGGACTCGGGGAACGTCCTTCTCCGCGAGGATCGCTCCCACGGAATGCGACGGACTGAAGTGCTCTGCCGTCGCTGCCACGCCCACCTGGGACATTTGTTTCCCGACGGTCCGGAACCGACGGGCCTTCGCTACTGCATCAACTCCGCCTCACTGGAACTGGACCCTGAGACCTCCGAATCCGGTAGAACCACCAAGCCCCCCGACAATCGATAGCTGTGAGGGACCTTCCGTGCAGCCCAGAGTGGCTGATTCGATGGGACTGAGGCCCAGGGACCGAAGCGATCATGCCGGACGACCCATGGGCAGGAACCCTGCACCTGGTCGACGGATGATTCTGGGCCTTCTCCTCCTTTCCCTCCTGGCTCTGACCACGGCAGCGTGTGGGTTGAGGACGGACACACCTCCTCCCGGCCCGGGATGGGAGCGAGGAGGTGTACCTGACCTGAGAGGGGCGCGGGTCCTACTCCTTCCCGTCCAAGGTGTGTCCGGAACGGGGTTGGACGTAGACGCCGAGCTCCTCTACGCTCTCCGGAGCGCGGGCCCCTCCGTCCGTTGGATGGCAGGAGAGGAGTTGCAGGAGATCGCTGCGCGGGCAGGTCGGCTGGGTGCAGACCCGCAGAACCTTCCGGTGGCCGTCTTCGAGGCGGGGGAAGTCCGGCGAGTAGGAGACCCCCTTTTCGGAGAACTCTATCGGCTGGCCGCCATGACTGATGCGGGGTACGCGCTGCTTCCCATCACGGTGCAAGCGGAGGGTCCTGACGCAGATGGGCTCGTGGCCCTGAACTTGAACGCGGCCCTCCTGGATCCCCGATCTGGACAGGTCCTCTGGCAGGGAATTCTGCAAGGGACTGCCGGTGAGGCCGGGAGTCCCGGGCCCTTGGCCTCCGCCGCGGAAGCCCTGGCCCAGCGGGTCCTCCCCTGACGGATCGTAGCCGGACACCTTCGGTTCGGGAGCGGACTGGGTAGCTTCCCGGCCTCTCGAGTTCTCTAAGAATATGGATGGATTGATGATAAAGTGGACGACCGTGAGTCGCTGGCTGGCTCCCATCGTAACCCTGCTTCTGGTGAGCGGCTGCCTCCCCGAGGAACCGGAGCATCCCGTTCCGGCTGCGGCGGAGATCGAGCCCCACTATGTGTGGGAGGGTCCTGTGAACGTGGAGATGAGCGGGAATGTGGCGCAGGTGAGTGTCACAGTGGATCCGGGTGATTTTGCCCGGGGTGGCGATCTCTGGGCCAAGGCCTTCCCCTACATCTTCATCTTCAGCCCCGGGACGCAGGCCGCTTTCGACGAGAATCCGGGTCTGGGGGGTGTCCGGGTTCTGGTTCGACATCCCAACGGAGATGTGGTTTCCCAAGCCCTCCTGAGCCGGGAGGTGCTGACGGATCTGACGTGGAATCGGGCGCTGAACATCTCCAAGGAGGCCCGGGAACATGGGACCGAGCGCCCGGCTCGGATGCAGGATCTGGTGAGGTGGGGTGAGGATCACACCGAATTCGAGTATAATCCGACCTACATCGACAATCCTTGAACAGCTTTCTCGACAGGTGAACATGGCGAAGACGATTACCGTAATCCCGGGTGATGGGATCGGACCGGAGGTCACAGAGGCCACATTGGAGATCCTGGATGCTTCAGGGGCCGACCTCGAGTACGAGACCCATCTGGCGGGTGTCGCCGGGGTGGAGCAGTTGAAGAACCCCATCCCCGATGAGACCCTGGAGTCCATCCGGAGGAACGCCGTGTGCCTGAAGGGACCACTCACGACCCCGGTGGGGACCGGATTCCGGTCCATCAACGTGGCGATCCGAAAGGAATTCGATCTCTACGCCAACGTTCGTCCTGCCCTCACCATGGTTCCTGGCGGTCGATACGAGGACATCGATCTGGTCCTGATCCGAGAGAACACGGAAGGGCTCTACGTAGGAGTAGAGCATTACATCGGCCTGGAAGGGGACCCCCGGGCAGCGGCTGAGTCGGTCATGATCATCACCCGTTTCGGCGCTGAGCGAATCGTCCGATACGCCTTCGAATACGCCAAGGCCAACGGCCGGAAGAAGGTGACGCTGGCTCACAAAGCCAACATACTGAAGTATACCCAGGGACTCTTCCTGGATGTTGGCCGAGAGGTGGCGAAGGAGTTCGAGGGAGAGGTGGAGTTCGAAGACCGGATCATCGACGCCACGGCCATGCACCTGGTGACCAACCCCTACGACTTCGATGTCCTGGTCATGGAGAACATGTTCGGGGACATCCTCTCGGACCTGATGGCGGGGTTGGTAGGAGGGCTCGGACTGGCCCCGGCCGGCAACATCGGAAAGGACACGGCCATGTTCGAAGCAGTCCATGGATCGGCTCCCGACATTGCCGGAAAGGGGGTGGCCAACCCCACCTCTCTGACCCTCTCCGCTGCCATGCTGCTGGACCATGTGGGACAGCCCGAACCGGCTGGACGGATCCGGAAGGCCCTCCATGGCGCGCTGGCGGACCCGGAGACCCGGACAGGGGATGTGGGTGGAAGGGCGAACACCCAGGACTTCACCCAGACCGTCATCCGGTTGATGGAATAGTGGGGGTGGGCCATGAGCAGTGAGGTCGATTGGAGGGAGAGATTCCCTGAGGACGTGACCTGCGTCCGATGCCTCCAGGTGAAGTCGGTTCAGGAGCTGGATCGCCTTCTCTGGTGCGAGGAGTGTCTGGCCAAAGCTCGGCGCCGGGCCGCTCTTCGCGGGTGGATGGCAGGGGTGGCTCTGGCCATCGTCCTGGGCTTGTACATCTGGCTGGTCATCCAGCCCGACTTGAGTCTGATCCCCACTGCCTGGATTGCCACCCTGGCCGTGGCCCTCTACCTGGGAGGCCGGGTCGCCCGGGAGCTGTTCTACGGGTATGAGCGCCTGGCAAACCGGAGAGCGGTGGAAGCCGTTCCTCCAGGGACGGCGCCACCTGAGCAGAGCGAAGAAGGAAGACGGGACACAAGAGACAAGTAGCGTCAGCTGGATCGAGGGAGGCGTGATCGTCCGGAGAAGAACCGGGCAAAGCCCCTGCCGAACACCAATTCAATTCGACGAGGACATTCGAGCCATGGCTCCCAAGTTTCAGGGTGCGGATTTCTACGATCTGGACTCTCTCTTCTCTGATGAGGAGCGGATGATCCGTGATACCATCCGGGAATGGGTGGATGATCGGGTCCTTCCTATCATCGAGGAGGCATACATTGGACGCAGCTTTCCCCAGGAGCTGATCGGGGAAATGGGCGAGATGGGGATGCTGGGTGCCAGCCTCCCGGAGGAATATGGCTGCGCCGGCCTCAACAACGTGGCGTATGGTCTCATCATGCAGGAACTGGAGAGAGGGGATTCGGGGATCCGTTCCTTCGCTTCGGTGCAGGGCGCACTCGTCATGTACCCCATCTTCGCGTTCGGGAGTGAGGAGCAGAAGCGGGAGTGGCTCCCCAAGCTGGCCAGCGGTGAGAAGATCGGGTGTTTCGGGCTTACTGAGCCGGATTATGGTTCCAATCCAGGAGGGATGGTCACCACTGCCAGGAAGGTGGAGGATGGCTGGGTTCTGAATGGGACCAAGATGTGGATCACCAACGGCTCCATGTCCGACGTGGCCATCATCTGGGCACAGACGGAAGAAATCGGGGATACCCGGGGGATTCGTGGTTTCGTGGTTCCCACCGACACACCGGGTTTCTCAGCCCGGGATCAGAAGGGCAAGCTGTCCCTCCTGGCTTCCGACACCAGCGAACTGCACCTGGAGGACGTGGAGATCCCAGACTCGGCCGAGCTCCCGGAGGCTTCAGGTCTGAAAAGCCCGCTCATGTGTCTCACCCAGGCCCGCTACGGAATCGCGTGGGGAGCGGTGGGGGCCGCCATGGCCTGCTATCAGGAGGCACTGAGCTATGCCGGTGAGCGGGTCATGTTCGATGGACCCATCGCAGGTAAGCAGATTCAGCAGGCCCGTCTGGCCGATATGATCACCGGAATCACCCAGGGTCAGCTCATGGCGTATCGGCTGGGCCGCCTGAAAGACGAGGGCACCATGACTCCTCAGCAGGTCTCCATGGCCAAACGAGCCAATGTGGATATGGCCTGTGAGGTGGCCAGGGAGGCCCGCCGCCTCCTGGGAGGCAATGGGATTCTGGTGGAATATTCAGCCATGCGGCACATGGCGAACCTGGAATCTGTCTACACGTACGAAGGAACCCATGACATCCACGGATTGATTCTGGGCCAGGCCGTTACCGGGCTGGCTGCCTACTGAGGGGCCGGGGATCTGGAAATGGATGGCCGTGGCGGAGGAAGTGGGGAGTCGAGGACAGCTACAGATGGAGGGGGACAGGCGGTGGCTCATGGATTGTGGGGCCAGGAGCCATTCGCAACCATGCGGGCGCACCCCCGCCGATTTGCCTGGGGGGTTCCCCTGGCCTTCCTGGTCCCCATCGGTCTGGGGCTCCTTCTTGCTGACTGGAATCTGTCGGTGGCCATCGCACTCCAACTCTTCCTCCAGACCGGTGCCCTCCTATGGCTCTACATTCCGCCTGCCCGAGCCCGATGGAAGGCTGAACGGGAGGCCAGAGCCGGACGGCTGGACAGGAATTCGCCGCCAGTGTCACGGGGCGTCCATGGTGGCGACGACACCCTGGACGGTGAGGAAGGCCAAGCGGGTCGGGGTTGACCTGGAGATGCGGTTCAGTAGCTTTAAAAGCTCCCGAGCGGAAGCACCTGCTTCCGCCGGCACGCGCCGCTAGCTCAATTGGCAGAGCAACTGACTCTTAATCAGTAGGTTCGGGGTTCGATTCCCTGGCGGCGCACTGACGCAGTTCCAGGGTTCACAAGAAAACAGCTCCCCGGGGATTGATTCCCCCGGGGAGCTGTTTTGCTATGAGACG
>PWWP01000331.1 GCA_003562075.1 Gemmatimonadota bacterium
CTTGCCGGCATCCATTCCCCCACCGGAAGCCCCCGGGCAGCGGTGGCGGCAGTGGGCGGCGTGGTCCTCCTCCTGGCCCTCCTGGGCAACGTTAGAGCCACCTGATCCTTCTCCGCGTTCTCCGTCCTCATCTACTACGGAATCACCAACCTGGCGGCCCTCCGACTACCTCCGGAGCACCGTCTCTATCCCCGATGGGTCCCCCTGGCCGGGTTGGCCGGGTGCCTGCTGCTGGCCTTCCAGGTGGAGCCTGTCTACTGGCTGGTGGGAAGCGGCCTCCTGGCTGGGGGATGGATCGTCCGCTGGGGACTGCGGCGCTGAGGCGTTTCAGCTGAAACGTCAAGCGCCCTTCACCCAAGAAGCGGTCGCTCCTGTTCTTCAACAGCCTTCTAACCCTCCTGGAGTTTCTCCAGGGCCTGACTCAACACTCGATCCAGGCGACGAAGACGGACCCGTTCATCAGGGAGCTCCAGGAGCTGTTGGAGCCAGAGAGGGTCCAGCTGGATGGCCCGGGCCACCCGGAAAGAGACTTCCTCGGCCGGATCCAGGGGTGGAAGGGGATCCACCCCCTCTTCGTTCTCTTCCCGAAGGCGAACGGCGAGTGCCATGAGGAGGTTCAGTGAGCGGCGACGTCGGTAGATGAGCTCCTCGGGGTCCACTCCCGGTTCGTCTTCGAAGGATTCCACCAGCCCCTCGAAGTAGGGAGTTCGGGACTCGATCCCGTCCACGATCCGGAAACGGGATTCGCCGTGGGCCACCAGGAGGGAGCGGCCATCCGGAAGAACCTGAAACTCCCCGATCCGAGCCACCGTGCCCACCCGCCTCTCCTCCATGGCAAAGGGCCCCATCCGGTCCGGGTCATGGTAGATGAGACCAAATCGGCGGTCGTACTCCAGACAGCGAGCCACCATCTGCCGGTACCGGGGCTCGAAGATGTGCAGGGGCATGGTCGTTCCCGGCAGTAGGACCACCGGGAGGGGAAAGAGAGGAAGGCGTCGCATACATCCGGGACCCTGCCCCTGGGGCAAGGTTCCTGGGCCCCTGCGGAGCACCCTACTGACCCCAAGGCTTGAGTAAGCCGCACCAATCCCCTGGAACCACTTTCCGCGGCCTTCGGGCCGCGGCCTCATTGAAGCTGGATCCACGAAGCAGGACCCAAGCCTGGTCCAGGCACGCACACCTCCCTTGATTCCACTGGGGCGCGATTATAATGAAATCACATACCCCCCTCGCTCAGGAGAGTGGTGTATAATAAAAACACATACCCGAGCCTCTCTCCCTCCTCCCCTCCCCCACATGACGGCGGCCACCGCCCTGGGTAGATTGAGGCCGCACCTGGCTCGGGGACGGAGCCGGCCAACGGCCGAGCCTTCCATCCCCGCACCGCCCCACCTCCAACCCAATGCGTGGCCCCATGTCCGGACCCCAGTACATCTATGTGATGAAGGACCTCCGAAAGGTCGTCCCCCCGAAGAAGGAGATCTTGAAAGGGATCTGGCTCTCCTTCTATCCTGGCGCCAAGATCGGAGTGGTGGGTCCCAACGGGGCCGGAAAAAGCACCCTCCTGCGGATCATGGCCGGGGTGGACTCGGACTTCCAGGGCGAGGCGTGGGCCGCCAAGGGAACGAAGGTGGGCTACCTCCCCCAGGAGCCGGAACTGGATCCTGAGCTGGACGTCCGGGGCAATGTGGAACTTGGGGTGAAGGAGACCCGGGACCTGCTGAAGCGCTACGAGGAGGTGAACGCCTCCTTCGGCTCCATCTCCACCGACGAGGAGATGAACGCCCTCATCGAGGAACAGGCGGCCCTCCAGGAGAAGATCGACGCCGTCGGCGCCTGGGAGCTGGATCGGAAGCTGGAGATTGCCATGGACGCCCTCCGCCTTCCTCCAGGGGATGCGGACGTCACCAAGCTCTCCGGGGGCGAGCAGCGCCGGGTAGCCCTCTGCCAGGTCCTCCTGGAGGAGCCGGACCTCCTTCTCCTGGACGAGCCAACGAACCACCTGGACGCCGAGTCGGTGGCCTGGCTGGAGCACCACCTGGAGCAGTTCAAAGGGACCATCGTGGCCATCACCCACGACCGGTACTTCCTGGACAACGTGGCCGGTTGGATCCTTGAGCTGGACCGGGGCGAAGGCTTCCCCTACGAGGGCAACTACTCCTCCTGGTTGGAGCAGAAGCAGGAGCGGTTGGCCCGAGAAGAGAAGAAGGAATCGGCTCGGCAGAAGACGCTGGAGCGGGAGCTGGAGTGGGTCCGGATGTCGCCCAAGGCCCGACAGGCCAAAGGGAAAGCCCGCCTCCGCTCCTACGAGGAACTGATGGAGCAGGGAGGGAAGGAGGAGATCCGGACCGCCGAGATCCTCATCCCCAAGCCCGAGCGACTGGGAGAGGACGTAGTGACCTTCAACGGCGTCACCAAGGGCTACGACGACAAGCTCCTCATGGAGGATCTCTCCTTCCACCTCCCCCGGGGAGGGATCGTGGGGATCATCGGCCCCAACGGTGCCGGGAAGACCACCCTCTTCCGGATGATGGTAGGTCAGGAAGAGCCCGATGCCGGCGAAGTCCAGATCGGCTCTACCGTGAAGCTGAGCTACGTGGACCAATCCCGGGAAGCCCTGAACCCGGAGAACACGGTGTGGGAGGAGGTCTCAGGCGGCCACGACATCCTGGACTTCGGCTGGCGGGAGGTGAACTCCCGGGCGTACCTCTCCTCCTTCAACTTCCGAGGCGGGGAGCAGCAGAAGAAGGTAGGGGTTCTCTCTGGTGGGGAGCGGAATCGTCTTCACCTGGCCAAGCTTCTCAAGTCCGGCGGCAACGTTCTCCTCCTGGATGAGCCCACCAACGACCTGGACGTGGACACCCTCCGGGCCCTGGAGGACGCCCTCCTGAGTTTCCCCGGATGCGCCGTGGTCATCTCCCACGACCGGTGGTTCCTGGACCGGGTCGCCACCCACATCCTGGCCTTCGAGGGCGACTCCCAGGTCACCTGGTTCCAGGGGAACTATCAGGAATACGAGGAGGACCGGAAGCGGCGGCTGGGACCTGAGGCACTCCAACCGAAGCGGATCAAGTACCGGAAGCTGGTCCGGTAGGCGCCGGGGCCCCGGGCCGGACCGGACGCCGGCCTCAGGCCGGAGCTCACCGGACACGCCACCTACTCCACTGCCGACCCCCTGACCCATGGCCCGTCGCTCTCGAACCCAGACCCTCATCCTGGCCGGAGTGGCCCTGGTGGTGGCTGGCGCCTTCATCCTCCGGCGGTCCGGGTTCACGCCTGGAGGCCCACCCCCCTTCAACCCGGCCGACTACATCGACGTCCCGGCGGTGGAGGCTGTGGATGCGGCCTCGGTGGTCGGGGAGCAGGCCGTGGTGTGCGGCCAGGTGGTGAACGCCGTGTTCGCTTCCGGCACTGGGGGCCAACCCACCTTCCTGAACCTGGAGCGACCGTATCCGGATCAGCCCTTCGACGTAGTCATCTGGGGACGGGATCGGGACCGTTTCCATCCGCCTCCCGAGGTAGCCTGGCAGGGGGAGCGAATCTGCGTAGCCGGCCCGGTGACGACCCACCAGGGCGTCCCCCGGATCCAGGTTTCCACCCCGGCCCAGATCCAGAGCGATCGTGATGGACCTTGAGCCCAGGGGCTCACCTTCCCTTCAACCCTCCGAGTCCTGGCCCAGTCCTCCCCAAGCCCGGGATCATCCGACTGCCGGTCCGTTCCGGCGCTCGCGTCAGTCCTGGGCTCGGGTTCCGTCCAGCCCGTGCTGAGCCAGGAGGTCGGTGGCCAGGAAGGAGAGACGGACCAGGTGGGGATGGGCCCGCTGGCCATTGGTGAGGATGGCCACCCCAAGCTTCCGGTCCCGGTTCCCATGGATGAAGGCGGTGTAGCCGCCCACGCTCCCGGAGTGGGCGATGTAGCGCTCTCCCTGGCGAGTGGTGGTCCACCAGCCCAGCCCGTAGGCCGCCTCCTCTCCGCCCCATCCGCCGCCCATGGGCCCGGTGAACTCATCGAACTGGCGGGTCTGCATGAGTTCCGCCGTCTCCTCCGAGATGAGCCTGGTCTCTCCCAACCCTCCTCCATTCACCGAGGCCATGATCCAGCGAGCCTGGTCCTGGACCGTTCCCCAGGCTCCCCCCGCCGGCCATTCAGCGAAGCGGACCCGGGCGACGGGCGTCTGAGCTCCCGTGTCGGCATCCGGGCGATAGGGGACGGCCAGGATCTCCTCCATGGCCGGGGTGGGAGCAAAGGCGGTGGAGGTCATCTCCAACGGTGCCCAGATCCGCCGCTCCACTTCCTCTCGGAAGTCAGCGCCCGTCATCTCTTCGATGAGGTGGGCAATGAGGGTGAAGGCCGGGTTCGAGTAGCGGATCTCCTCCTCCGGAGGACCTTCAATCTCCAGCGACTCAACCAGGAACTGGTCGATGGGGGTGGGGACGGTGTCGGCCCACACCGGCACCGACGAGAACCCGCCGCTGAGCCCTGAGGTGTGTGTGAGGAGGTGGCGGAAGGTGATGGGACGCTCCGGGTCCTCCCCCTCGAGCCGCACCCCGTTCAGGTGAGGACCCACCGGATCATCCAACTCGAAGTGACCCTCTTCGTGGAGCTGCATCAGGACCGTGGCCGACATGGTCTTGAGCGTGGAGGCGATGATGTACACGGTCTCGGGAGTAGCTGGGGTCCGGGTCCGGAGGTTGGACTCCCCGAAGCCCCGGGCCCAGACGATCTCCTCTCCCACCGTCAACGCCATGGTCAGGGAGGGAATCCTGCCCTCCACCATGGCCCGCCGGATCTCAGGCTCCAGTTCAGCGATGACCGCCGCCAGCTCATCGGGTTCCAGCCCGGTTTCCAACCCCGGATCAGCGTAGACCCCTGCCGGAACAGCCAGGAGAAGGAGGGGAAAAAGGGCCCGGACCGCTGCCGTGGGAAAGCACCGGGTCCAGCCAGCGAAAGAGCACAGTCGAAGGAAAGGATGAAACATGAGGCAATGGATTGTGCGGGTGGGTCAGCGCCGGGCCCGGGCCCGGCAGACAATCAGCGTGCGATATAGGGGGCGGCGGAAGGAACCATTTCGCTGTTGGAATGGCCCACCCCGGGGACGGTAACCAGGGTCCAGTTGAACGGAACCCCCATTTCCAGGGCAATCCGGCTCCCCTCCTGGACGAAATTGAAGCCCCGTTCCACCCGGTGCTCGCCCTGATCCATGGCTTCCTGGCTCCGGTTCAGGAGCGGGTCTTCCGGATCGTTGTCATCCTCTCCCACCAGGACCACCAGCTCCGAACCGAAAGCCCGGGCCAACTCCTGGTCGTTCAGGAGACGCCCCCCCGGAGCCTCGGCCGCCGCCAGACCGTAGGGAAAGTCCACGGTTGAGTCGGCAAAGAGGTACCAACCGGCGTTGGCGGCCAGGACCACGAAGGCACGATGCTCTTCCATGAGGAGCGCGAAGCGATGGACGAACTGGGCCCCGGCCGAATGGCCGTAGAGAGAGTAGCCCTGAACGGTGGAATCGGTGCGGCGGAGGATCACCTGGAAGAGGTCCTCCACCACCTGGTAACTCCAGTCCTCCGGAGCGTTCAGCCCCCCATCCCCATCCTGGATCCGTCCCTCGGCATACTCTCCAGCGGGGAAGAGCTCCTCCGTGAAGTGGGGAGCAAAGACCATGAAGCCCCGGGCATCGGCCTCCTCCCGCCAGGCGTTTCGCATCCCTTCCGCATTTCGTCCCATCCCGTGGAGGGCGATGACTACCGGGAAGGTGGCCGGGTTCCCGGTCTCGGGAATGTGGTAGTAGACCGGAATGGAGTCCTCTCCCAGGGGGCGGGAACCCGAGAGGTGGAACTCGTTGCTCCCCCAGCTCAGGTCGCCCGGGGAGTAGGCCACGGTGGGATGCTGAATATGGTCACAGGCAGCCAGCACCCCAAGGAGGAGAACCAGGATCAGGACCCACGGGCTCTTGCGCTTCATCCTCATCTGACTCCTGATTCCGGTTCCCCACCCATCCACACCCTCCCCTGTCCCCATCCCGTTCCTCTTCGCAATGGCCTCACCGTACCGGGCCCACCGCACTGATCCCACCGTAGCGGCCTCACCCTAC
>PWWP01000130.1 GCA_003562075.1 Gemmatimonadota bacterium
ACATTTCGGTTTCCGTAGACACGCACGGGCCCGAGCCCTGGAAGCCCTACCTTTCGATTCGGCCTCGACCCCCCGAGAACCCGCACCGAAACCTCCAGAACCCGGACCCGCTTTCCAGCTCAGCTCCCAGATCCTCCCGAGCAGCTGCCCTGCTCAGCCCCCGGACCATTCCGAGTGACTGTCCTGCTCACGACCGCGAGTCGTTGGCCACCTCACGATCCGACAGCGGTCCTGCCTTCCAGCCGGGGGCCCGATCAGCCTCCGATCCCGTGCTCCTCCACCAGCTGACTCTGTCCCATGTGGAAGACCAGGCGATACGCCGGCCGAAGACCCCGATCCAGGTAGTAGACGAACTGCCCATTCACAGGATCGATCCGGAGCCTCCAGACACTTCGTTCTTCTTCAGGTCCCCGGTCCGGTGTCCAGCGATGGTCGGGGAAGTGCTGGAAGAGGGCCGTGCCCCGATCGGTGGCCCAGCCACCCCATCCCGAGTTCTCGTAGAGCGTCCCATCCTCCCGGGCGTGCTCGTGGGTGAAGAGGAGCCCTTCGTCACTTCGCTCGATGACCCAGGTGCGGGATCGGTCCTCGTCCACAGGAAAAACGATCCGGATCTCCCGGTCATCACACTCGGCGATGTGCATCCCCAGGTAGGCTGGGTGAAAGGTGTCGTCACTTTCAGGTGCGATGATGGCGCGTCCTGGATATTCGTCCCCGCACCGAGATGCCAGCTCCTCGAAGAAGGCATCCTGGGCAGCTCGGCCGTCCAGACCTACATCCTCGCCGGCGGTGGCTTCATCCTGACCACACGCCGCCATCAGACCTACGACCAGGAGGGTGGTCATCCCGGTCATTACGTTGCGCCACCGTCCATTCATCCCTGCACCTCCGTTCTTGATGGTGTCCACGTCATACGCTGGGCCGCCCTCGCTCTCGTCTGGGTTCGGCCTTGCTGCCTGCTCGTGTTCGATCTCGCTCCGGCCCTGTGTCTGTTCCAGCTCCGTCCATGATTGCCCATCCAGCTCCCTCTCCGGACCCACCTGGCGCCTGCCCCGGGTCATGGTTCAGCTCACCGGTGGATCGGTGGGCTGAAGTCGGGCGGACCAGAGCCCCGAGTTGCCGTCGGAGAAGAGGATCCGGCCCTTGTAGGTCATGGCGCTCCAGGTGAAGGGGGCGTTGGAAAGGAATCCGGCCGGGTCGAAAGGTTTGAACACGGCGATCTCCCGACCCTGGGTGTACAGATTCCCTTTCAGCTCCCCAGAGACGTCCACAACCCGAACGCCGCTCTCGAAGTAGGCCTGATACAGGATGTCATCTTCGATCCACATGTTGTGGGTCCCGTACTCCGGAACGTGGTACTTGGCGATCTTCTTGGGATTCTCGATATCGGTGAAGTCCACGATGTGGGTGTAGCCCGAGGTCTGCATGGGCCGTCCGCCCTGACCCGTGGCCGGATCGTAGGGATCCCGATCGAAGTTCCCGGGAAGAGCCATCCCGGGCCGGTCCATGACCTCGTCGCCGGCAAAGACCAGGAACCGTCCCGTCGACTCGTGCTCGTATGGGATCACCGTGTGGGTGCGCCCGCCTGGCGTCGCGTAGTTGGTGATGAACACCGGGTTCTCCGGGCTGCCGCCCCACCCACCATGGCCCACGTCCACGACCACCACCCCGTTGTTCCACTCTGCGGAGAAGGCGATCCCATTGTGGACCATCACGTCGTGGATTCGACTGTTGGGATGGTTGTACTCCCCTACGTTCACCGGATTGTAGATGTCGGAGACATCGATGATGATGTAGCGCTCGCCGCCGGAGAGGGCGTAGAGGTAGTCCTCCTCCGGCCAGGTGTTGTGGACCCCTCCCGTCAGGTTGTCATTGTGCTCTGCAGCGATCACCGGATGGGCCGGATCCTCAAGGTCGAGGATGACCAGGCCGTTCACCCGGTCCGATGCGCCCTCCCGGGTCATGACGGCATAGCGTCCATCTGGCGACACCTTCACGTCATTCACTGTCCGTGCGTTCACCTGCACCGAATCGGTCTTCACCAGGTTGGCAGGGTCGGTGATGTCCCAGATGTAGGCCCATCCATCGGCGTTCCAGGTCCCTGTGATGGCATAATCCCGGCCGTCGTGCCCTTCCCAGGGCCAGAAGTCGGAGGTCTGCTCTTCGGACACCCGACCGTGCCCCTCCACCACGAACTCCTGGATCACCTCTCTGGGCTCCACGTCCACCACATATCGGTCCGAGAGGGGGCCGGCCTGGGCCAGGATGGTGAACCGCCCGGGCCGATCGGCCACGAAGCGTCCATCATCTCCGATCTGGCCCGGTCCCTCGGCTGTCTCCAAGTCCACCGGAGTCTCGTAGGTGAAAGACCAGGTAACCGGCAGGTCCTCCACCTGGGAGCCGTCCTCTCCCCGAGCCGAGGCCTGGAACGGGATCACGTCCCCGGTCCGAACCACCTCCTCGGAGGCTTCGATCCGAAATTCCCGGGCCGGGAGGGGGGCAATCTCATGGGTCACTGAAGCCGAGACCCCTTCGATCTCCGCCGTGATCTCAACCGGGCCTGTGCTGTGGGCCGTCACGTCTCCGGCCCGATTCACCGAAGCGACGGTAGGATCGGAGGACCGCCACGTCACCTGGGGATCAGGCCGACGGGTGCCATCCGAATGGAGACCCGCTGCCCGATGCCGGATCGTTGTCCCCTCGTAGAGGGTCCCCTGGTCTCGGGTCACCTCCACCTCCGAAACAGTTGGCCACAATACCTCCACCGTGGCTGTGGCCTGAGCCGGCGGCCCTTCGGCGTCGGCTGGAAGCACCAGGTTGGCCGTCACCTCATACGACCCGGCCACCAGCCCGTGCACGTAGCCGTCCTCCACCCAGACGTTGGCCCGAGGGAAGGCCATCCGCATGGGGACGTCCACCACGTCTCCATTGGCGTCATAGGCCCGGAAGCTCAGCGGGACCGACTCGCCCACCCGGACCTCGGTGGCCGACGGGCTGGCCTCGATCCGGACCACGGAGAGCGCCGCTTGAGGGTCCTCCTGGGCCAGGACCGGTGGGACAGCCAGGACCAGGGCGGGAAGAAGAAGGGTGAGTCCTCTTGTCAGACGGTTCATCAGAAATGCTCCTCATACCAGGCGATACTGCGATCGATGACGTCCATCTGGTGCTCCACCTCCCGGATGCCGTGGCCCTCCCGGGGATACAGAACCAGCACCGGCTCCAGGCCGATGTCGTGCAGGGCGATGTAGAACTGCTCCGATTCTTCAGGGACGACGTTGAAATCGTTGATCCCGTGGAGGAACATGACCGGGGTTGAGACCTGGGCCACGTACCGGAGGGGGGACCGATGCCACAACTCATCCATGATGTGCTTCTGGCCAGGGAAGCTCTCGTGGGGGAAGCCGCCGTACTCCACCGCCAGGTAGTCGTGGTAATAGCCGAGATAGTTGAAGCTCACCAGGTTGGAGATCCCTGCGCGAGGGATGGCTGCGGCGAACTCGTTGGTCTGCGTCACCAGCCACATGCTGAGCTGCCCTCCGTAGCTCCCCCCTTCCACCCCGACCCGGTCCGGATCGAGCCAGGTGTATCGGGCCAGGGCGGCCCGCATCCCATACAGCACATCCTCGGCCTCTCCACCGTTCTGGTCCCGGAAGATGGCATCGGCGAAGGCCTGCCCGTATCCGGTGGATCCCCTGTAATTCACCTTCAGGGTGGCATACCCCTGGGCTGAATAGACCTGGGGAGCCAGGGAGAATCCCGAGCCTCTCTGGCCGTGGGGCCCTCCCTTGATCCGGACGATCAGGGGGTGGTTGTGAACCTGATCTTCCTGGAGGTCCACCGGCTTGAAGAGGAAGGCCTCCACCTCCATCCCGTCGTAGCTCAGGAAGGTGAAGGACTCCACCTCACCCAGGCGCCGGTTGGCCAGGATGTCCTGATTCAGGTCGGTGAGCTGGCTCACCTGTCCTCCGCTGGTTCGACGGTAGAGCTGGGCCATATCGGACGGGGTGGTAAAGGTATAGACCACATCACCGTCGGGTCCGATGGAGTAGCTGCCCACCCCCCCTTCGTCCTGGATGACGACCTCTGGATCACCTCCATCCACCGGGATCCGGTAGAGGCGAACATTGCCTCGTTCCTGGACGGTGAAGTAGATGTGACGGCTGTCGCTGCCCCATGCGGGAGGCCCCTGGCGGTTGTCGATGGCTGCCCCCAGGTGCCGCCGGTCCGTCCCGTCCGGACGGATGGTCCACACATGGGTGTCCTCCATGGTGGTCTCCGAGGAGGTCAGGACCCGGGTCGTCCCCTGGTATGCGATCCGCTCTCCGTCAGGCGACCAGCGGGCCCGGTACACCATGCCCTCCAGCGCCGTGATCCGGCGCTCCGCCCCCGAGGCCACATCGATGGCCAGGAGATCGTAGTTGTGGTTCCGGTCGTTGTGGTATTCCCGGTTGGATATGAAGAGGATCTCCGACCCGTCCGGAGACCAATCCAGGGAGTGGTCCTGGTAATCGTTGTCGGTGAGCTGGGTTGATTCGCCGGTCTCCCGGTCCACCATGTAGACCTGGAGCCGCCGGTTGTCGGTGAAGTAGTCCCCACCTGCGCCGGTGGTCTTGTAGTTGTAGCGCCGGATCACAATCGGGTCACCTTCGGCTTCGGCAGCCTCCGGTCCTGACGTGCTGGACAGGTAGGCGATCCGTCGGCTATCCGGCCCCCAGGCGATGTGCTGCTCGGCACCGGGAAGGGGGTGGTTCGTCCCCTGCGTTTCCGCCAGGAGCTGCAGCTCGGAACCGTCGGGACGCACTATCATGACGCCCCGTTCTCCCCCTCGACTCCCGACGAATCCGATCCACTCTCCGTCCGGGGACCAGCGGGGGTTGGAGATGGACACGTCTTCATCGCTCAGGAGGACCCGGTGCGTCTCGTCGGCCAGCTCCACGATCCGGTAGATGGTGTAGGGCGTGCCGGGACGGTCCGAGTGGCTCGTTGCGTAGAGGACCTGCTCCCCGGAGGGAGACACCTGGACATCCGACACCGATTGGAGGACCCGGAGGTCCTGGGTGCTGAAGCCCTGCTGTGCAGAGACCGATGGAGCGGCCAGCAGGGCCAGGAGGAAGGCGCCCAGGAGGGCCGGGACCAGGCCCGACCCTCCGTGGAACGCCCTGGCGCCCCCCCGGCGCATTGGAGTGGTTCTGTTCATGGCTGCGGCTCAGCTCAGGTTGGGGTTGGCCGACCGCTCTGCATCCGACAACGGGACACAGGTGAGGCTACCGTAGGCTGCACCCTTGTGGTTCGTCCCTGTGGGGAAGGGCAGGTTGTGCCGGAGCATATCGTTGAGGCGGTGGCCCTCCAGGAAGAACTCCCGAGCCCGCTCCTCCAGGATCTGATCCATGATCTCCTGGTTGGTTCCCCCCTCGAAGTGAGGAAGACCGTGCTGGTCCCGCAGGTTGTTGATGATGTCCACGGCGGCCTGTCCGCCCGTGGCCTCGGCAATGATGAGCTGTGCTTCTTCCCAACTGGCGATCCGGATGGGGGAGTCCCGCTCCGAGTACTTCTCCGGCGCCCATTGGTCCGTGATGTTGTCCACCCCCAGCGACTCCATGTCCCGGGCTTCGGATCGGGGATCCGGAACGCCCTGGACCTCCGGGTTCCGGTAGTCGGGGTGAACCGACATGTGGAAGGAGAAGAAGGTGGAGTTGTGGATATTGTTCTCTCGCCGGGCCGTCACCGTGGCGTATTCGGCGTAGCGGGCGAAGCCCTGCTCCACCTGCTGGGCGTCAGAGATGGCACCGGCTGCGTCGCCCTGATTGAGGCGAACCCGGGCCCGGCCCACCAGTGCCATGTTCAGGATGGAGGTGTTCCCCGAAGCCTGGGCGTGCTGGATGGCCCGGTCGAAGTGACCCTCGGCCCGAGCCATCACCTGCGATGGGGGAATGGCCGGCCCGTTGTCGATGGTCACCTCGCACATGCCCTCGCCCAGGAGGGTGTTGCTGTAGCCGGCATAGGCGGCCAACTGGGCCAGGAGATCGGCCCGACCGGGAACCTCCGCATCGGAGAAGGCCGAGATCCGGTCATACCCGTCCTCCGAAAGGACTCGGGCCCGTGAGAGGGGGTTGAAGATCCCCACATTGGTCGCTGTCCGGCTGCCGGTGCAGGCGCCTTCGTCATTGCGGGCCACATCTCGAAGGGCTCCCCAGTTCTGCCATACCCCGATGATGCCCGAGACCTGGAACTCGTGGGCGATGATCCCGCTGCTGATGATGTACTGGGGCAGGGCGCACTCGAACTCACCCAGTGCGCTCACGACCATGGTCGGGGCGCTTCCTGGATCGCTGAGGAACTGATCGTAGACCACCACACCTGGCAGATCCACATCCAGGAGGGAGTCGCACCCGCTCAGGGCGAAGATGAGGAAGAATGCGGCGAGGGCGGAGCTGACACCTCCTCGTGGCTTCCGGCCCACCGTCTGTTTCAAGAACGTCTTCATGGTAACCTCTGGTCTTGTGTCGTCGGTGAACATCAGAAGCTGAGCCGGACCGTCAGATCCATGCTCGCCAGGGGGGGCATGACGGTCTGGAATCCACCGGAAATCCCCGTCGATCCTCCGGTAGCGCCGGCTTCCGGATCCCACGTTCTGCCATCGCCGATGGGGATGTCGATGCTTCCGTCCCTCGGGGTGCTGAACCCGTGTTCCCCGGTCCATAGCATGGCCAGGTTCCGGCCGGCCACGGTGACCCGGGCCCGGGAGGCACCGATTCGCTCGCTCAGGTGCCCCGGTAGGGTGTAGGAGGCTGAGACCTCGCGGAGCCGGGCAAAGCTGGCGTCGTAGGTCCCCAGGGGCTGTCGGCCCACGTTCTCGTAGGCCTGCATGAAGGGGTTGTTGTTCAGGTTGGACTGACGGGTCAGTCGAAGGCTGGTCTGGGCGGCAGGGGAGCTGGAGTCCTCCTGGTAGTGCCCACCTGCGGCATCCACCCGAGCGTAGAGCTGGAAGGGTCCGAAGGTGACCGTGCTGTTCACACCGAAGTCCCATGTGGGCACGGAGGGGCCCCAGCGAACGAAGGGTGCCTGGCTGCAGGGAACGAGTTCACCTCCCTGCTCCACGCCCAGCGGACCGGTGCCTCCGTCGCAGAGGGCCAGGGTGACGGCCCCCGTTTCGTCGATCTCGGCCTGACGGACCGTCCGGTAGTAGATATCGCCGATCCCGTAACCCAGGTAGTGACGAGTGGAGCCGGGCCCATTCACGAAGTCCTGGTCCGGGCCAAGCCGATCGATCTCATTCCCGTTGGTGGCGATCTGGCTGCCCAGTTCCCAGCTTCCCCAGTCACCTTCCATGACCCGGAAGTTCAGGGCCAGCTCATTCCCCCAGGCGCTTACCTCACCCAGGTTCACGAACTGGCTTCCCGGGAATCCCAGCGAGGAAGAAAGGGGCCGGGCCACGATGGCGCTGGTGGTGGACCGCTGGAATCGGGTGTACTCCACACTCACCCGCCCATCCCAGAGTTGTGCGTCGAAGCCGATCTCCAGCTCTTCACCCCGCTCCGGCTCCAGGTCCGGGTTCCCGAAGGCGCTGGGGACCAGACCGGGCTGGTTACCGAAGCCCACCTCGGGCGCCAGCGTCCGTACGGCGTCGAAGGTCCCGGGCTGCTGACCGGCGGCTCCCCAGGCTCCCCGGAGCCGGAGTTCGCTCACCCAGGGAAGGTCCATGAAGTCCTCTTCGCTGACCACCCAACTGGCGCTGACCTTCGGGTAGATGGCTGCATCGAACTCAGCGCCAAAAGCGCTGTTGTCGTCCGCTCGGACCGCACCGGTGACGAAGACCCGGTTCTGCCAGCCGAACTGCTGCTGGATGAAGACCCCCAGGGTGCTGTTCTCCTCAAAGGTCTGATAGGCGTCCCGGTTGGCGGCGGCGGAGATGGTGGTGATCTGGGGTGCCGGGAAGTTGGAGGCGTTGGAGCCCACGCTCTCACGCTCGTTCCGGTAGTACTGGAGACCGGCAGAGGTCACCGAGTTCAAGCGATCGTTCACGTCGAAGTCAGCAGATCCGGAGTAATCGAAGGTCCAGATCCGGACCCGGGTCCGGTCCTCGGACCGGACACCCAGGGCGGAGCCACCGAAGAAGTGGGCCGTGCCTTCCGGCTGGCGGGGCGTCAGGGAGAAGTTCCGCTCGTTCACGTTGTCCAGCCCCATGGAGAGGCGGTGTCGGAACCAGGCCAACGGGTTGTGCTGGAGCTGGACGCTCCCGGTGAATCGGTCCACGTCGGCCCGGTCCTCGATCTTCTTCCACTCTTCAGGGGGAGCCCGGAAGTAACCCCCATTCCGCTCGATGAAGTTGGGGTTGGACCAGAAGATGTTGCTGAAGGGATCGCTGTTGAATCCGCCCTGGGCCAGGCGGGTCCGACCCTCCACGTAACCCACGCTCGTCTGGACGTTGAGCTGGTCGGTGAGGGTCGCATCCAGGTTGGTCCGAACGTTCAGGCGCCGGTCCCAGTTCTGGGACAGGACGCCCTCGTTGTCCTGCCAGGAGCCCGAGGTGAAGTAGCGGAATCGCTCCGTTCCTCCACTGATGTTGGCTTGATAGTTCTGGGTTAACCCGTACTGGAAGATGGGGCCGGAGCCGAACTCTTCCTCGTGGTCGATGACGTTGAAGCAGACCAGCTGATCTTCGGTGGGGATCCCATCCACGCCCGGGGGCGTGGCGCACCGCTCACCCAGTCGGCCGGAGGGATTCCAGAGCCAGTTCGTGCCCGTGCGGACGGTGAAGTCGATCCGGGCGTCTCCCTCCACCCCTCGCTTGGTAATGATCTGGACCACACCGTTGGAGGCTTCCGTCCCGTAGAGGGTGGCGGCGGCCGGTCCCTTGATGATCTCGATGCTCTCGATGTCCTCGGGCGAGAGGTCGTTCATCCGGCTAACCCGCGAGCCACCTCGCTGTCCTGGGCCAGAGGTGGGGTTGTTGTCCATCCGGATCCCGTCGATGTAGACGATGGGATCATTGGGCAGTCCCATGGTCTGGACGCCCCGGATCCGCATCCGGGTTCCGGTTCCCACCTGTCCCACATCCCCGCCCATGGTGACGCCGGCGGAGCGCTGACCGATCAGCTGGGTCAGGCTCTGGGCCGGGGTGACCTCGGCCAGTTCGGCGGCGGACATCCGGTCCACCACGTTCCCCAGGGCCCGTCGCTGCGTCCCACCGGCGGTCCCGGTCACCACTACTTCATCCAGAGCCAGCGCTCGGCGACGCAGTTGGATATCGGCTGTGGCCATCCCGTCCTGGGGCACGTTCACATCGTAGTCCAGGCTCTCGTAGCCCAGCATGATGACTCGGAGCTGTTGGGCCCCGGCAGGAACGCCCGGAAGGACGAAGCGACCGCTGGCATCGGTCAGGACCCCCCGCTCGGTTCCCACGAGCTGGATCTGGGCGCCGGCCAGAGGACGGAGTCCATCAGCGGCTCTGACCTGCCCTTCGATGCTTCCCGTCTGTGCTGCCAACCCACTGGGCGCGAGGCCCAGCAAGACGGATGTGACAGCAACGAGGAGAATGGCCGGCAGGCCGCCCCCGCGCGCGGGGCGCTCCGACGGTGGTCGGCGTTCGCCCCTTGTTCGAAATCGATAGAACAGGTTCATGAGAGTCCTCTCTCCAGGAAGAGTGAGAGCCAAGGGGGTGTCGATGTCTGTCTCGGGGACAGCATGCTGCGTGCTGCGTGCGCCTGAAGGACGCACCGACACCCAACCCTTCTTTACGGACATGCATCCTAAGATCAGGTATCACGGGGCTATCACCTGGACCTCACGGGGCTTGGATTTTCTTGTTGCGAAAGCGAATACCTGAGCCGTATGATGAGAAAACCATGTACAAGCTCAGATGTCTTGGGAGTGTCGACCTGAGGGATGATGCGGGCACCGCAGTCCGATCGGTGCTCAGTCAGCCCAAGCGCGTCGCCCTCCTCGTCTTCCTGGCCACCCAGCCGGGTGAGTCAGCGTCCAGGGAGCAGCTCCTGGATGTCTTCTGGCCAGAGCTGGATCCGGACCGAGGGCGGCGTGCCCTGAGCCAGGCCCTCTACTATCTCCGGCGGTCCCTGGGGAAGCGGGCCCTGGTCACCGAGGAAGGGGATCGGGTTCACCTGGCACCGGACCAGGTAGAGTGCGACCTCCACCTCTTCCGGAAGTGGGCGGATGACGGGGCCTGCCGGAAGGCCATGGATTGTCTTCGAGGGGACTTCATGGAGGGGTTCACCCTCCCGGACCTCCCCACCTTCGACAGCTGGTTGGAGGACACCCGGAGCGAGATCCTCCTGGAAGTCCGGGACCTGGCCCTGTCGGCCTCCTCCAAGGCTCAGGCCGAAGGGGACCCGGTGGCGGCGTGCCAGTTTGCCCGGAAGGCCGTGGAGCTGGCTCCCCTGGAGGAGCGGCCACTTCGCCGACTGCTGGAGGCCCTCCATGCTTCAGGCGACAGGGGTCGAGCCCTGGCACTCTACCGGGAGTTTCGCGCTCGTCTGAAGGAGGAGTTGGACGTTGAACCGTCACGGGCCACCCGGGAGCTGGCCGCCTCACTTCTGGAGGAAATGCCGGCCCGGGAAGGCCAGGACGGACGCCTGGCGGTGGAGGGTGGCGCCGAGCCGCAGGTCCTGGATGAGGATGTGTCTGCCGCCACCGAAAGGCCTCACGCCCATGGAGCGGATCACGAGGCAGGAGCGGATCACGAGCATGGAGCGGGTCACGAGCATGGAGCGACTCACGGCCATGAGGGAGGCCCGGGAGACGCCACTGCACCTCCCGGGCCCAGGATCGCCATTGACCCTGTCTCTTTCAAGCCGCCTCCCCGTGCCATCACCCATCGGAGGGCTGCTCCGCCCGGGCCGCTCCGAGGCTTCCTGACCTGGTTGAGGCAGGGTGCCAGGCGGAATGAGTCGACGCTGGGACTGGGCTCCATCTCCATCGCGGGCTGGTCCCTGGCCTTCCTGGCAGGACTGGCGATAGCCGTCTTCGGGTGGGGCGGGATGGCCGACGATGCGACGGCAACGTCTTCAACGGACCGAACCCGGGTGGCGGTTCTCCCTTTCTCCTTCCAGGGAAGCGAGTCCTATTCGTACCTGGGGAGTGGCGTGGCCGAGCTCCTGAACATCAGCCTTGCCGAGTTGAGACCCATCCAGACGGTGGACCCCCAGGCACTCCGGGCGGCTCTTACCTCTGAGCAACGGACCCGGGGGATCTCGGTCCGGATGGCTGAGGAGGTGTCCCGACGCTTCGGCGCCGACTTGTTCATCACCGGAAGCGTCATCGAGTTTGGCGGGAAGTTGGAGGTCATCGCCTACCTGCATGATGGCGAGGGAGCCCTCCTTCACACCCTGCGAGCCAACACCACCCAGGAGATGGAGCTCTTCCAGGTCGTGGACGACCTGGTGCGGGGGCTGGTGGCGCTGGAGTATCTGACTGTAGGAGGCGGGTTGGGCCGGACGGCCGCCGTCACCACCCATTCCCAGGGAGCGCTGCGGAGCTTTCTGGAGGGGGAGGAGCTCTACCGAAGGGGAGAGTACCAGGCTGCGCTCCAAGCGCTGGAGCAGGCCGTGGCTGCCGATTCCACCTTCGCCCTGGCCCACTATCGAGCGGCGCTGAGCACCCTCTGGATGGGATCGCCTGACTTCGACAGCGCCCGCCAGTGGATCCGGCGCGCCCAGGATCACATGGGCCGACTCCCGGAGCAGGAGCGGAACCTGATCCAGGCCTTGGATGGATTCCTGAGCGGCTCACCCCATCGGGCCGAGGCCCTGTACCGGCAGATCCTGGCCCAGCAGCCTGAGAATGTGGAGGCGTGGTTCAACCTGGGGGAGGTCCTCTTTCACTACGGGCCTGTCATGGGTCGGAGTCTTTCTGAGTCCCGGGAGGCGTGGGAACGGGTCCTGGAAGTTCAGCCCGACCACAGGGGGGCCCGCTTCCACTCGGCGTTGGTGGCGGCCAGCGAGGGAAGGGTCGGCGAACTGGTGGCGACCCTGGATACCATGGTGGCCCTGGATCCGGAGGGCCGGACATCCCTCTCGGTCCACGCTCTTGCGGCCTGGGCTGCCGACGATCGAGGCGAACAGCTCCGGGTCCTGCACCGGGCTCGCTACGAATCGGACCGTGCGGTGCACTGGGCCGTGGAATACCTGGTCCGGTACCTCCAGGAGGTCCCAGGGGCTATCGAGCTGGTCCGGGTGCGAGGAGAGCATGCCCAGACCCGGGAGGAGCGGTTGGCCGGGCACCTTCGCCTGGCCTTGCTGGAGACGGCCCGGGGTCGTCCGGCGGCGGCTGAAGCTGAGCTGGCTGCTGCCGCCAGAATCGAGCCCGAGGTGGCAGGACTCTATCACAGCTACCTGGTGTCACTCCCTGAGACCGGCGTCGAGCTGCGGGCCCTGGCCGCCAGCGGGGGAGAGCTGCCTGCCGAGGACCCACCAGGGGTTCCTCCCCTGTGGGATGCAGCTCCTCGGCTGAGCAACAATGACCTGGAGCAGGACCCCGACATGCTCCAAGAGGTCGGGAGGCGGGCTCCCCAGGGCCTGATTCCGGCCACGGGCAGTCGTCAGGATCTTCATCTCTACCTGGAGGCGCTGACCGCCCTCCAGGAGGGGGAGGCGGGAGCCCAGGAGTTGAGAGAGATCCAGCATCGACTCCGTGGTCTACCTTCCGACCTCTTCCCCCTGGCCAGCCTCCTTGCCGGTGGGTTGGAGTCGGAGGAGGCCGTCCAGGAGGAGCGGCTGGGGGAGGCCACGACGATCCTGGAGGGGATCTTCGAAGAGCCAGGGACCTGGTATGAAGAGACCCGGGTCT
This sequence comes from Gemmatimonadota bacterium, assembly GCA_003562075.1. Classification (GTDB taxonomy): domain Bacteria; phylum Gemmatimonadota; class Gemmatimonadetes; order Longimicrobiales; family Gaopeijiaceae; genus PWLA01. Next base: position 12,799 of record PWWP01000130.1, read on the forward strand.
CCCCCCTCTATACCCTGGTCCGGGAACGAATGACCCTGGCCAGTCTCCTCCGCAACGCAGGAGATGGAGATGGGGCACTGCGATGGTACGGGTCCCTGACCCGGAGCAGCCTGGGAGAAGCCCCCTTCATGGTACCCTCCTGGATCCGGCGGGCTGAGATACACGAGGCACGAGGAGAGTGGAGGGACGCCGCGCACCTCTACCGGAGGGTCATGGAGCTCTGGGAGGAGGCCGACCCCGATCTCTCTCCCATCGTGGCTGAAGCTCGGGCACGGCTGGAAGCCCGGGTGGACCTCCTGGCCAGTCCGTGGCCTGACCAGGAGGTCCATGGCTCCCGAGGATGGAGGCCTGCGCCAGGGCCTGAGACCCTGGCCCACGAGTTCCAGCCCCAGTAGACGGCTGCCTCCCCCCTATCAGCGCCCTCCGTCGACGCTTGGCGCCGGCTCGAGCCAGTGGTTCATCCAGCTCACCGTCCGCTCCAGCCCGTCCACCGTCCGCCAGGGCGTCCAGCCACCATGGGCCGATTCGGGATACCGGACGAACTCGGCCGGAACCCCTGCCTTTACCAGGGAGAGGTACCACTGCTCCGCGTCCGCCATAGGGGTCCGGAAGTCCAGCTCACCATGAAGGACAAGGGTCGGCGTGGTCACGTTCTCCACGTATGACAGGGGTGACGATGCCCGATAGATGTCCCTGGCCTCATGGGGCGGTCCGTTGAACTCCCAATCCAGGGTCTGCTGAGCGTCGCCCGAGAGATAGACGGTCTTCCAGTTGGAGATGGTGGCCCGGGTCACGGCGGCGGCGAAGATGTCGGACCGGGCCGTGAGCCAGTTGGTCATGTATCCGCCGTAGCTCCCTCCCATGACGCCCACCCGCTCCGGGTCGATCTGGGCATGCCGCTCCAGGACCGCCTCCACTCCGGTGAGGAAGTCCTCCTCATCCATGAGACCCCAGGCCTCCTTGGTCACGTAGGTGAAGTCGTGGCCGTAGGCGGAGGATCCTCGGGGGTTGGGGTAGAAGACGAAGTATCCCTGACCGGCCATGACCTGGAACTGGTGGGAGTAGTTGTTCCCGAAGGCAGCGTGGGGGCCGCCGTGGATGGCCATGACCATGGGGTACTGCTGGTCGGGATCGAAGTTGACAGGGGGGAGGACCCAGCCCTCGATCTCGGTCCCGTCGGCCACCGTCCAATGGATGACCTGGGCCTGGCTCAGTGCCACCTCCGCAAGCCACTCCCGGTTGAAGTGGCTGATCTGGATCTGGTTCTCACCGTGGAAGTCGGCCACGAAAACTTCGCCGGGGCGGGTGGGAGCGGTGGAGACGTAGGCCAGCCAGCGCTCATCGGCGTCGGCGGTGAACCCACTCAGCCGTTGTTCTCCGTGGGTGACCTGACGGACCTCCCCTGGCGTGTCCACACGAACCTCAAAGAGGTGGCGGTCACCCCGGATCAGGTCGTCGTAGCGGAGGGCCTCACCGTCGGATCGCCACTCGGGGCTCCCGGAAGATCGGCTCGGGTGTTCCGGTTCCTGGCCATCCACCAGCATTCGGGGCTCATCCTGAAACTCGAACTGGGCGTCCACCCCCACGAGGAAGAGTCCGGTGGGCTCGCCCTGCCCCGCACGCCGCAGGAAGGCCAGTGTCTGGCCGTCGGGTGACACTGCCGGATCCGAGTAGGTGGCGGCTCCCTCTTCCGTCAGGGTTCGGACCTGCCCCCCGTCCCTGCTCACCGTATAGAGGTCCCCTCCGGTCCGGTGCTGGTCGTACTCGGCCGGCTCGGCGTCATTCCCCACAAAGATCAGGCTCTGGCTGTCCTGGGACCACGCGGGGCTCATGACCTGGAAGGGCACGTCGGTGATCTGCCTGGCCTCCCCACCCTCTGCCGGCACGATCCAGAGCTGAGGGGTGGGTACGGCGTCAGGATGGGGCAGGAGAGCCGCCATCCCATTCTGTCGGAAGTTGCCGTGGGTGATGACGTTTCCGTCGAAGCGGTCCCGGTGGGTCACCGAGGTGATGGCGTCAGGGGCCACCCGGCGGGCGTCGTCAGGGCCATCGGCTTCCGGCCGGCGGACCAGGGCGATCCACTCTCCGTCGGGAGACCAGAGGGGTGAGGCGTCCACACCCTCGATGCGGAAGGCCTCGCCTGCCGGCTCGTCCACCCGGATGAACCAGGTGGAGTTGCCCGAGTCGTCCCGGTTGGACTGGAAGCTCAAGAGGGAGCCGTCTGGCGACCACTGAGGGGAGTGGGAGTCGTGGGCCGGACTGGTGAACTGGAAGGGCTCGCCCTGGGGCTGACCACTGGCGAGCCGCTGCATCCAGATGGAGCGGACCCGGTCGTTGTCCTCCTCCCGGACCCGGGTCACGGTGAAGGCCAGGAGGTCCCCACCCGGGGACATGGCAGTCTGGCCCACCGAGACCTCCTGATAGTGGTCGTCAGGTGAAACGGGCCGCTCCTGGGCGTGGAGGGGACCGGCGAAGGCCAGGACGGACCAGGCCACCACCAAAAGGGCTGGAAGAAGGACGTGGATGGTGGGCCGCATGCTGCGCTGGATCATGGTTCGGACTCGTCTCGTGTCGGGCCAGATGGAGGCGCGGCCCCGCAGGTTGCTGAGGGACCGGTACCACCGCCGAGAGCGGTGGCTTTGGGGTGTGGAGAATGCCAGCCGAAGGTAGGCTGGCCGATGTCCACCGGCAAACCGGTCGGGACACCAGTGTCGGTTGGGACGGGGGCGTGGGGGTGGTGACGAGTGGCGTTGCCCCTGGGGATCCGGAGCTCGGTTCCGTGAATGGTGAAGCATGCAGATTCTGCATGGCATGGTGGGAAAGGACTTCGCTTTCCAGCAGTCCCGTCCCCTGAGAGTGCAGGCCCGTCTGGGGAGGGAGCGCGGCACGGTCCTTGTTGAATAAGCGGGAGCGTCAGTCAGCGACACCCGATCGACCCCTCGCGACTGCGCACGAACTTGAAGCACCCTGAGTCGGACTTCAGGTCGGACCCCCTTCCATTCCTCCACTCCATGGATCTCAACGAGATGACCCGACGAAGCCGTTCCAGTTCCTGGCGCTCGCCAGCCCTCCTTCGCATGGCCCTCCTCACCTTACCCCTGGTCCTCGTAGTGGGCTGTGATGGGGACGATCTTCCCACCGCCCAGGACGGCCAGGCATCGGCAGGTCTCAATTTCTCGCTCACCCATCAGGATGGAACGCCGGCCGTGGGCGATCTCCGGGTCGATGGGACGAACGGATCCCTGGTCATTACGGAGATGGCTTTCGTCGTGGACGAGATCGAACTCGAGGGCACCCGGGGAACCCATGATTTCGAGGAGGGACCTCTCTTCATCGAGTCCCATCTCCAGGGGCCAGTGATTGCGATCTCCTCGACGACGATCCCACCGGGCCGCTACGATGAGCTCGAGTTTGAGATCGACGATGCGGACGATGATGACGAGGTTCTGCAAGCCGTTCGGACGGTCTATCCGGACTGGCCCGAAGAGGCCAGCCTCTTCGTTGCGGGTCGCTTCGAAGCCTCGAATGGTGATGTCCGGGACGTCTACGTCTTCATCGAGGCTGAGGTCGAAATCGAGCTCGACCTGAACCCACCCATGGTCATCGATGAGTTCGACCAGGAGACTCTGGTGGTGAGTCTGGCTCCGGGCTTCTGGTTCTCTCGGGGAGATGGTTCCGTGATCGATCTGTCGGCGTGGAACTATATTCCAGGGTCTGATCTGCCGGAGTTGGAGGTCGAGATGGAGAAGGGATCATGGTCGGTGGAGTGGGATGACTGACGGGAATGATCGCTCTGGTTGAGTAAGGTGGAGGCGCGGGGAGGAGGATGGGGTCGGGCCGGTTTCTGGGGCCAGTCGACGGCGTCAGCTTTTGGGGCGGTCTCTGGCGTCAGCAGTTTTCGGGCGGTCTCTGGCGTCAGGCAACCGTTCCGTCCATTCTCCGCATCTGAAGGGGTGACCCGCAGAGCCACTTCGCTCTGAAGCCGGAAGGGGAGCGTCTGACCCGGGGCCCTGTCCTCCCTTTCCGGTATTCCGTCCCTGAAGCGGCCCACGAGGCGATGGAGATGACACTTGCCACCCGACGCTTGTCTCGACCGAAGACGTCCCGCCCGGTCGCTATCCTGCTGACCGTGGGACTGGCGGCAGGGTGCAGCGACGAGGGACCCGCCACTTCTCAGGTCGATGGTCCAGTCGTCCTGCCCATGGTCGAGACCTCCTACACCGTAGGTCAGGCGGCCGGAGGTCACTGGGACTCCTTCAGCCGCGTCACCTCCGTGGCCTTCGACGAGGAGAGCCGCCTCTTCATCCTGGACACCGACGCCCACCTGGTATCTCTGGTGGACCCGGAGGGGGAACTGGTGACCCAGTTCGGGAGCCGGGGAGATGGGCCGGGCCAGTTCCGGGTGCCCCAATCCCTGGCCCTCCGGCCAGGTGGGGAGGTGGTGGTGGCCGATGCCGGTCATCGGGCCTTCCTCATCTTTGATGCCCAGGGCGTCTACCAGAGACAGCACCCCTTCCCGGACGGGGTCATGGCTGGAGCCAATCTCCTCTTTCCCCACCTGGACGACGGCCTGGTGTACGCCGCCCGGGGGGTGATCATGCAGAGGGTCGGGGGGCCGGGATCCGGGCCACCATCCATCCCGGATGGGACCCCCATCCACCGGATGATCCTGGCAGGTGAGGCGGCTCAGGACACGGTCCTCCACCGGGCCTGGAGACCACCCCGGGAGCTGGGGGAGCCTGGTAGGGTTCAGGGACCCAGGGGGGGCGTCCGCCTTCCTGGCCTGGCGATCCGGGCCTTCGAGCCCCAGCTCCACCTGGCCGTCTTCCCAGATGGTCGTCTGGCGGTGGCCGACTCCTCCGATTACCGGATCCAGATCCTGGACCGGTGGGGTGGCCTGGACGGAACGGTGGAGCGACCCATAGAGCCTCGGCCTGTCACCCAGGCGGACCGGACCCGGGAGCGGGACCGGCGGCTCGCTGAGCTGGAGGCCGGCGGGGGACCCCGGATCCAGATCGTCACCAGTGGTGGATCCTTCGATCAGGGTGATCTGCGGGAGATGCTGGAGGAGCAGGTGCAGGACATGGACTTCTGGCCTGAGCTTCCTGTGATCCGGTCATTGGCCGTTGACAATCAAAGCCGACTGTGGGTCCACCGGAGTGGGGAGGGGCGGGACCCAGGCCCCTTGGACCTGCTCACCGCCGAGGGGGAGCTCCTGGGGACGATCCCGCCCGACGCGCTCACCATCCCCCAGGCCTTTGGCCCGGATGGCCAGGTCGCGTGGATCGAGTTGGACGAGCTGGAGGTGTCCCGGGTGCGAGTAGCTCGGTTGGAGGGGCTGCCCTGAGGGCACCCCTACCTGGAAGGCGCCTACCCTGAAGGCCGTGGCCGTGGTAGCCCTGACTGGCCGGCAGGGGGCTCGCCACACTCTCCGATCAGATCGGGCGCCTGAATGAGAACGGGCCTCTCGATCAGACCGGGCTTCTCGATCCGACCGGGAGAGTCGACCCAGGCGCCTATCCCATGGCCCCACCCTCATCGCCAGGTTGGATTCGCCAATCCCCGCAACCCGACTGAGAGTGCGAACCCTTAGGCGGCTGTTGAAAACGCACGGGGTCGACATCCTTCCAATGGAGGTGACCGACCTGTGGACGCCCTCACCCAGGATCTCATCGTCATGCGAGGAGCCGGTGGGTGGCTCCTTCGAAGCCGCAACTTCGATCGCCGGGTGATTGCTCGGCTCCGCCAGGCCCCTGGTGCCCAGTGGGATCCGGACCGGATGGTTTGGGTGGTGCCGGCCACTTCCCACGCAGAACAGGCGTTGGCCAGCCTCTTCCCCGGGATCCAGCTTCCCAGGTCAGAGCCCACCGGGTCAGAACGCTCCAGATCAGGACCCTGCAGGTCAGGGTCCCGCCCCAGGTCCGAACTCTCAGAGCCCCCGAGGCAACCCCCCAAGCCCGAGTCCGCAGAGCTCGCCAGGCCCGAGTCCACAGAACTCGCCAGGTCCGAGTCCACAGAGCTCGCCAGGCCCGAGTCCACAGAGCTCGCCAGGTCCGAGATCCCCCGCCTCCAGACCCCTCACCCTCCCACCCCCGATCCCTTCCCGGAGCTGGAGCGGGAGCGGATTCTGGAGAAGCTGGAACGAGAACTGGTTTTGGGCGGCTACGCCCCCAAGAGCCGGAAGGTCTACCTGGGTCATGTGCGCCGATTTCTGGAGTGGTGCCAGCAGGAAGGTGTGGAACGACCCGTTCCACTGGAGGCGGTGAAGGCGTACGTCACCTACCAGGTCCAGGACCGGGGAATTTCACGGTCCAGTCACGGCCAGATTGTCAGCGCCCTCCGCATCCTCTTCAAGCTGGTTCTGGAGAGTCAGGGGGAGGCCAGCACCCTTCCCCGGCCTCGTCGTGGCAAGCAGATGCCCAAGGTTCTGTCCCGGGCCGAAGCCCGACGGCTCATCGCCACCCTCAGCAATCCCACCCACCAGGCCCAGGTCATGCTCCTGTACTCGGCAGGGCTCCGGGTCAGTGAACTCACCCGCCTCCGGCCGGAAGACCTGGATACGGACCGGGGACTCGTCCGGGTCAACGGAGGGAAGGGCCGGAAGGACCGGTACACCCTCCTGTCACCCCGGGCCGAAGCCGCCGTGGAGCGTCACCTGGCCCGATGGGAGGTGGAGGACGCCCACGCCCAGGGATGCCCCTGGCTCTTCCCCGGCAGCCGACCCGACCGGCACGTCCACCCTCGCACCATCCAGAAAGTCGTGGCCCAGGCCGGCCAGGAGGCCGAAATCAAGAAGCGGGTCACCCCCCACGTCCTCCGCCACTCCTTCGCCACCCACCTCCTGGAGGGAGGCACTGATCTCCGGCACATCCAGGAGCTCCTGGGTCACGCCTCAGCCCGAACCACCCAGATCTACACCCACGTCAGTCGCAAGGACCTGGGCCGCATCCGTAGCCCCCTGGATGAGGAGTGATCGCCGGACTCCAGCCTTGGCCCCGCACAAAAGCGACCTGAAAGGAAGGGGGTAGATTGGCGAGGAGCCCTGGGAGCCCGTACACTGAACGCAGATGGGGCGGATGTGGTCTGGGAGGGGGTGTGGTGAGTTGAGGGCTTTGGCTGACGTGGGCTCGAGCAAGAAGAAAGAGTCCCTTAATCGCGCGCGTGAAGGCTCTTGGGTCGTTGACTGGGATCGTGGGGCGGGGAGGTAGAGGACGAAGGGATGCGGGCCGAGTGAGGTGGACGGATGAGGAGTGAATGGGCCCGAGGGGACGGTGGGGCCCGTCCGTGGATGACGCCGACGATGGCCATTAGGATGGAAAGAGCGGCCATAGGTTACTTATGCAAGCTGTTTCTTATCGAACCCTCCTTCGGCAACCCCACCCTCTTTGCCGGTCTTATTGCCCCTTCATTCGCAAGTAGGACGTTATGCGCCATCGCGAGCCTGCCAGGGTGGGCCACCGTCAACAGATCGAAGAGGTTGGCCCCACCCTGCCGCCCCGCTGGCGGCCTTTGCGGCCGCCATGGAGGGAAGAGGTGGGGCCTCCTTCAGGGCGGCGATCTTCGGCCGGCTCGCGACAGCGCATAACTGCGGCGTTGCCGGCTCCGCTCCGGGCTTTTGGCCCTGCGCTCCGTCCTAACCCTCGGCCTGTCACGGCCCCTGCGGGCAGGGCCCGCGCCAGACTGTTGGGTTCGGCAACGCCTTTTCGTTATGTGACATAGGCCCTTTGAGAAACCCGAGGAGTCTGCCCTGTTATGCGTGGTGTCACAAATATCAACCATGTCCGATCTTGGATCGGTAGAGTGA
>PWWP01000342.1 GCA_003562075.1 Gemmatimonadota bacterium
CGGATCCTCCCACCCTGGATCGACCATCGATCCATTCCTCCCCCACGCACGCGCACCTGCTCGTCCCGGGGAGCGGTGAGGATCACCTGCCCCACCGCCGTTCGATTCAAGAGCCCCAGCACCCGCTCAGTCCGGTCCTCGTCCAGTTCAGCCAGGATGTCATCCATGAGTAAGATGGGTTCTCGACCTTTCCGACTTCGAATGGTCTCGGCTTCCAGGAGACGGAGGGTCAGAGCCACACTTCGCCGCTGCCCCCCCGAACCGTACCGCCGGACCTCTCGCCCACCATCGCCTTCTCCCAACACCAACGACATCTCGTCGCGATGAGGCCCGATGACGGTGGTACCCTGGCGTTCCTCCCGCTCCCGAGCTGCCTTCAGAGCTGCCCTGTATCCCTCCGTCACCATCCCGTGGTCCCAGGGAGGTGGAGCCAACTCCGGAATCCCGGACTCGTAGCCCATGCTCGCCATCTCCTCGCCTGAGATCTCTGCGTGGATACGGGAGAATTCCCTGGACATTCCGTGGATCCACGCACCCCGAAGAAGGGTGACATAGGCACCATCTCGGACCAGGAGCGGATCCCATGCCTGGGCGGCCTTGGCGCCCTGGCTTTCTCGAAGGGCTGCATTGCGCTGGGCCAGTGCCTGCCGAAAGCGCTGCAGCGCCTCCAGATAACCCGGCTCATTCAACGAGAGAAGGATGTCGAGGAAGCGACGGCGGAGCTGAGGCCCCTCATTCACCAGCGCCAGGTCCGCAGGAGTGAAGAGGACGGCTCCCACGTGCCCCACACCGTCCCCCAGGCGGGGCGGCTCTTCCCCGTCCAGGGTCACCTTCTTCCGACGGCCGGTCCGGAGCCAGCCGGCCGCCACCACCATCTCCCGGGCTTCATCCCTGAAGCGGGTGTCGCCCGGACCGGTCACCACTCGTCCCTCGATCCGGAAGAAATCCTGCCCAAAACGGACCAGATCCCGGTCACCTGAACCTCGGAAGGAGCGGAGAGACTCCAAGTAGTAGACGGCCTCCAGAAGATTTGATTTCCCCTGAGCGTTGGGCCCCACCACGGCCACACCCTCCTCCGGGAATCGAAGATGGGTGTTCTCCAGATTCCGGAATCCGGTCAGGCTCAGCTCAGCCAGGTGCACGGGCGGTGGGGCGGGGGACCGATCACTCGCCTTTGAACTGGGCCTTCCGCTTCTCCATGAAGGCGTGCATCCCTTCTCGCATGTCGTCGGTGGCCGCCAGGAGCCCGAAGAGGGAGGACTCGAAGCGCTGCGCTTCCTCCGTGGTACTGTCCAGGGCGTTGTAGACCGACTCCAGGGCCCACTTCAGCGCTACCGGACCGTTGGAGACGATGGTCCCCATGAGCTTGCCGGCAGCTTCGTCCAGCTCATCCCGGGGAACCACCGAGTTGACCAGGCCGAACTCTCGAGCACGATCTGCATCGATCATCTCTCCGGTGAGCGTCATCTCGATGGCCCGACCCAGCCCCACCAGGCGAGCCATCCGGATCGTCCCGCCGTACCCCGGGATGATCCCAAGCCCCACTTCGGGAAGGCCGAATCGCGCATTCTCCGATGCAATCCGGAGGTGACATGCCAGGGCCAATTCACAGCCGCCCCCGAGCGCGTATCCCCCTACAGCGGCCAGGACGGGCTTGGGGAAGGTCTCGATGGCCCGGAAGACGGACTGGCCCTGCCGACTCACCTCCACCCCCGTAGCCGGATCCATTTCAGCCAGGACCCCGATGTCAGCCCCTGCCACGAAGGCCTTCTCGCCGGCTCCGGTGAGGATGACCCCCAGAACCTCATCGTCACTCCGAAGGCTCTCGAATGCGGCTCCCAACTCCTGGATCACGTCCGGGTTGAGGGCATTCAACTTCTTCTGGCGATCAATGGTGACGGTGGCCACCCGGTCGGTGACCTCCCAGCGGATGAAGGATGAATCAGTCATGAGACTTTCGTTCCGTGTGTTCTGAGGGGGTATGGCGTCCGATCTGACAGGAATGCATCGTTTGAATGGTATCCCGTTCAGGGGAGGACGCCAAGCGCCCGGTCCGTCCGAGAAGCTCCTCCATCGTCCTCTTCCCCCATGGCCCCGGCTCGTAGGTGGCTGTACCTTCTTCCCCGGTCCACCTTCTGATTCAGGGGCGTCGGGCATCCGTAGCCCGGGACCGGCCCCAGCCACCGCAGAAGCACTCCGGGTGACCCTGTCATCCGGAACGAAATCGAGGAGAAGCCAGAGATGAGTCGTTCCCTGAACAAGGTCATGCTGATCGGAAACCTGGGCTCGGATCCGGAGGTCCGCACGACCCCCTCCGGCACCAAGGTGGCCAAGGTCTCTCTGGCCACGAACCGAACCTTCCAGGACCGGACCGGCCAGCAGCAGGAGCGGACGGAATGGCACCGCCTGACCTTCTTCGGCCGGATGGCCGATATCGTGGAGCAGTACGTGACGAAGGGTGATCGCCTGTACGTTGAAGGGCGCCTGGAATATTCCCAGACTGAGGACGACAAGGGAAATACGCGGTACTGGACCGACATCGTGGCCACCGAGATGGTCATGCTCGGTCAGGGCGGCCCGGCCGGCGGAGGTGGATTCGGAGGCGGCGGCCCCTCGGGTGGCGGAAACTTTGGAGGGGGAGGGGGAGGCGGCAGTTCGAACGCAGGCCCGGACATCACCGAGCCAGACGATGACCTTCCTTTCTGACGGGCCCGTTTGAACGCAGCGTACATGAAACAGGGCGCCCGGCCTCGTGGATTCCACGAGGCCGGGCGTCTTTGGTTTCCCCCGCACCGGAAGCCTGGATCTCAGGAGCTGCCGGAAGGGTTGCCTCCTGAAGATTCGGTCCCTGTGAACTCGGACTCCCACAGCCCCAGGAGTTCCCGGTCGAAACGAGCTGGATCTTCCCGGTACGCTTCGGCCCAGGTCTCAAAGGAAGGCAGGGACAGGGTAGTAGAGAGTCGTTCAGTAGCCAACCGAACGACCTCTTCATAGGAGAACTCTCCCTCCGGCTCAGCAGCCCGTGCGGCCTCCTGGGCCAGGAGGTAGATCTCGTCTGCCGTGAGTTGAAGGATGACCTCCGCAACACGAGCCGAACAGTAATCCAGATACTTGGCTCGAAGGAGGGCCTGATCAGACCCTTCCCTCGGACGGCCACCCTCGGTGGGTCCAGATCCACTCAAGTGCCACCCCGGGCAAAGATGGGACGCGCTCCCTGGTCCCGGCGTCCCGGGCAGGGAGCAATCCATCTGCCAAACATTTGACGTCGAACTGGTCCGCGTCAAGAGGAATGGCAGGAGACGGATCAGCTGGATGAGCCCCGGCCTCCCGAAACTGCGGGAATTCCGGCCCCTGGAAGATTCAGCCCCTGGAAGATCGAGACTCCTACCGTTCGTTCAGAGCCCCACCGTTTGATCAGCCGATCTTTCCCGGCCCCCTTCCCCTGTGCCATGGCGAAGTTGGTTGTAGACCGATCGCCGCGTGAAGCCGTACAGGATCACCCGACTCAGGAACTCCGGGTCTGTCTCTTGTACCGCTTCTGCCTGGGCAGCCACATCACGGGGAAGGCGAACGTTCAGTTGGACTGAGCAGGTTTCCCACTCGGATGAATCTGACAATGGAGAATGGTGGTTGGGAGTGGTCGGTCGTTTCGGAGGACCGGCCCACCCCGAAGCGCCCTTGGCACCCCCGGTGAGCCGACCCTCGTCAGAAGGTGGAGAAGATGATACGGTCCAATTTGGCGAGACGCAAGACTTCCCCGGCCAATCCAGGAAAAAACACGTAAACCCATAAGCCATTGTAAACAAACGACTTACGAAATGGCCAAAGCCGGATATTCAAGTGTTCCGAGCTCGGGCCGGGACTCGGTTTTTCCAAATTCTTTTTGAGAAAGGCCAGTCTCCATGCACCTTCCGGGAACCGAGTCCGCCAAAAGCCACGCTTGTGTCCGAGGGGCATTTTTTCGAAAAAGTCCTCGAGCCTCTCTCAGGGGAGGACGGAGCGGAGGAACGCCTCCAGGGTGGTCGCACCATATTCCCAGAACCGCTCCCGGATGACCCGCGGATCTGCCCCACGGAAGATTTCCGTGGTTCGGTGGCTCTCGCCAGTGCCCTCGCGCGTAAACTGAATGAACCCCCGCCAGCCGTCCTGGCAACGAGACAGGTGCAGCTCCCCGGTCCACCCACCCGCCACGGGGCGAACATCCACCAGTACCGGCTCGGCCCGCTCCGGAGCACTGGCAATCCCCATATGAGCCAGGTAGGCAAACCGGTCGTCCAGATAACTCTGCAGCCAGACCCGATACGGCGGCAGGGGCAGGATTGTCCGGGCCATCTGGACCAACCGGGCCATGGGATCTGGAGCCGCGCCTGGGTTTCCCATGGTTACTGTCAACCGACCTCCTCGAGTGTCGGCCTGGCGAGCCCTCCGGCTCAACTCCCGGAGCCCTTCCCTGGGGATCAACTGGAGAAGGGCACGGGCCTCCTGGTCACAGTACCGTTCGTACATGCCCCTCAGACCATCAAGTCCTGGAGGGGTGGGAACGTATCGGCCATCATTCCGGGGCTGGGGCCGGCCTGGATGAAGGAGTCCTGTTCCGTCGGTGCCTGCAGACTCCTGCCGCCTCGGATCCCGGGTGAAGGGAGTGTCAGGAGCCATCAGTGGACCCTCCCTGATCCGCCTGGGACCGAGTCCACCGTTGCGACGCTTCCCTCTACCGCTTCCAGCCGACGAATTCGCCCTTCGTCCTGAAGGTGAGCCAGCGAATCCCGTGCTCCAAACACATCCAGGTGCTCTCTCAAGGCCTGGTGCCTTCGAGGTTCCATCTCCTGGAGAAGCGCGACGATTCCCCGGCGAATATCAGCCACGAGCTTTCTGGATTCAGTCACACTTCCCGGCAACCGGAAGGAGAGCAGATAGGCCTGACTTGCCGCAGCCCCTACAGCGCCCTCAGCCAGCAGCTCGGCAGAGGGAAAGGCCCGTTGCAGCGCTTCCTCGAGGCGGGGCTCACGTGCAAGTTTCCCCGTCGTGATGCGAAGCCCCGCTGACTCGGGGTCCAATGCAATCCTGGCCACCCCGCCCCCGTCCAGGAGGAGGCGCACGGCCGCGCCTTCATGGGGATCCAGATCTCGAACCACGTCTCGGAAACCCATGCGCAGAATGATGGATCGGGTTACGGCGTTGAAACCGTTCTGCTCCAGGACTCGGAGCGCCAATGCCCAGCCGAGCCGGGAAAGGCTGTCGCTCCTCTCTTCTGCCAGCGCCGACTGTAGCCGTTCAAAAGTGGAGAGGAGGACCCAGCCCAGGATCACAACCGGACCCTCTACGGTGACGGTCCGAAGACGCCCACTTCCCAACTCCAGGAGCTCTACCCCTCCCTGGCCATCCTGGGACACGACCACGCCCATCCCCAGATCTTCGGCATAGGTAGCGGGATCCTGGTCAGGAGAAGTCTGAAGAACGGCTCGCCTCAGCGAGAGGGTGCCGATGCCCGGCAGAACGGGCGAGACGCTTACCGGAGAACTGGTCTTGATACTCGGGTTCATCCACGTGGCTCCTGGTGCAGGGGCACACCGGAGCTCTCCCAAAGGCAGGGATCGTGGGCTGATGTCGAAGATGGAGGGTTCCGGGAAGTCGAAGATGGACTCCCGGCACACCTCCCCCTTGACACCTGCCGCAGGCGACCCGTAGACTTTCCCTACACAAGGATTCAGGAATGTCCCGGGCTCGCCAGGCCCGCGCCGTTCGGAAGAGCCTCCGGTTGCCAGCCGGGGGCTCTTTTCTTTTCTGCGTCGGTTCCTTCCACCCCTCCTGACGGTGCCACCCGCAGGAGGGACTGTCCAGCATAACCCGGAGATTCAGCCAGCCGCAAGAGAATCCCCCCGGTTCTTGCCGGCTGCTTGAGAAGCAGGGACCGGGGATCCACATCACCCGGCCGACTCTTCCTTGCTCCCTCCCCCTTCTCCGAGCATCTTTGCGTGTGGTCGTCCAATGGCGACCGGATCGCTCCCCCCCATCCCGACCAGACCAGTACGTGACCTCTGACCGACACCACCGCCGCTCCGTAGGCTTTCTCGACCGGGAGGGGGAATCCTGGGCTTGCTTTCTCGTCACATTCCAGGGAGAACGAGGCCGGTGGAAAGGGTACTTCGCCTTTCGGCCCAGCGACCGGGAGGCGGAATCGGAAGACGATGAGATCCGCACAGCAGACATCTTCCTGGAAGCTTCGGAAGCCGAAATCGACCGAAAGGCTCGGGGCTTGGGACGTCCTCTCCTCTCAGGCCTCCTCTCCTCGGCTCTCCACACCCGGGAACGGGAGGAACAGGATCCGCCTCGGCTCCGGCGATGGTTCGGAGAGATGCTTCGGACCAACTCCCGGGAGCTTTCCGGCGAATGGGAGGAGGACGAGGAGTCGGTAGAAGGAAAAACGCTGGCCGAACTCCGTTCCATCTACGCCTCCTACCGGCTGGACCAGGTCGCTCACTTCATCACACTGGTGGAGCCGGAGGACTTCCAGGATGCCGTCTCCCGAATCCTGGACGGGGAGCGTTTCGACTTCGGGGCCCGGGACCGCCTCCAATTCGCCATGATGGTGGTCGAGAAGATCGAGAGCCTGCTTCCCCTGCCCCCCTTCGAATTGTGGGCTCAGGATTACCTGGCCCATGAAGAGGTCTATCGTCTCTACACCCACTCCCTCCATCGGAGTGGACCCACCTGGGACGGAGCGCCATCGCCGGAGAGCCGGAGCGAAGAGGAGGGAACCGCCTGATCCGAGTTGAGGAGCCTGGGACCTGCCTTCCGAGTGAGGATTGGAGGATCGCCCCAGCACCTCTTTCTCCAGGCACCGGCGGCGACAGCCGTTCACACGGGTGCCCGAGAGCATGGACCGGCGCTTTCAGGGCGGGGACGTTGCAGAGTCAGGGGGGAGCGCTGTCCCGTTGACATAGAAAAGTCCGGTAAGGGAAGCAGTTGATCTCACTGCAACTCCGGCTTATTTTTAGAATCTACTGTCCTCAGTTGCGACCATTCATGGTCAAGACGCATCAAGGAGTGTGATTCTCTTGGAAGTGATCGTTCAGGAAGGCGATAACCTCGAGCGGGCGTTGCGGAAGTTCAAGCGCAAGGTCCAGCGCTCCGGGCTCTATTCTGAGCTTCGGAAGCGGCGTTTCTACGAGAAGCCCAGTGCTCAACGGAAGCGGAAGAAGGAAGCCGCCATCCGTCGGGAGCGCCGGCGCCAGCGTCGGGACGGAAAACCCCGCCGCTGATCGAGATTGGACCTCGGAAGGTCTCGAGGTTCTTGCTTACAGCAGGAGCGATGCACGAAGCCGGCGGCGGCCACCTGGATTGGCTACCGCCGGCTTTTCGTGCGCTCACCCGAGAGGTAGGGGCTGATGGCCCGACTCTCAGCTCCTCAACCCACGTCCAGAGGTACGGGCTCGTCGCCTGAATAGTCGTAGAATCCCTTCCCCGACTTCCGGCCGTACCGTCCCATGGCCACGAGGCGCTTCAAGAGCGGAGGCGGAGCGTACCGCTCCTCCCGGTATTCATCGAACATGATTTCAGCGATTTTCAGGGTCGTATCGTTCCCTACGAAGTCGCATAGGGTGAACGGGCCCATGGGGTAACCGCATCCCAGGACCATGGCCTTGTCCATGTCGGGAATAGAGGCTACCCCCCGTTCCAGGTGTCGGATGGCATCGAGCATGTATGGCACCAACAGGAGGTTCACCACGAAACCCGAGTTGTCCTTTGCGGCAACCGGTTCCTTCCCCAGCTCCCCAGCAAAATCGAAGGCCCGTTCAAAGGTCTCCTCGGAGGTGGCGATCGTCCGGACGACCTCCACCAGCTTCATAACGGGGACGGGATTGAAGAAGTGGAGCCCCACTACCCGATCTGGCCGGTTCACCGCGGCAGCCATGTCGGTAATGGTCAAGGATGAGGTGTTGGAAGCGAAGATGGTCTGATCGCCGCACAGCTCATCCAGAGCCTGGAAGAGTTCGTTCTTCACTGCCAGGTCCTCCACCACGGCCTCGATCACCAGATCCCGATCGGCCAACGCCTCCACCTCGGTCGTGAAGGAGATCCGCCCGAGGACCTCATCTCGCTCTTCCGCCGTGATCTTCTCCCGCTTCACCGCTCGACCCAGAGACTTCTCGATCCGTCCTCGGCCCGCTTCGACCTGGGCTTCATCGATCTCACGAACCCGAACATCCTTACCCGCCCGAGCCGCCACTTCGGCGATCCCACTTCCCATCAGGCCACATCCGGCAACTCCCACTTTCTCAATACTCACGTGCTGCTCCTCCTCTAGCTGGGTATGCGCTCAAATAGATTCGTCCGCTCCTCATCCGGTAGGTGCCGAGAGCTGAACATTGTGTCCGCTATTCGACGGGGAAGGCCTCCACGACGACAGCACCACCCTGCCCTCCCCCGATGCAGGCCGAGCCCACGGCGAATCGGCCGCCGCGCCGGCGCAGTTCGTGAAGAAGATGCACGGTGATGCGGGCACCGGAAGCCGCCAGAGGATGGGTCAGTGCGATGGCTCCACCATTCACATTCGTCCGCTCAGGATCCAGCCCCAATTCCTTCTCTACCGACTTGTACTGGGGGGCGAAGGCTTCATTCACCTCCACGAGATCCATCTCTCCCAGGGACAAGTCCGCCTTTTCCAGAGCCTTCCGGATGGCCGGGGCGGGACCGATTCCCATGACCTTGGGCTCCACCCCTACAAATGCCCAGGACACGAGGCGCCCCAACGGTCTGAGCCCCTTCTCCCGGGCCCACTCCCCGGAGGCCAGGACGGCGGAGGCCGCTCCGTCGCCGATCCCGGACGCATTTCCAGCCGTCACCAGTCCGTCCTTCCGGAAATAGGGCCGAAGGCGAGCCAGTGACTGCATGGTGGTGTCAGGGCGCAGGTGCTCGTCTCGGGCAAACTCCACCTCCCCCTTTCGGGTCTTCACCGTCACCGGAACGATCTCGGTGTCGAAATGGCCTTCCTCCCAGGCCCTGGCCGCCCGGGTCTGGCTCCTTGCCGCCACTTCGTCGGCTTCCTCACGGGTGACCTCGTACCGGTCAGCCAACTCTTCAGCTGTCTGGGCCATGGTGAGCCCGCAATTGGAATCCAGGAGGGCCTGCCACAGCAGATCCTCGAACTGTCCACCGGCATCCCCCAGACGGAGCCCCCCCCAGCGGGCACCTCGCACCACGTGGGGCGCCTGACTCATGGATTCGGTCCCTCCACAGAGAACCACTTTTGCGTCCCCCAGGAGGATCTCCTGGGCTCCCTGGGTAATGGCCTGGAAGCCCGATCCACAGAGACGGTTCACCGTGACCGCCGGGACCTCCTGGGGGAGGCCCGAACGCAGTGCTACGTGCCGGGCCAGGTAGATGGCATCGGAGGAGGTCTGGAGGGCGTTCCCATAGATGGCGTGGTCCACGGACTCGGCTTCCACGCCGGCTGCCTCCAGAGCGCCTCTGGCTGAGAACACGCCCAGGTCAGTTGCGCTGAAGTCCTTCAAACTCCCGCCGAAGGTTCCGAAGGCTGTTCGGGTTCCGGAAAGAAAGACCACGTCTCCGTCGTCAGCGTGTCTGGCCATGGATTTCCCTTGGGAATGAAGATGATGAGGGTGGATCAGGTCTTGGTAACGCTCCACCGGAGGGTGGACCGGGGTGCGATACCCCAGGGTCTGGCCCGGGTTCGAACGACGAAGGCGCTCCCTGGCGTTCCCAACGGTGGCGCCTCTACTTCTTCAACAGCCTTTTAAGGAGTCTTCACCAACCTCCCGGCACACACCTTCCTCCCGGCTGCTCAGCCCCCGCCCTCCTCCTCCTTCAATCGGGCCGCGAAGATCTGTTTATTGTGGGCCTTCATGTGCGCTTCCCGAGCGTCAATGGCACCGGCCATGAGATGGTCCATGATGTGTTGATCCAGGAGTTGCATCCCATCCTTCTTTCCTGTCTGGATGATGGAGGGGATCTGGTGCACCTTGTTTTCTCGGATGAGGTTGGCAAGTGCCGAGGTGCCCACCATGATTTCCAGCGCCGCCACACGTCCCTTCCCTCCTTTCCGCTTCAATAGAACCTGGGAAACCACTCCCTTCAGGGATTCGGCCAACATGGACCGGATCTGGGATTGCTGATCCGGAGGAAAGACATCGATGATCCGATCCACGGTCTTGGGCGCCGAGTTCGTGTGGAGGGTGCCGAAGACCAGGTGACCGGTCTCCGCCGCAGTCATCCCCAGCTCAATGGTTTCCTGGTCACGCATTTCACCTACCAGGATCACGTCCGGGTCCTCCCGGAGCGCTGCCCGAAGAGCCGTAGCGAAGGATCGGGTGTTGGTGCCCACCTCCCGCTGGTTGACCAGGCACATCTTGTTCGCGTGTGTGAACTCGATTGGATCCTCGATGGTGAGGATGTGATCGCTCCGGGTCTCATTGATGAGATCAACCAGAGCAGCCAAGGTGGTGGATTTCCCTGAGCCGGTGGGTCCGGTGACCAGAATGAGTCCCTTGGAGAGCCGGGCAAAATTTCTCACGGCCTCGGGAAGGTTGAGCTGATCCGCCGTCATGATCTCGGTGGGAATGGTCCGGAAAACAGCGCCCATCCCCTTCCGCTGCAGGAATACGTTGACCCGGAAGCGGGAAACCCCGGGGATCTCGTAGGCAAAATCGAAATCCATGGTCTCGAGGAAGATCTCCCTCCATTCGTCCTTCATGATCTCGAACAGAAGGGATTCCATGTCCCGGGAAGTCATCTCCCGGAACGGGAATGGTTTCATCTCGCCATGCAGACGCATGAGGGGCCGGGCGCCTGTGGTCAGATGAAGGTCGGACCCACCGTGTTCTGCCAGGGCCTTCAGGAACTGATCGATCTTCGCCATCACACCCTCCCCATCACCGTATCAGTCATTGCACTTCCTCCCCCCGTGTCCGGGTCAGGGTCCAGCGCCACTCATCCTCATCCTCCCGATGCACGTCCAGGACCCAGTCCACGCCCGGCACCATTACCTCCTGATCGTCTCCCTTCGGGGTCGGAAGGAGGATCAGGGTGAAGGGTGCCAGCTTGAGAGCGGAGCTGTGGACAGTCGTCGCTTCCGGGTCCAGGGAAAGAGCCACCGCGTCGAAGCGGAACTCCCTGAGCTCCCGCAGGCGGCGCTCCGTGACGGCTTCAGGGCCCTCCAGGGGGAGGGTGAGGATTTCTCCAGCCGAAGGGGAAGGACCTTCCCGGGCCATCAAGTAGAGGGATCGGTGCCCCGGGGGAAGGAGCTGAGCAGGGAGGATTGGAAGGAGTTCCAGGGCAACACCGGACGGGTTCCCTCGGATTCCCAACACCAGCGGACCCTCACCCAGGAGAAGTCGCACCTCCTGAATCACATCTTCAGGAGGCTCGGGTGCCGACGGTGCCGGGGTGTTGGTGTCGCTAGGGGTGATGAGAAGCTCGTACCCCATGGCAGTGGAGATCCCTCGGACAGCCACGACCGAGGAGCGACCACCCTGGCGAAGTTGAGCGAGCCAGTCCCCTTCCCCCCTGGCCGGGAGACGCTCTCCGGGAGAGGGGGAAAGGATCCGCTCCAGGACCGCTTCCCAGTCGGCTCGGAGACGAAACCGTCGGACCTCGTCCCCTTCCTCGTACCAGCCCAGCGCCCGACCATCTCGGACCGACACCCCCCACCGGCGAGCCTGGTTCAGTTGAGCCAGGGTCCGAAGTTCATCCAGCGACACAGCCTCGCCGGCCGCCAGGGGATCCGGCCCGAGACGATCCCTGGAGAAGACCTGCCGGATGACCTGCCGGATGTTACCGGCTGAGGCCAGAGCCAACTCAACGTCCAGGCCGGTGCGCTCCTCCAGTTCCTCGGCCGGTGCCGTCTGGAGAGGGGAGTGGACTACCAGGGTGATCCGATCGTCCGCCCGGGCGATGGGAAGAGCGGTATGGCTCAGGGCCCAGTCCGAACTCACCAGTCCGGCCACTTCAGGGTCCACGGCCGATGCCTCGGGGAAGATGTAGGGCAGGTTGAACTGGGAAGCCAGGCCCCACTCGAGCTCCTCCTGCTGCACTACCCCCAAAGCCACCAATGCCTGTCCGAAGAACCCGCCCTCCTGGCGCTGGTGCTCAACGGCCCGATCGATGTCCTCCTGGCTGACCCTCCCCAACTCATGAAGGATCTCGCCGATATTCTTGTTCTTCTTCTCGCTATGCATGTGGGCCATCCTCTGCCAGGTTCCCGGCCAATCGATCCGCAATCCATCTTCCCACCCCCACCGTATCGCTGGTTCCTCCCAGGTCGGGCGTCACCACGCCTTCCCGAAGCGCGTCCTGAATCGTCGCCTCCAGGTGACGAGCGAGCTTCTCCTCCCCCAGGTGATCCAGGAGGAGTGAAACACAGAAAATGGCCCCCATCGGATTTGCCACCCCTTCCCCGGCGATATCGGGAGCCGAGCCATGAACAGGTTCGAAAAGGGCGTGTCGCCCCGGATGTAGATTGGCTGACGGTGCGAGACCGATTCCCCCCATGAGCGCCGCAGCCAGGTCGCTGAGGATGTCTCCGAAGAGATTGGATGTGACCACGACCCGGTGGTGGTCCGGTCTCCGGATCAGGTCCATGGCCATAGCATCCACGTACATGGCCTCCGTCTCCAGATCCGGATACGCCTCTGCTACCTCAGTGAAGACCCGTCGCCACAGACCGCCGGCGTGGGTCATGGCGTTGGCCTTGTCCACCAGTGTGATGCGGGTAAGCCCTCTGATCTCCGCAAACCGAAAGGCAGCGCGGACGATTCGATCTACCCCCTTCCAGGTGTTCACGTCCTCCTCGATGGCCACCTCATCCCGAGTGCCGGCCCGGAGCGTGCCTCCCATCCCTGCGTAGATCCCCTCCGTGTTCTCTCGGAAGATGTGGAGATCCATCTTCCCTCCCTCCGGTGCTCGGAGGGGGGAGTGGGCGGGGAGTAGAACCCGGCACGGTCGGTAGTTGACGTACAAGTCCAGTCGAAAGCGGAGGCCCAGGAGGATGTCCCGGGCATGCTCATTTCCGGGAACCCGGGGATCGCCCAGCGCTCCCAGGAGGATGGCCTGGTATTCCCCTTCGAGGCGACTGAATTCGTCGTCGGTGATGGCGATGCCGGTCTCCAGGTAGCGGTCGGCACTCAGAGGCCACTCATCCATTTCAAGACGAAGAGAACTCGTCTGATCGAGGACCCGGAGGATGCGGGCAGCCTCGCCCAGGACCTCGGGGCCCACTCCGTCTCCAGGAATGAGGGCGATACGGGGCATGGTTCAGTGGAGGATGATTGGGAACCTTGGAACCATCTCCATTTCCTCCGCTCCGGTACTGAAGCTGAAGGCCGAAGAGACGGCCGAAACTTCTTCCAGCCGAAAAGAGGGAGTATACGGGTGCCCCACGGTCCTCGCCACTGAAGGGCTGCTCAAGAACCAAGGCGCACCCACGATGACACTCCTGTTCTTCCACAGCCTTCCGACCGCTGGCCGTGGACCGGGACGCTCCGCCGGCAAGGGATGGGGATGGGGCTCAGCTCTCGGTGATCACGATCCGACCTTCCCGGGGCTCACCGTATCCTTCGACGATGAAGGGGTAATCACCTGCAGGGGCACCTTCGAAGGTGAGGACCAGGCGGGCGTCCTGCTCCGTCAGTGGAGGGAAGCGAAGTTGGCCCGTAGACTCCAGAAAGTCTCGGTGGGGCAAGGCCAACGATTCCTCCACGAAGCGCACCTGGTGGACTCTCCGGTCCATGACCCGGAACTGGACGATGTCGCCGCTCCGAATCTCCAGGTAGGCGGGCAGAACCCGGGTGTGATCTCCCCGTCCGCTCAGGAGAACCTGGTGGATGGGAATGTGGTCGGCGATCCCCAATTCCTCCCGGAGCTCCGGGTCGGAAGGAGGTGGCAGAGTTCCTTCACACCCTACCAGCATGCTCCCGACCAGGATGGAAGCGCCCACCCTCAGCCCCCCGAACCCGATGGTCCGTCGCCATCCCAACCGCTGATTCATCAGCCGGCGGCCAGACCCCACCTCAGACGCCAATCAATCCACACCCGTGCCGCATGCGATACAGAAGTTCCAGCCCCTCTCCAGGATCTCGTCACATTCCTTGCATGGAAGCACGAACACGTTGATGCCGCAGTACGGACAAAAACAAAGGGAATCCCGGTCCGGGAGGCTGTGCGTGCACTCCGGGCAATGGCTGGGGGCTTCATCCATCTGGATGTCGTCGGGGATCTCCAGAACTGAGGGACGCGCCCGTTCCTCCACCTCTGGAGTGGTGGGCGTCTCTGCCCGGGAGAGTGCCTGGGAGGAGTGGTTGGCAGTCACGGCTGTCGTCTCCGGTTCAGGTGCGGGGTCATCAACTCGAGCCTGCGTGCTCCCCTCCTTCTTCGGCCTGGCCGGTTCGTCCTCATCCTCCCCCAGAAGATCCCCCAGTTGGAGAGCCTCACCGGTTTCCCTGGCCGCCGCCCCAAGGGTCCGACCCACCAGTTCATCCAGCTCCTCATCGGAGACCGGGAGCTCTTCCTGGGCGTCAGCTTGTGAGGGAAGGTCCGCCTTCTGGTCCGAGGTGGGGCCCGTCACTTCCTGGGCCTTCTCTCGGTTCACCCGGACGCCCACGGCGGCGTACTCCCGGTAGAGCCCGGTGTTGGGGTTCGATGAGCGAAGCTCCAGGCGAATCCGTTCCCGGGCCGTGTCCGATTCCATCTCCAGATACTCCCCCTCTCCGGCCAGAAGCCTCAGAAGGGCGTCCTCGTAGTCACCGTTCATCTCCACCCCGATCTGGTCCCGATGGGTGCGATAGGGGACCAGGGACTGGTAGATCTCGGCTACGGTGAAGGTGGAGTGAAGGTAGGCTGGTTCGTTCTGCCGGATCTCGTCAACCAGGGTTGTGAAGAACCGATCGGTGAGTGAAAGGTCGCTTTTCATGGAGTCACTTGAGGTTTTCGGTTCATTCTCCGACATCCGGAGAAGGGGGTTCAGGTCCCACGTCATCCAGGAGTTCATAGATCCCGGCGTCGACTGCGCTCCGGAGGAAGCTCCGGGGGTCGCTGAAGGGGACGTCCAGGCCATGTTCCTCCCGCCACCGCTCTGCCGTCCGGCGCATGAAGTCGGTGAGGGGCTCGTGGGAAAAACCGGCCGCATCCCGTATCTGTCTGACCAGGCCAGGCCAACTTCCCCGGTACACCCGTCCGCCTTCGACCCGGATGCGGACAGGTGAGGTAGCATCCGCCTCCCTTCCCTGGAAGAGCTCCAGCTGATCCTCGTTCCGAAGTGGCCAGATGCCCCCGCCCCCGAAACGCGCCTCCACTTCGGTGAGGAGACGCTCCACGGGATCGTCGTCTTCCGCCTCCAGCTGTCGAAGTCGATCGAGCCACGGACCAAGGCGAGGATCGTCCTGACTGATCCGGTAGATGGACCGCTTGAGCTCAACGAGACGCCAGACTGCCAGGGGATCCCAGTGCTCGAGAGGGGGCACCTGCTCAAGCTCCCGGAGGGCAGGCTCCCAATCGCCCCGATCATACAGAATGTGTCCCAGGTACACTCGGGCCTCATTCAGCGCAGGATTCTGCTTCAGGGCGCGGCGGAGATAACGAGCTCCCTTCACTCCCTCACCCAGGCGGTGGAGACAGTACCCTGCCGCAGCCAGGGCATCGGGGACATCTGGTCGGACCGCAGCCAGTCTCAGGAACCGGTCCAGGGCCTGGGGAAAGAGCCCCTCCCGGTACAGAGCTCGCCCCATGGTGAGCATGAGCTCCACATCGTCCTCGAACCCCATTTCCTCCACGGTCTGGAACAGGGCCAGAGCCTGTTCTCGCTGTCCAAAGCGAAGAAGGACCTCCCCCAATCCAGCCAGAGCATCTTCATGGGTGCCATCCAGGGCCAATGCCGACTCGAAGGATTGGCGGGCCCAGGCAAACTCCTCTCGGGCCAGGCGCGCATAGCCGAGGCCCACGTACAACTCCACGGCGTTGGGATAAAGCGCGAGGCCCTCTTTCAGCGTCTCGAGAGCCCCGTCCAGGTCACCTGCACTGTAGAGCGAATGCGCCCTTTCGTCGTACTCTTCGGAGCTCCAAAACTGATGGGCCATCCAGGAGGCTCCCGCAGGGGAGGATGAGGATCGGGAATCGACCCGGGACACTGGAGGAAAATCTACAGGGCTCGGACCGGATGGGCCAGCCCCGACTCTTGCTTCCTCAACCCTCCAAGAGGCCATCCACGAAGTAGAGGGCGCCACCGTTGGGAGCGCCCTCCACTTCTCAACGGCCTTCCGGACCGGAAATGGAAAAAGGGCGGGAAGCCGCTCGCTTCAGCGGCGTCCCGCCCCCTGCCCATCGGAGGCTTCCCCGAAGGCTCCTCCCGGCAGGAGGGCCAACGGCGTTCGAAGGCCTCAGACGGCCGAGACCTCCTCGGTGGATGCAGCACCGACGGGCTCCTGCGTCTCCTGTGCTTCCACGGCTCCGCCTTCCTCCTCGGCCTCATCTGCTTCCCCTCCAGGCCGTCCATGGGGGATGGCCGGACGGCAGAAACGCATTCCGAGGGTGAAGAGGCCCTGGAGATCGCCTTCGGAGAGATCCGGATAGCGCTCAGCCAGATAATCCATGGTCTCTTCCATCCAGTGCTTCTGATCCTCCTCGGCTGCCTGGAGGACGGCGCAACGATTGATGTGGCTGAAGAGCTCGTCGCGGGCTCGGTCCTTGAGTTTGGTCTTATTCGTCATGAAACCTCCTGATCTGGATATTACAATGCCGCAGGGGCAGGGCCACTGATCCGTCCGGCTGCTCCAATGAAAGCTGAGGAGTAGCAGGCGAGGCTCGCAAGTGGGCCCGACCCGGGTCACACCCGGTCCCGGGATGACCGCGGGGCCCGACGAGGAGGTGGGAGGTAGACGCGGACGTCTGAACCTGGGCCCAACTGCTCCGAGAACCGGCCCCGGGTAAGATGCTGCGGTGAAGAAAAATGTTCTAGCATCCAAACATAACGACTCCCAACCGGATCACGCAAACCCTCAGCTCACCCTCCCTGGCCGACCGATACGGCGGGACCGCCCCCCTGACGCTTGCATCAAGAGGCCCGATCAGCCTTCTTCATCGAGTCCCCGAGCCTGCTCGCTTGGCACAAGACCACGGCTCCCCGTTTCAGGAGCCCCGACCCACACCAACATGTACGTCCAGCTAGCGCTTGTCTGTGATGACGCCCAGGTCCGACCCGATGGGAAAATGGATGTCCACGGAATCTTCAATGACCTGATGGCGCCCGGCTTCCCCGCCAAACAAGAACGGATGGTCCTGGTCACCACAATCGAGTGGGACCGGGGCGATGAGGGAAGGATCAAGTTCAAGGTGGAGTTGGTCGGCCCGGAGGGACGGCCGTCCCTCACCGTGGATGGCCACACCGATGTGGATGCCCGCACCGGCGACCGTCCGCCTCCCCGGACCCGTCTGGTTCTTCCCCTGGAAGATGTGGTCTTCCCCAGGCCGGGACGGTACGACTTCGAGATCCGGGTGAAGGGCAAGAAACTCCGAGGCCCCTCCCTGTTTCTCATGGAGGCGGAGGACGCTGGAACCGAGGGCCCACTGACCCACAGTCCCCCTCAGGGGTGATCCAACCCGGCGGATAGTGTCACGGCAGCGGGCCTGCCTTCCCGGCCCACGTGGAGAGGCCCCTCCTACCTGGGACTCAAGACATCAACCTGAGCCCGGGTTCAGTGGTCCAGTACGGAAAGCTCCTCTACCTCCACCGGGCTGAAGCTTCGGAGAGGGGTGCCGTAGCTCACATCCTTCAGGTGGAGGGACAGGGAACCGATCACCGGAACCCTGGATCGCATCTGGACCAGGATCCGGTGCTCATCGTCGGAGAAGTGGATCTCAGCCTCACCCCCTTCGCCGAAGAGGCCTCGGGTCTGGATAGTCGGCTCGACCACGATGGTCTCAAAGGTTCCGGCCGGCACCTCCACCGTATCCCTCCGGACCACCTCCACGATGACCGGATTCCCCCGGTCCCGGAAGTAGCGATCCAGGACATAGGTTTCCCCAACCTCCAGGGGGAGACTCCGGACGTAATAGACAAACGAGATGTCATCCAGGGGAAGATCGGTGGCCAAATCCCCCTCCTCATCCACATCGACCCGTGTCCATCGTCCTTCCGCCGGAAAGAACTCGAAGTGGCGAAATCGCTCGGTCCGGATCTCGTTCTGATCCTGGATGAAGCGGTGAGCCGAGAGTTTGTCCAGGTCAAGCCAGGACTGATAGAGATTGTTCACCCGAGCCAGGGGGATCCCGCCACTCACCCCCATCGAGAGGTGATAGGAGCGGTTGCCCCGGACGTTTTCCACGCCATGAACGGCCATATGCCCCTCGCCCACCGAGATCCGACCCAGGCGCACCTGGTATTCGGCTCGCTCCCCGGGTCCGAAGGGAACCGGCGCCACTCCGCTCTCCACCGGACCTGCCCAAGGGGGTGATTCGGTCTGGGCCTGGAGCTGCTCCGTGGCTGGTCCTGCGGCCACCAGGAGAGCCAGGAGGAGGGTCACGGGCCACGCCATCTTTCGCAACGGAAAGATCGCCTTGATGGCCTCCCAGGGATGAAACCGGGATTCCCGCTGTCGGTGCTGGAAGCGCATCTGAAAAGGGCTTTCTTCCACTCGCCTCGCATGGGGTGCCGTCCGAGCCAGCAACTCCAGATTTCCTGCCCAGCCATCCCGAGTAACGAGGTGGGCTTCACCCTCCTCCTCCAGTTGTCGGAGGGCTTTCCTGAGGACGATGATCCGATACGCCCTGAAGCCGGCCAGGGGATCGGAGACGGGGGCCTCCCGGACGACCCTTCGGAGGAGCACCCGGGATCCCCAGCGGGCCAGTCGTTGGGCCCGGGGCAGCTCGGTGTCATCCAGGGCCCCGGCCACCAGATCGGCGCCCCCTTCGATGGCTTTCACCATGTCGACGAGCGCTTCAGGGTCTTCGGTGAAATCGCCCTGGAGTGTGACCGCCACGTCCCGCTTGGGATAGGAAGTAGCTGCCGAGGCCTCCTGCAGGAGCCGGGCGGTGGCCCGCCCATGCCCCAGCCGCTCGTCGGACCGGATCACCGTCAGGGGGACTGCCCGCCGGTAGCTCTCCAGGACCTCCGGAGTCTCATCGGTGGAGGCATCGTCCAGGACCAGGACCTGGAAGCCCCGATCGAACTCTGCCATTACCTTCCGGATCTTCCAGAGGAGGACCCCGATGGTGGACTCCTCGTTGTGGACCGGAACACATATATAGATCACGCCGACTCCACGGTGGCGGACGCAGGTTTCTGGGCGCCGGCCCAGTGGTTTTGCCGGCCCCTGCCCGAGAGTTCGAAGCCTCGCCTCCATGCCTTCATCGTAGGGGGCGACCTCCTCCAACTGCTGGGCTGTCCTGTCATACAGGCTCGGAAGCTGTCGGTTCCTCGTTGTCACCCTCCCGCGAGGGACGGGTCTTCCAGCGCTTGTGAGGCCAGAAGTACTGCTCCGGCGCCTTCCGGATCTCCTCTTCCAACTCCGCCAGGTAGGCTCGGGTCAGGCGACGGTCGAAGCCTTCGTCATCGCCTTCCGGGCCCCGTGGCACCCTCAGTGGCTGGAACCGAATCCTGTATCGGGCTCTCCAGCCTGGAAGTCGGAGCGGAAACGCCAGGAAGACCGGGGCTCCTGTTCGACGAGCGAAGAGGGCCGGCCCCCGGGCCGTACTGGCGGGAGTCCCGAAGAACTCCACGAAGAAGTCACCTCGCCGGACGTTCTGGTCGGCCACCAGTGCAACCCCCCGCCCCTTTCGAAGAGCCCGAAGAACCTTCCGTGGCGCCTCTTTGCGGTCGATGACCTCCATTCCGAGTTGAGCTCTGGAAGCGTTGAGTCGGGCGTCGATCAGGGGGTTTCTCTGGGTTCGGGCCACCACATCCAGGGGGATCCCCCGGGCCGACGTACCTCCCCCGCCGATCTCCCAGTTTCCCAGGTGTCCCGTCAAGAACAGGATGCCCTTCCCCTGGGCCAGCGCCTCCTCCACCGCGTCGAACCCCTGGACCTGCGTCCGACTGCGAATGTCTGCCGGAGAGGCGCCGGCGAGCCGAAGGAGGGTCACGGCTTCCCGCCCGATGTGGGGGAAGACCCGAGCCGCCACACGTCTGCGCCAACGCTTGCTCTCCCGGGGAAAAGCCCGGGCCAGATTCTCATCCACCACACGCCGCCGGACCCGGAGAACGGATCCGGCCAGCCACCCCAGCCCCCATCCCAGGCCCTGGGCCACGACCTCCGGAACGATGCGCAGGAGGAAGGCGACTGCGGCCACCGTCCCGTCCTGAAGGCGGTGAGCCAACGTAGGCGTGGCTGAAGACACGGGCCTACCCTCCCACCTCGGACTCAGCGTCCA
>PWWP01000273.1 GCA_003562075.1 Gemmatimonadota bacterium
CTCGAAGTGCCGGTAGAGGTTTCCCTCCGCGGTGTCCGCCTGCTCCGCGATCTCACGCGTGGTGGTGGCATCCACCCCCTTCTCCGCAAAGAGGGCCAGAGCCGCATCCAGAATCGCTTCTTTCTTGGTCGTTCTCGCCATGCCTCGCCTCATGCGCCGATGGACCGCACCCGGGCCTGGAGGTCGTCCAGGACCGTGTAGAATACCGGGACCACCACCAGGGTGAGAAGGGACGACGCGGTGAGACCCCCGATGATGGCCACCGCCATGGGAGAGAATCGTTCGGCGCCCAGGGACCACTCCAGGGCGAGGGGGACCATCCCGGCCACCGTAGAGAAAGTGGTCATCATGACCGGGCGGAACCGGACGGAGACGGCCTCCAGGACGGCACCTTCCCGATCGCTTCCGGCCTCCCGACGCCGCAAGACGAAGTCCAGGAGGATGATGGAGTTGTTCACAGCGATCCCCACCAGGAGGACCAGAGACATGAGGACGGCCATGGAGATCACCTGCCGGGCCAGCAGGAGGGCAACGGCCACGCCCACCACCACCAGGGGCACCGCCAGCATCACGGTGAGGGGATGCAGGAAGGACCGAAACTGGACCACCAGCAGCAGGTACACCGCCACCAGAGCCAGGAGCAGGGCAAAGACCATCTGGTCCCTGGACTCTGCCAGGTCGCTCATCTCCCCGGTGATGTCCATGGCGTATCCGGCGGGGACCGGGATCTCCTCCAGGGCCCGGGCCAGGTCCCCCACCACGTGGCTGAAGGCCCGCCCGTCGTGGAAGCCGGCCACATCGGCGGTGGGAAGGAGGTTCTCCCGGGTGACCAGGTTCGGCGCCAGTTCCCAGGTGACCTCGGCCACCTCCTCCAGGGGAACTCCCGGTAGCACGTGGACCTGGAGGACGGACTCCAGGTCGGCCCGGCCGTCCCGGGGATAGCGAACCACCACGGGGAGTCTCGTCCCGTCCCTGGCCGTCCAGAGGGTCGCGGTGGTCCCCTCCACTACGCCGTAGGTAGCCTCGGCCACCCGGGCCGGCGTGAGGCCCAGTTCCGCGGACCGCAGGGGATCGGGGCGGATCTGGAGGTCCGGGCGGTCCAGAGTCCCCCTGCGGTATACGTTCACCGCTCCCGGCACCTCCCGGGCCCGTTCCAGGACTCGGATCGCCAGGTCGTCCAGGACGGCGGGGTCATCGCCCGAGATCCGGACGTTGAGGGACGCCAGCGTGGTGGCCTTGGCCGTACCCCCCATCTCCTTCACCACTGCGGTGCGGATCCCGGGAATCTCACTCAGCCGGGTCCGGATCCGGTCCTGGATCTCCCAGATCGTCTCGGGCCGCTCCTTCCGAGAGACCAGGTCCACCGAGAGGAAGGCCTGCTGGACGCCCATGGCGCCGGCGTCCCCCAGGAAGACGGCCTCGGGCTCGAAGCCGGCCCGCGTGGTGAATCCCACCACGTGGGTCTCGTCCTCCAGGATCCGCTCCACCTGACCCACGATCCGTTGGGTCTCGGCGAAGGAGGTGCCGGGTTCGGTCTCCACACTCACGAAGAAGGAGCCCGAGTCCAGCCGGGGCAGAACCTCCATTCCCCGGGCCACCAGCGAGACGCTGCCTACGAGTAGTAGGAAGAAGGCGGCCCCCAGGGTCAGCGCCCGCCGGGCCAGCGCCCATCGGAGGCTCCCCAGGTACAAGCGACGGATCCGGTCCATCCCGGCATCGAACCCCTGGAGGGGACGGCGGAGGGCCCCGCGGAGGGGCGAGATCGGCCGAGACCGATGTCGGGTCTTCGCGACCCGGATCCCGGGATCCGGAGCTTCCCGGTCCCAGCCGGCATCCGTCCTCCCGCCCTCTGGCGCGCCGGCCTCACCGCTGCCGCTCCCGGTGTCCCGTGCCAGCAGTCGGGCCCCGAGGAGCGGCACCAGGGTCACCGCCGCCAGCAGAGACGAGGCGAAGGCGAAGATCAGGGTCAGGGAGAGGGGCCCGAACACCTGACCCACGAACCCCTCCAGGAAGAGGAAGGGGACCAGGACAATGACCGTGGTGAGGATGCCGGCCAGGATGGCGAAGAACACCTCGTCGGTTCCCTGGATTGCCGCCTCCTCGGCGCTCCGGCCTTCCTCCCGCCGGTGGCGGGTCATGTTCTCCAGGACCACCACCGAGGAGTCCACCACGATCCCCACGGCCAGGATCACGGCTGAGAGGGTCACCAGGTTGAGCTCCATCCCCGTGGCCCACATGAGGGCGAAGGTGAGGAGGAAGCTCATGGGCATGGAGACCGAGATCACCGCCGCGGCCCCCAGGCTCCCCAGGAATAGGAAGACCACGAAGCCGGCCAGGAGGAGGGCCGCCACGATGCTCATCCCCATGTTCCGGACCACCAGGTCGGTGAAGGAGGCCTCCTCGGAGGCCACCTCCATCGTGAGCTCGGGAAACGCCGTCCGTAGCTCGGGGAGCATGGCCTCGACCCGGCGAACCACGTCCACGGTGTTCGCGTCCTGGCGCTGGAGGATCTCAAGCGCCACGGCCTCGGTCCCCAGGTGGCGGAAGGAACTCCTCCGGTCCGCCGTCCCCTCCCGGATCCGGGCCAGGTCTTCCACCAGGACCCGCTGTCCCTCCCGGTGGGCCACCGGGATCCGGGCCAGGGCTTCTACGTCTACGGGGGAGTGATCCACCCGGAGGAGCACCTCCCGGCCACCGGCCTCGAAGTAGCCTCCGGGCCGGGTGACGTTCCCCTCCCGGAGGGCCCGGACCACGTCGGCGAGCACCAGGCCCGCCTCGTCCAATGCCTGCCGGTCCACCTCGACGTCCACCCGAGAGCGCTCCCCACCGAAGACGTCCACCGAGGCTACGCCCGGGACCCGCTGGAGCAGGGGACGAATCCTGTCCTCGGCGATGCGCCGGGCCGCGGCCAGGTCCAGACCACCCTCTTCGCTCCGGACCGCCAGGGTGATCACGGGACGATCCGCGGTGCTGAACTTGACCACCCTGGGTCGTGAGGAACCCGGCGGGAGCCGGTCCCGGATCCGGTCCACGGCGTTCTGGACGTCCACGGCCACCAGGTCCACGTCCCGACCGTACTCGAACTCGGCGGTGACCACCGAGAGCCCGTCCTGGGAGAGGGAAGTGACCCGGGCGATGCCGTCCAGGGTGGCCACCTCCTCCTCGATGGGTTCGGAGAGATCCACGGCCACGTCCAAGGCCGCCGCCCCGGGGTGAGCCGTGACGATGTTCACCAGGGGAGGCGCCGTGTCCGGGAAGAGGGAGATGGGAAGCCGGACCCAGGCCAGGGCGCCGAACACCACCACGGCGATGGAGACGGCCCAGACCGCGTGCCGGTGGGTCAGGGAGAATTCCGCCCAGCTCACGGGACTTCTCCCTGTCCATCGACCACGATCCGGACCGGGTCTCCGGGACGGAGGTTCCTGGCACCCACCACCACGATCCGGTCCCCAGGCCCCAAGGGCCCCTCCACCTCCTGCAGGTCCCCCCGCTGGCTCCGAAGCACGACGGGAACGGCTTCCACGATCTCGTCTGAGGTGACCCGGAAGACCCTGGGCGTGCCGCCTCGGAAGTCCACCGCGGAAAGGGGAACGAACAGGGCGTCGGGAACCCCCTCGAGCCGGAAGGTCACCTCCACGGGAGCGCCGGGGGAGAGATCATGGAAGCAGGGGCCTTCCGGAGCCAGGTAGACCCGAACGGACCCAAAGGGGGGGTGGGCGGAAGCGTCCACCAGCGTCACCTGTCCCTCCCCGACCGGGCAGCCGGGAGCCGCCACCGATGCGGGGACACCGGCTCGGATCCCCCGAGCGCGGTCACGTTCCAGCACCTCCACCCGAACACGTTGCTCACCTCCGGAGAGGGTCAGGACGGGCCGGCCGGGTACGACAGTCTCCCCCTCGACCACGTCGATCCGGCTCACGGTGCCCTGATTGGAGGCACGAAGCCGGGTGCCGTCGGCCCGCGCCCGAACTTCGGCCATGGCCGCTTCGGCGCCCTCCCGGGCCAGAGCAGCGCTCCGGTACGAGAGTCGGGTGGCCTCCAGCCGACTACGGGACACGGCCCCCACCTGGAAGAGGCGCTCGTCCACCTCCAGCTCTCCTTCCCAGTGGGCCTCCTGGGCCCGGGTCCGGTCCACCTCCGCCCGAGTCCGCCCCAGGACGGCGTCCAGCTCCGAGGCGTCCAACTCGGCCAGGAGGGTCCCCGCGGACACCCTCTCGCCTTCCCGGACATGAACGCGGGCCACCTCCCCCCCCATACGGAACGAGAGGGCCGCGTCCCGATCTCCCTCCAGGCTTCCCCGGTAGGAAAGGAGGGTCCACGCCGTGTCCCGCTCCGGGGCGCTCACCTGGACCGGGACCCGCAGATCCCGGGTCTCCGGGGGCGGGGAACGGAGGATCATGCGCAGGGCCGCGGCCCCAAGGCCAAGGACCAGGACCACGGTCAGGGACACGAGAACGATCCGGCTGAGGCGGCTCATCATCCTTCTCCCAGGAGACTGTGGGCCTCGGAGACGGACAGCTCCCCGGTCAGGGAAGCCGTCCGCAGGTGGGCGATGAGGATGGTCCCGACCCAGCCGATCCGTTCGGCCCGGGCACCGGCCAGGCGGGCCTCGGTGGAGAGGACCTCCGCCAGGGTGGTCCGGCCCTCGCGGTACGAGGCCAGCTCGATCCGGTGGGCCTCCTCCAGGTACCCGATGCGGGCGTCCAGGACCTGGATTCGTTCCCGGGCGTCCCGCTCCAGGGCCTCCAGGTCCCGAAGCGCCGTCTGGAGGTCGACTCGGGCTCCCTCGAGCTCTGCGGCCCGCTCCCGCACACGGGCGTTCCGGAGCTGAACCCCGGCCAGGGCGTCTCCCCGGAAGACGGGAACCTGGACCTGGAACCCCAGCGCCCAGTCCCGCTCGGAAGGGACGTCCGGCGCGGTCCGGTACGACTGGCGGGCCACGACCTGGAGTTCGGGAAGAAGTGCTCGACGGGCCTCACTGACCTCGTGTTCCGCACTGCGCACCCGGGCTTCGGCGGCGTCGATCATGGGACCCGCGAGCCGGTCAGGGGACCGGAGAGGGGAAGGGAGCTCCCCCGGGAGAGAGGGCACCCGGACCCATTCCCGGTCCGGTGCTTCGTCCAGGGCCAGTTCCGTGGCCAGGGACGCCGTGACCCGGGCGGTCTCCTGCTGGGTGGAGCGAAGATCCGCCTCTGCCTCCAGGAGGACTTCGGTCATCCGCAGGTGATCCACGGCGGGAAGCCGTCCCTCGTCCACCAGGGCCCGAACCTGGCCCGCGCTCTCCTGGATCCCTTCCAGGCGGGCGGTGTGGGCCGCCTGGAGCTGGTCCAGGAGTGCGAGCTGGACGAAATGGTCGGTGACCGTCTCCAGGGTCTCCATCCGGGCCTGCTCCTCCCGGGCGCCGGAGGCCTCGGCCAGGGCTCGAGCGGCGCTCCGGCCGTCCCGTCCCCGGCCGAAGTCGAAGACCGTCCAGCCCAGGCTCGCCAATCCCTCACGGACCTCGTCCGACAGGGGAGGGAAGGCACCCGGCTCCCGGATCGGGGTCACGATGGTCGGATGGCGAAATCGGTTGACCGACGCGCTCGCAGTGACTGTGGGAAGGTACGGGGAGGCCAGCCACCCGGCGCCGGCGGCGGCTGCATCCCGGGCGGCCCCGGTCTGCCGTATCCGGGGTGCGACCTCCAGGGCCCGGCGTAGGGCAGTCTCCAGGGTGAGAGGCTCAGCCTTCATCGGGAATCGGAAGTCGTCCGGCGACTGAGATGCGTCCACATGGACGAGGCTCTCCCCCACGGTGTCGGGCGGAGGTTCCTGAGCTCCTGCAGGAAGTGCCGGCTGGCCTGCCGCGGCCAGGGCCAGTGAGATCCCGGCCAGTGAAATCGTTCTCATCTGTCCTCCCCTTGCTCCGTTCCAGCGGGTGTGGGCGAGC
>PWWP01000309.1 GCA_003562075.1 Gemmatimonadota bacterium
CCGGGATGGCCTCGCGCCCGAAACCAGGGTGGCCTGGCTCCAGAACCGGGATGGCCTCGCGCCCGAAACCAGGGTGGCCTGGCTCCAGAACCGGGATGGCCTCGCGCCCGAAACCAGGGTGGCCTGGCTCCAGAACCGGAACGGCCCGGCCTCCCCCGAGGGGCGGCCGAGCCGGTTCCACTGAAGCTGCGTCCCGGAGGCTCAGCTTGGCACCCGGAGGTTCACCACCCGGCTGGTGCCGGTGGGCGTCGAGACCCGAAGGGAGACCACGTCCCCAGGACCCACGTCCTCCAGGATCCGTTCCACATCAGAGACGGACTCCACGGACTGGCGGTTGATCTCGTCGATGCGGAGCCCGGGTCCGATGCCTCGGCGGGCTGCCGGCCCGGCAGGACTCACATTCCGGATGACCACCCCGCCGGCAGTCTCGTAGTTCAGCTCCTGGGCGATCTCCTCGTCCAGTTCCGCCACTTCGATCCCCAGACGCTCCTCGGTCCGGGACTCGGCTTGAGAAGTCTGCTGGGCACGGGGACCGAGATCGGCTTCACCCAGGCGAACCTGGCGTTCTTGAGGCTGGCCGTCCCGGTAGAACCGGACGGTTACCTGGTCACCGGGACGGCGCTGGGCCACCAGTAGCTGGAGCTGCCCGGGCCGTTGGATCTCCTCGCCATCGATGGAGACGATGACGTCTTCGACCTCGATTCCTGCTTCGGCGGCGGGGCTTCCAGGTGGCAGTCCCTGCACCAGGACGCCGTAGGTCTCGGGGAGACCGTAGTACTCGGCATCCACGTTGGTGACCTCCTCCATCTCGATTCCCAGGAGGGGTCGGCGAACCTGACCGTACTCGATGAGGTCCTCCATGGTCCGCTTGGCCAGGTCGATGGGCACCGCAAATCCGTAGCCCTGGTAGAAGCCGGTCCGGGAGGCGATGGCCGTGTTGATCCCGATGACCCGGCCGTCAACGTCCACCAGGGGACCCCCTGAGTTGCCCGGGTTGATGACGGCGTCGGTCTGGATGAAGTCCTCAATCGCGAAGCCGGCGATTTCCTGGAAGTCCTCCTGTCGACCCAGTCCTTCCCGGATCAGGTCCAGGGGACGGCCCATGGCGCTGACGATGCCGGCGGTGACGGTGTAGTCCAGAGCCCTGCCACCTCCGAACCCGGGATTTCCAACGGCCAGAACCCATTCGCCCACCTGGAGGGTGCTGGATTCGCCCAGGCTCAGGACCGGGAGGTTGGAGTCTTCGATGCGGATGACGGCAATGTCGGTGGTGGGATCCGTTCCCACCAGCTCGCCCATGTATTCCCGTCCGTCCTGGAGGTGGACCCGGATGGTCTGGGCATCGGAGACCACGTGGTCATTCGTCAAGATGTATCCATCCTCGGTGACGATGAACCCGCTCCCCCCCGAGCGCTGGGGCGGAGCTTCGGGCTGCTGCCTCTGCTGACCCTCGCCACCCCCTGGAGGGCCGAAGAACCACTCAAAGAGGGGAGGCTGTTGGCCTCCGCCCCGCTGGGCCGTCCGCCGGGGTCGCTCAACCTCGACGCGGACCACGGCCGGGGTGACGGCCTCGGCAATGTTCACGAAGGCGTTGCTCAGGTCCCGGGCTGGACGTACCGCCTCCTCACTGACCTGGGGCTGGTCAGTGAAGGCCGGCCCGGCGATGGAGGACGACGTCCATCCCAGGATCGTCGCTCCCCCCAATCCGAGGACGCTGACGACGATGATGGTCACCAGGACCTGGGTTTTCGACTTCAATGGATCTGTCATGTGGCGTCACTCCAACTCGTTGGCTGTCCTACTTGGTTGATATTCCCTCTGCCCGGCGGCACGGCTTGCCGGCAAGGTGGCCCACTGACCTCTCATACACGGGGCCCTCGGGACCGATCCCCGACGAAGCCCCCTGCCTGGACTGGGATGCCAGGCAGGGGGCCGGGAAGTGCTTCTGCGCCGAGCGCGTCTACCGAGTGCGCCTACTTCTTCTCGTCGTCGACGATCTCGTAGTCAGCTTCCACCACGTCCTCGTCCTCCGCCGTTTCCGGCTCCTCTTCCACGGTGGGGCCGGCGGGCTCCTCGTCTGCCATGCCCTCGGCGGCCTGAGCCTCGGCAGCCTGGGCCTGGTAGACCTGCTGGCCGGCGGCGCTGAAGGCCTGCATGAGCTTCTCCCGGGCCTGGTCCATGGCCTCGTGGTCATCGCCCTTCAAGATCGTCTTGGCCTCCTCGACCGCCGAGTCCAGGCTGGACTTGAGGGATTCGTCCACCTTGTCGCCCCACTCCTCCGAATCCTTCTCCACCTGATAGACCAGGGAGTCGAGCTGATTTCGGGCCTCCACCTTCTTCTTCCGCTCCTCATCCTCAGAGGCGTGGACTTCCGCGTCCTGGACCATCCGGTCGATTTCCTCCTCGCTGAGTCCGGAGGAGGCCTCGATCCGGATCTTCTGCTCCTTCCCGGTGGCCCGGTCCTTGGCGGAGACGTGGAGGATCCCGTTGGCGTCGATGTCGAAGGTGACCTCGACCTGGGGCACGCCTCGGGGCGCCGGCGGGATTCCAGTGAGCTGGAATTTCCCGATGGTCTTGTTGTCCAGCGCCATCTTCCGCTCACCCTGGAGGACGTGGATCTCCACCGTGGTCTGGTTGTCCTCGGCGGTGCTGAAGACCTCCGTCTTCTTGGTGGGGATGGTGGTATTCCGCTCGATGAGAGGCGTCATGACCCCACCCAGCGTCTCGATCCCCAGTGAGAGGGGGATGACGTCCAGGAGAAGGACATCCTTCACGTCGCCGGCCAGGATCCCTCCCTGAATGGCGGCGCCGATGGCCACTACCTCGTCCGGGTTCACGCCCTTGTGGGGTTCCTTCCCGAAGAATTCCTTCACCACCTCCTGGATCTTGGGGATCCGGGTGGATCCACCGACCAGGATGACCTCATCGATGTCGGAGGCCGAGAGCCCGGCGTCCCGGAGGGCCGCCTCCATGGGCTTCTTGGTCCGCTGGATCAGGTCGTCCACCAACTGTTCGAACTGAGCCCGGGAGAGGCTCATGTTCAGGTGCTTCGGTCCTTCCTGGGTCGCGGTGATGAAGGGGAGGTTGATGTCGGTCTTCACCGTGGAGCTGAGCTCCATCTTGGCCTTCTCCGCTGCCTCCTTCAGGCGCTGGAGGGCCATAGCGTCCTGAGACAGATCGATGCCCTGGTCCTTCTTGAACTCTTCCACCAGCCAGTCGATGATCTTCTGGTCGAAGTCATCTCCACCCAGGTGAGTGTCGCCATTCGTGGACTTCACCTCGAAGACGCCGTCGCCCAGTTCCAGGATGGAGATGTCGTACGTTCCTCCTCCCAGGTCGAAGACGGCGATCTTCTCGTCCTTCTTCTTGTCCAGCCCGTAGGCCAGCGCAGCGGCGGTGGGCTCGTTGACGATCCGGAGCACCTCCAGCCCCGCGATCTTCCCGGCGTCCTTGGTGGCCTGCCGCTGAGAATCATTGAAGTAGGCCGGTACCGTGATCACAGCCTGGTCCACCTTCTGGCCCAGGTAGTCCTCGGCGGTCTGCTTCATCTTCTGGAGGATGATGGCCGAGATCTAGGGGGGCGTGAACGTCTTGTCGGCGTTGGGGACCTTCACCTGGACCCGACGCTGGCCGTCTCCTTCAACCTCATAGGGGACCAGGCCTCGCTCCGAAGCAGCCTCGTCGAATCCCCGGCCCATGAAGCGCTTGATCGAGGCGATGGTGTTGTTGGGGTTGGTGATGGCCTGACGGCGAGCTACCTGTCCGACCAACCGCTCGCCGTCCTTGGCGAATCCGACCACGGAGGGTGTCGTCCGCCCTCCCTCCGAGTTCGGAATAACGACGGGTTCCCCGCCCTCCATGACTGCTACCACGGAGTTGGTGGTACCCAGATCGATGCCAATTACTTTGCTCATGAGCGCTCCCTATAGAATTTCAAGTCGATGAGGTCGAAAGAGTCCGAGAGGTCTGACGTTCGATCATTCCGAAAGGCCGACCGAAGAGCCGAAAACCCGGTGTTCGTGCGATCTGCCCAGGAAGGAGTGCAACGTCCATGCCGGTCGGAAGCACCAGTGGTTCGGCCATTTCGGCGGGGATGCGCCTGGTATTGATGGCCCCCTGCCAGGAGTCGGCCGGAGTGGCAGGACATGGCAGCACGTGGCAGGGCCCTGGAGCGTTGACTGGGCCTCCCCCTCGGCCCCGGCTGCCCGTACCTTCACCGGGCTTTGTTTGACGAATCCTCCATTCAGGCCCACGTGCCATGCCGACACCGAAACCTCCCAGCGGACCCGACCTGCACGAAGCCGCACAGGTTCTGGAGAACAAGCTCCCCTGGATTCCGGAGATGATGGTCGTTCTGGGCTCGGGCCTCGGCGGCTTGGGAAGCGCGCTCCAGGAGTCATTGGAGGTGCCATTCTCGAAGATTCCGGGGCTGCCGGAAGCCGGGGTGGCCGGTCATCAGGGGAGCTTCCGGGCGGGCCTCCTGAAGGGACGGCGCGTGCTCCTGCAGGCAGGTCGGTTCCACCTCTACGAAGGGCACCCTCCAGGGGTGGTGGCGACTCCGGTTCGCGTGGCCTCCCAGCTCGGGATTGAGAGGCTGATCCTGACCAACGCCGCCGGTGGCATCAATCGTCGCTTCCGTCCCGGCTCCATCATGCTCATCGATGACCACCTGAACTTCATGTGGTCGAGTCCGCTCTCGGGACCGGTGCAGGATGGCGAAGAGCGCTTCCCTGACATGAGTACTCCCTATGATCCTGCCTACCAGAGGCTGGCCCTGGAAGTGGCCGTGGAGCAGGAGATGGAGCTGGAGCGAGGAATCTACGCAGGGGTGCTGGGCCCCAACTACGAGACTCCCACGGAGATCCGGATGCTTGAGACGTTGGGCGCGGATGCTGTGGGCATGTCCACCGTGCCGGAGGTCATCGTAGCCAGAGCGCAGGGGATGCGCGTGCTGGCCTTCTCCCTCATCACCAACCACGCCGCCGGAATCAGTCCGACCCCCCTTTCCCACGAGGACGTTCTGGCGGCCGGTCGGGAGGCTGGGCCTCGCTTGGAGTCTCTGATCCGAAAGGTTGTGGAGCGCCTGGATTGATCAACGGGGGATCCTTCCTCGACCACAGAGCGTTGCGAAGTGGAGACAGGCTTGGAGAAATCCAGGTGCTTTGTTTCGAGGAGTGGGCTCGTGGGTGGAGATGGATGTCCTTCACGAGGACTTCGTTCTGTACGAGGGAAGTGTTGGTGGGGCCGACCGTCTCCCGTTGTCCCTCACACCAAGAGGCTGGTCCCACCGTTCCATGGCAGCGCCCAACCAGTCGGGCGAAGGTGCGTTGTCATGCCGACTTCTTCCTTGCATTTCGGATACGATCCACCGGATCTGGGTGTTGCCTCACCTTGTCGACCGACGGACGCAAAGCAGCTACTCCTGGAGGTCAGGAGGCAGCGATGCCGGGGTCGACCCACGCCACCATGCCCACGGTGCGGAGTTGAGCGGACAATTCGGTGGGGGTCCTTCTCGGGACGGCAGCGATGGCGGTGCAAGGGATGCGGTCGGACGTTCAGCGATTTGACGGCTACTCCCATGGCCTACACGAAGCGCCTGGAGTGCTGGGTTGCCTTTGGTGGATGTCTCATCACCGGAAGCTCAGTTCGGCGGGTGGCAGCCCAGTTGGGCATCAACAAACAGACCGCCCTCCGGTGGAGACACCGGGTGGGGGAGGCCTACGGCCGATTGGGCAGACGAGCCCTGGATGGATGGGTGGGACTGTCCGTTACGTACCTCCCGTTCTCGGCGAAGGACTGGGGGCGAAGCGCACCCAGGGATCCCCCGGAGCTCCAGGTGCGCTTCCGAGCAGGGCCGGCCCGTCGTCGGCGTGGCAGGATTGCCGGTAGGCCCGGTCGAGGACTGA
>PWWP01000277.1 GCA_003562075.1 Gemmatimonadota bacterium
CCCCCGCCTGCTGCACCGTCACCGCACTCGCCCCATCCACTCCGTCAACCCGGGCCGTGACGTTCGCACTCCCCTGGCTTTCGGCCTTCAGACCTCCCGTCGACGACACGCTCGCCACACTGGTGTCGGAAGAACTCCACGAGAACCCCGCATCCGCCACCAGGAACCCGTTCGCGTCCAGCGCGACTGCGGAAAGTTGTCGAGTGTTGCCCTCTTCCAGCGTTACCGAAGACGGGTCCACTTCGACGGCAGCCACCTTCTGATCCACCTGCACCGTCACGCTGTCGGCGACGGCCGCTTCACAGCACGCTGCGCTCGCCACGACCAGGGCGGTGCCGATGCCCTTGGCCAGAAGCGTACCGGATGAGTTCACAATCACCACCTCTTCGTCTGTGCTTGTCCACTCTATGGAGGCCCCGGAGAGGGTGCCCCCGTCCTCGTCGAGCGCACTCGCGTCAAGAGTAACCTCGTCGCCCAGCGCGGAGAAAGACACCTCCTCCTGGGTGATCAGGACCTCCGAGACTGCGTCGCCCTCCAGGTCCGATCCGGCGGTGGTTCCGGTCGCCACATTCGACAGGGTTCCGAACACCCGCTTGCCGTCTTCCATCCGGTAGGCCACGAGCTGGAAGTCGTACTTCACGTCCGGGTCCAGGCCTTCCGCCACACAGGTGAACTCGCTGCCCACCGACTGGCCCTGGACCGGATCCGCGCAGGAGCCTTCCTCTACGTGGGTGGCCTGCCCCCAGCCCCATTCGATGGGGTGGAGATGGTAGCGGACGTTGTACTGGGCCGGGTTACCAGTTCCGTCATCCACTTCGGTGAAACGCAAGGTGGCTGAACGCTCGGTGGTGCTTGCCACGCTCAGGTCAGTGACCTGTCCGGGGTTCGAAACTTCATCGCCGGTATCGTCTGAGGAATCACCCCCGCCGTCACCGCCGTCCGAGCCTCCGTCACCGGTACCGCCGTCGTCCGAGCCGTCATCGCCCGAACCATCGTCACTGCCATCACCCGCGTCAGAATCGTCGCTTCCGGAGTCACCATCGTCGGAGCCGTCATCGCCGGAGCCGTCGTCACCGGAGTCGTTTCCGCCGTCGTCAACGGACGACGCGTCCACCGTGAGCTCGGCAGACCCCTTCACTCCTTCTACCGACGCCACCACCTGAGTGTTGCCGGTCGCCAGGCCCTTGGCCCGGCCCTGCGCCGATACAGTAGCCTTCGCCTGGTCGATCACCGACCAGGTCACGTCCAGGCCCCCCGGAATGGGGTTCCCGTACCGGTCCTGGGCTGCGGCCGAGAAGTCCATCTCCGCATCCACTTCGATCGTCCCGGAGCCCGGCGACACCGTCACGGTCTCTACCGGGCCCACCAACGCCTCAGCACGGAAGGTGACCGAACCCAGGTTTCCTGCCTGGGCCTCCACCTTCTGGGCTCCCGGCACCGGACCCAGGGTCCAGTCCACCGAGGTACGCCCCTGACCATTGGTCCGGGTCGTGGCCTCGCTCACGGACCCATCACCCTCCACCACTTGCCAGGTCACGTCGAACTGCCGAATGGGCGTTCCTTCGGCGTCCGTGACGCGGATGCCCAGCTCCTGGCCCAGCGTCGTCCCCACCACGCCGACCTGGTTGTCTCCCGACGTGACCGAGACCAGGGCGTCACTTCCATCCTCACTGTCCCCATCGGTGGAGTCGCTCACAGTGACCTTGGCTCGCCCATTCGCATTGCCCCTTCCCGGACTGGCAGCCACCTGCTGCATGAGCGCAGCGGAAGCGGCCGGCAGTTCCCCGGTGGCCGGAAGGGCCTCTACCTCGGCCGTGCCCGGCGCGACCCCGGTCACCCACCCTTCCACGTTCACCCGAACCACGTCCGGGTTGCTCGACGACCACCGCACCGGGATCGATCCCAGCTTGTTCCCGTAGCGATCGGTCACCTGTGCAGCGAACTGGAAGGGCGCACCCAGCCGGAGAGAAACCTCCGACGGCGAAATCGAGATCCGGTCCGGCGCACCCGGACGGGCCTCAGCCTGCACGGCGGCCCTTGTCCCGTTGTGGGAGACGGCCTCGATCTGCACGACCTGCTCTCCGGCCACCGGGCCCAGGCGCCACTCGCTTCGCACGATCCCGTCCTCGTCTGCCTCGACGATCACGGGCGAAGTGGAGCCCGCTCCCTTCACCACCCTGAACCGGATCTCGGCTCCGGGAACCGGCCGGCCTCGCGCGCTCAGGACCTTGGCCTCCAGGGGGGCGTCCAGACTGTATCCCACCTCAGCCTCCTGATCGGCCGTGTTCACCAGGACGATCTGGGCGGGAGTACGTCCCACCTTGACGGTGGCCTCCGCCACCTTTCCGCTCTGCGTGATGGCGGTGATCCGGGCCTCCCCAGGGTTCACGCCCCGGACCATCCCGCGAGCCACCGTTGCGACCCCCGGGTCCGAGGTCTGCCAGTCCACCGACACACCGGAGGCGGCCTGCGACCCGGACGTCGTGGCATCAGTCACCTGGAGTTGTACCAGGTCACCCTCCTCCACGAGTGCCGTTGCGGGATAGAGCGCAATGGCGCTCGGTTCTGAACCATCAGGGGGCGTGATGTGGTCACAAGCTGCCAGCCCGAAGAGGGCCAGCAGCGAGAAAATCAGAAGCCGGGGAAGTCCCCCGACCGATTGAATCGATCTATGTAAGACCTGCGTTGGGAATGCTGAGGTGGTGCTGCGCTGTCCCATGTTCTGCCCTCCTCGAGAGGGGTTGAGCCCCACCGGCAAGCGGGGCTGTCTGTGGCTCGTAATCGGAATCGAGGAGGCAAACAAAAAACGGCCGCCAGCCTCGATCGGATCTCTCCGTTTCGAGTCACTGGCGGCCCGGCCGGCGTGGCGTCTGGGTCGACGCTGTAGCCCCGTGGCTCTGCGAAATCCGCCTTTCGACGGACCTGCTCTGAGACAGTGACGTGCAGTCCGCGTCGCTTCAGGATCGGCGAGCGGAGGTTGTGGGGTTGGGGTGAACCGGGACCCCGTTCGGGCCCCGTCTCCCTGCTTCCCGCACGCTCGTTAAGTGCAGCCTGCGTGCCGACTCACGGGTCAGGCACGAAGATCCTTATGCGGTGCGGTCTTTCAGCTGTCTGCAGGGTTGGTGGGAGGAGTCCGGAGCGAGGGTGCGGACGAGTATTCTGCCAGGATTCTGGAGTTCTGCAAGAGAGAGGATTGACGGCCGCCACCCCCCTTCGGCACGTGACTTGCAACCAATAGTGCCGACCACGGTGCATGCCTGGCAAAGCCCCCGGTACCACACAGCTTTGCCACAGGTCACCCGCTGCTCACCTGGGCCCGAGCCAAGCACACGAACCGACCATGATCCAGCCTGCCGGCAACCCCCCATCCAGCCACGAGGCCTCTGGGACGCCCCCCGGAGAGCAGCCGTCGGGCAATGGGGCACATCCGACCCCGGCTTCAGGCATGCCGCCTGCTCGGCAGCTTCAGCGCTATGATCGCTCCA
Organism: Gemmatimonadota bacterium; assembly: GCA_003562075.1. Classification (GTDB taxonomy): domain Bacteria; phylum Gemmatimonadota; class Gemmatimonadetes; order Longimicrobiales; family Gaopeijiaceae; genus PWLA01. The sequence goes on from PWWP01000277.1 coordinate 3,486, forward strand.
TCCGCGAGCCTCAGCGACTGGCCCTCCTTCTCCAGCTCCTGGGTCCACTCAAGGACGAGCGGTGCCTGCTGGTAAGCTGCGGGAGCGGAACGGGGGGGCTCAGTTTCCATCTTCGGGCCGAAGGCGGGAGCTGGAGCTGGGCCGATCTCTGCCCGGAGCACGCCCGCGCGGTCGCCCCCCTTCTTGCGGAGCCGGTGACGGTGGTCCGTCCGGGAGAACTCCCCTACCCCGACACCTCGTTTGACTGCGTGGTGATCCTGGAACTCCACCACGCCGGTGAGTCGGCGTCGGCTCTGGTGAGGGAGGTCCAGCGTGTCCTCACCCCTGGGGGGCGAGCGGCCATCCTGGCGGCTCACCCCAGTCCCCGACTTCCCTTCCGCCTCCTGGAGCGCCTACTCCCCGGAAGCCGGAACGGGGAAAGGGACCCCCACGGGCCCGTGGGCCTCAGCCTGGCCAGGATGGAAGCCATGGTCCACGATCATGGTCTCATTCCTGAGGCTCGGGGTGCCTGCTCGCGGTTCTTCAGCGAACTGGTGGAGTGGGCCCACGACCGGAACGGCCTGCCCACCCCCGGCGACGGCGAGGAGAGCGACGGGGAGACCGCAGCCCGGATCCACCCCCTGGGCCGCCTGGTGGCGTCGCTGGACTACCTGATCCCAGGCTCCAGCGGATACACTCTGGCCGTCTCATGCCAACATCCCCCCCTCCCTCGGCCCCAGGCCCGGGACCGGCAGCTCGACCCGCCGCTGAAGCCCAGGCAGCGGCACCGCCACCGCCCCGACCTCCCGAGCCACACCCAGTCCCCTCCTGGCGGCTGATCCTCGACCCTCAACGGGACGGAATCAGTTCCACCAACTCTGTCCTTTCTTCAACCCGCGTGCGGGGGTGCGAAGGAAGAGTCACCAGTCCATCCACCAGGCTGGCTGCGCCGGGCCAACTGAGCCGGCACTCATCGAGAGGAATGAGCCCCGAAAGCGCCTCCAGGTGGGGAAGGGCCCGGGGATAGCCGGCCTCGGCCCCAAGCCGCCGGGCCCGATCCGGGAGAACGAAGCCGGCCATTGAGCCCTCCAGGAGGACGGGAAACCGAAGGTACCCCCCCTCCCCTCCTTCCACCTCCCGAGGAAGAACGGCCGCCCGGTGGGCCAGATCCTCCCTGTACTGCCTGGCCGCCGCCCTTCGTACCCCCACGGCTTTCCTCGATGCCTGCTCCGTCCCCATGATCAACCGGGCGGCCAGCGCCGACATGGCCTGCGGCGTCTGGGGAGGCCGGTAGTGCGTTTCCCCCAACCCCAGGAACGGGAGACCCCGAGGCACCCGGTACAGTCCGGGTCGGGCCAGCCCCCAGAGCGCCAAGGCCCGTACCAACGACCCGACCCCGCCCCCACCGCCTCCCGAACCCAGCTCCCAGTCCATCTCCTGGGCCAGTCCAGGGCTCAGCTCCAGTCCACCCGCGGGCCCCGCTGTCGCTTCCATCGTCGGGTTGGACTCAACGGCCCTCAGGGAGGCCGAACCGCCTCTCACCAGGAGCGCGCCTCCACCCACTCCCCCGGTCCACCCCTTCCCCCGCCCAAAACTCAGGACGGCCAGAGGTGCTTCGGAGCCCAGGGGACGCCCCTCCCACCGACCGCCGAATCCCTGCGCTGCGTCCTCCACCACCCGCACGCCCCCGGACCCCGCTCCGGCGTCGTCCAGAATGGGCGTCAGACGGTGCCAGTCCAGGGGAAGGCCAAAAAGAGGAGCCAGCACGACCACCCCCACGCCCCGTTCCAACGTCCGGGCCAGCGACCCTGGATCCGGTCCGAGTGTGGTGGGATCCAGATCGTAGAAGCGTACCGGTCGGTCCAGGGCCACTGCCGCCGAGGCCACGTCAAAGCAGGAGTAGGCCGGGAGCGCCACCGCTCTCTTCTCGGGAAGACCCCGGGCCGCTGCCTCCAGAGCCAGGGTCAGCGCCTGGGTTCCCGACTCCAGGAGGAGCACCTCGTCCGCGCCCCACTCCGTCTCCAGGAGCTGTGAAAGAGGAGCCCGGGGATCTCCGGCGCCGTGGCCCGCTCCCAGCAGACTCCGCAACGGGAGGGGCGAGTAGGCCGGGAGCTGATGGCGAAGGGGGTTCAGCACGGGTGGGGAAGAGCTTCGGGCCAACCTCTGGTCACGGGATGCGCCGGGCCAGAGGCGGTCCCAGCCGGCGGGTGAGACCCACCGGGAGCTTCTGCCACGCCTTCACGGCCAACGCCCACCGGCTCTCGTCCGGATTGGGGGTGGCCATCGTGCCGTCGGGCGACCACACGACCCAGGGTAGCGGGTGGTCGTCCCCACCCCACTGCTGCTTGAAGCGATGACTCCCGGTATCCGGAGTGCAGCGGCCAAAGTTGAAGGCCTTGGCCCCCTCCTCCACCG
>PWWP01000281.1 GCA_003562075.1 Gemmatimonadota bacterium
ACCAGATCCCCATCCACCAGGCAGCGCCCATTCTCCACCTGCACCCGAAGGCGCTCACCATCGATATGTACGAAGAATTCCATCGTCCGTCCTCCTTCAGGACCGATCCAGGGTAACGACCGTCTCCACATGGGCGGTCTGGGGGAAGAGATCGAAGGCCTGGATGCGGGTCAGATCATAGTTCGATCCCAGTCGGGCCAGGTCCCGGGCCAGGGTTGCCGGATCACAACTCACGTAGACGATTCGGGGAACCTGGCTGTCACTGAGGGCGTGCATGACCGCCGGATCGGTTCCGGCACGGGGCGGGTTCAGGATCACCAGGTCGGCCGGGAGGACTTCCGCCAGGCAATCCTCCACCCGACCCTCCAGAACGCTGAATCCCTGAGGAGCTCCTTCTCGAGCCATGGCCACCGCCCCTGGATCCAGCTCGATCCCTACCACCTGGGCTCCATGGCGGCACAGACGCCGGCCGTAGACGCCCATTCCGCAGTAGGCATCAATGACCCGTCGTCCTCGGGGAGCGCCCATCTCCCGGAGGGCCAGAGCGTGGAGCTCCTCCGCTCCATCCCGGTTCACCTGCAGGAAGGCGTCGGGCCGAACGGCAACCTCTTCTCCGAACCAGACCTCTTCCAGCTCCGGTTCTCCACCCAGGAGTTCGAGTTCGGAGGATGGGGTCTGCCGATGCCAGATTGCCACCAGGGCCGGCAGGGCCTGAAGCAGCTCCTCGGGTACCCCGGTGCCCCGCCCACCTTCCACCAGGAGGAGGACCTCCCCATCCCGGGTGGCTCGGAGCGTGAGCCGGAGCCGGCGCCCGGCGGGGAGCCGGCTCGCACCGGGTCCCCAGGCCTCCCGAAGGCCGTCCCATACCTGGCCGATCACCTCTTCCGGAAGGAGGCATCGTCCATCCACATCCATCACTCGACCCGGGTCGTCCAGGGCGTGAAACCCGGCCACGATCCGGTCCGGACCCTGGAGTCGGAGAAGAGTAAAGGTTACTCGGTTGCGATATCGGAGCTCCCGGGGCGATGGGTGGATCTGGAATCCTGGCAGGTCTGACAATCCTCCGATCCGCTCCAGGGCATCCCGGATCCGCCCCTCCTTCGCCTTCAGTTGGCCCTCATAGGTCAGGTGCTCCAGCGGGCACCCGCCACACTTCCCCTGAAATGGACAGGGAGGAGGACGCCGGTAGGGGCCGGGAGTGACGACCTCCAGCAGCCGGCCGCTGACCCAGCGCTTCTTCACCCGGTCGATCTCTGCCCGGATCCGTTCGCCTGGACCCGTGCCATGGATGAAGGCCACCCGTCCGTCCGGGAGACGCCCCACTCCGGCGCCGGTGGAGGAGATCCCGTGGACCTCCAGCGTCACTTCCTGCCCCGGCCCTACAGGGTCTGCCTTCACTTCACCGTCCACCGAACCGAGGGTGGATGGCACGCTGCCAGGAGGAGAGGCTCCGCCCTCCGGCCCCTCCCTTGATCCGCGGGGGCTGGATTTGACGACGGCGCTCGGATTCCAGGAGACCGGCCAGGGCTGCTACAGTTCGGCGCTCACCTTCCTCGGTGGCGCCGGAGGGTCCGTCTGCTACCTGGGGATGGTCTTCCAGGTAACGGATATCCAGCTTCCCAGCCCGGAAGTCCGGCTCCAGCATGAGACGCCGGTGGAAATCCCGGCAGGTGTCCACCCCGTCGATGACCAACTCGTCCAGGGCCCGGCCCATCCGTTGAACTGCCTCCTCCCGGGTGGGAGCATGGACGATCAGTTTGGCCAGGAGGGGGTCGTAGTGGAGCCCGACCTGGAACCCGGCCCCAATGCCCCCATCCCACCGAACCCCGGGCCCTGCGGGGATCTCCAGATACCCGATCTGTCCAGTGGCCGGAAGAAACCCCTCCTCCGGCACCTCGGAGGTGATCCGGCATTCGATGCTGTGGCCCCTGAGCTCGATGTCCTCCTGCTGGAAGGGGAGCTCCTCCCCTCCCGCCACCCGGATCTGCCACTGCACCAGATCGATCCCCGTCACCATCTCGGTGACCGGATGCTCCACCTGGATCCGGGTGTTCATCTCCAGGAAGAAGAACTCCCCGTTCTCGAAGAGGAATTCCACTGTTCCGGCGCCTCGATAGTCCACAGCCTGGGCTGCCCGAACCGCCGCATCCCCCATCTGACCCCGAATTTCAGGGGTGATGGCCACCGAGGGAGCTTCTTCCACCAGCTTCTGGTGTCGCCGCTGGATGGAGCACTCCCGTTCCCCCAGGTGGATGACGTTCCCATGGGCATCGCCAAGGAGCTGAATCTCAATGTGCCGGGGACGTTCCAGGTAGCGCTCCAGGTAGACCGAATCGTCGCCAAAAGCTCCACGGGCCTCCCGCTGGGCTGCCTCCAGCGCCCGTGGCAGTTCCTCCTCGGTCTGAACTACCCGCATGCCCTTCCCTCCCCCGCCGGCCGCGGCTTTGAGGAGGACGGGGAATCCCATTTCCCGGGCCAACTCGACCCCGGCGGTCGCGTCCCGGAGGGGCTCGGTGGTGCCGGGTACGATGGGGACTCCGGCCGCCTCCATCCTTTGGCGGGCCTCCGTCTTGTCGCCCATGGCGGCGATGGTTCGCCCCCGAGGGCCGATGAAGACGAAACCGGCCTCCTCAACCGCATCGGCAAAGGGGGCTCGCTCGGCCAGGAAGCCGTAGCCGGGATGGATGGCGTCCACATTCGCTTTTCCAGCTGCCTCCAGGATCCGGTCGGTCCGAAGATAACTCTCTCCTGCCGGCGCCGGGCCCAGAAGGTAGGCGTCGTCAGCCAGGAGAACGTGAGGTGACTGGCGATCCACCTCCGAATAGACGGCTACGCTTCGGATCCCCAGCTCCCGGCAGGCCCGGATCACCCGGATGGCGATCTCACCACGGTTGGCGACAAGGACGGATTCGATCACAGGAAAGGATTGCCTCCGGAACGGTGGATAAGGTCGTAGGTGTGGGTCCGGGTCGGATGGGCCAGCGTGAGCCCACGCTTCAGAGTTGATCGCGAGGGGTCGACGGCAGGATCGACCGCGCCCATGGGCTTGGCGGTGTCTCCAACTCCCAGACTTCCGGGTCCGTGGTACAGCCTTGAAAACGTAGAGGCCTGGCAGGGCCAGGGGTAGTCCCCGGAACGTTTCGAAGATCCGTCACCCACCGCCCAGGACCCGGGCTCGGAATTCCTGGAAGCCAGGCACGTGGGTCAACTCGCCATCCATGATGGCGGCGATCTCCTCCGCCTCTCGCCACTCGGCTTCCAGCGCTTCCATCTCCGCTTCGGCGTCCAGCGCCATGGTGAGGGCGACACGCTGCGAGAGCTCCAACTCTCCTACGGGCGCACCGACCCGGGCGAGCCCCTCCAGGAAGGAGCGGGTCCCTCCGACCTGAGCCAGGCCCTCGCCGGCGGCCCGTCCCACGGCCCGTGCGGCAGACCCCCCGCCAACGATTCCCAATCCAAGTCGAAGCGCCGGGCGGGCGTCTGGAAGGGGGAGGAGTACCCGGTCATGACAGACCCCACAGCGCACTTCCACGGCAGCCAGTTCGCCTCCGGGATCCACCGGCCGGAAGGTCACCTCCTGGAACTCCCAGGGCGCCAGTGGAAGGGGATTTCGGCACGAAGGGCAGGAGGGCGCAAAGGGCACGGAGGTGAAGGCCATGGTCAGGGGGGTGGCCTGCTCCAGGAAGGGCGAGGCCAGCCACTGGGACGGGCCGTCTCGTCCCCCTACCCCACCCATGGGCCCGGTGAGGCCGTAGGGGTCGTATCCTTCCAGAGGGGGCGTGGGAAGGCTGGAAAGGATCCGCCGGATCAGGCCCCCTCGGCGCTTGGGATCGGGCAGTCGGTCCCCGTAGCGCCATCCACCCCATTCCGGCAGGGTAGGCCGGCCCACCCGGACTACCTCGCCCACATCCACCCGGATCAGGGCAAGGTGCTCACTCTCCAGGACCACCTTCCCTCCTCTTTCCACTGCGGCCTCCCAGCCCTCCAACGTCTCCCACCGGAGGGCCAAGGGAACCGGGTTCCACCGGCTGCAGGCCGGACAGATCTCCCACAGTCTCCCCTGGTGGGGATCGTAGGCATGGCGGCGGCCAGGCGCCGGTGCCTCCGGCGTCCCTTCCCCCAGGGCTTCGTCGCAGTAGACGCAGTGACGCACGTTGCCAGGCCGCCTCAGAGGGGGATGTTTCCGTGCTTCGACGGCGGGTTGGAGTCCCGCTTGTTCTGAAGCATGTCCAGTCCCGAGATGACCCGGTCCCGTGTCTCCCGGGGATCGATGACGTCGTCCAGGTAGCCTCGGGCAGCGGCAATGTAGGGATGAGCGAACATCTCCCGGTATTCCTCGATTCGGGCGTCGGTGGCCGCCTCCGGGTCCTCTGCCTGGGCCAGCTCCTTCCGGAAGAGGATCTCCACTGCCCCCTTGGGGCCCATGACGGCGATCTCGGCGATGGGCCACGCCAGATTCAGATCCCCGCGGATGTGCTTGGAGTTCATGACGTCGTAAGCGCCACCGTATGCCTTCCGGGTGATGACCGTGATCTTGGGGACGGTGGCTTCGCTGAAGGCGTAGAGAAGTTTGGCTCCGTGACGGATGATCCCCCCATGCTCCTGTCCCACTCCCGGGAGGAAGCCGGGAACGTCCTCCAGGACCACCAGGGGGATGTTGAAGGCGTCACAGAACCGAACGAAGCGAGCCCCCTTCACGGAGGCGTCGATATCCAGGACCCCGGCCAGGACCATAGGCTGGTTGGCCACAATCCCCACGGCGTGTCCGCCCATGTGGGCAAATCCCACCACCAGGTTGCCCGCGAATTGTTTGTGGACTTCATAGAAGCGGCCGCCGTCTACGAGGGCCTCGATGACCCCGGTCACGTCATAGGGCTTGTTGGGGTTTTCAGGCACCAGGTCCAGCAGCCGGTCCACGGCCCCTTCCGGAGGTGAGTCCCCGGCTCCCTCCGGAGCCCGCTCAGTATTGTTCTGCGGGATGAAGTGGAAGAGCTCCCGGACCGCCTCCAGGCTCTCGGGCTCCGAGTCATGGGCAAAGTGGGCGACCCCGGACTTGGAAGCGTGGACATCGGCTCCGCCCAGGCCCTCCATGTCGATGTCCTCATGGGTAACGGTCTTCACCACATTCGGTCCGGTGACGAACATGTAGCTCGTCCCCCGGACCATGTAGACGAAGTCCGTGATTGCCGGGGAATAGACGGCTCCTCCCGCGCACGGCCCCAGTATGAGGGAGATCTGGGGCACCACCCCGGAAGCCAGGGTGTTTCGAAGGAAGATGTCGGCGTAGCCTCCCAGCGATACCACTCCTTCCTGGATCCGGGCTCCCCCCGAGTCGTTGAGACCGATGAGGGGCGCACCGTTCTTCACCGCCAGCTCCTGGAGCTTCACGATCTTCTCCGCGTGGGCTTCCGAGAGGGAGCCGCCGAAGACGGTGAAGTCCTGGGAGAAGACGTAGACCAATCGTCCATGGATGGTCCCGTACCCAGTGACCACCCCGTCACCCAGGATCCGCTGCTCATCCAGGCCGAAGTCGGTGGACCGATGGGTGACGAAGCGGTCCAGCTCTACGAAGGAGTCTTCGTCCAGGAGTAGATCCAATCGCTCCCGGGCCGAGAGCTTCCCTCGCTCGTGTTGGGCCTTGAGCCGACGCTCCCCTCCTCCCTTCAGGGCATCCTCTCTCAGCTGCTCCAACTCCTCCAGGCGGGATTCCATGCTCATGCGGCCAACGACTCCTTGGTGTGATTGTGGGTACGAAGCGCGTGATCGGAGGCAGACCCAGAACTGGACACGTGAAGC
>PWWP01000255.1 GCA_003562075.1 Gemmatimonadota bacterium
GGAGAGGCGCACCATGAGTGAGTCCGCCCTCCTCCTCCGGGAACTTCTGGTTCTCCTCCGGAACGCGGACCTCCTCGTGGATGTCCATGCCCCGGAGGAGTTGGTCATTTCCGGAGTGTCCCAGGATTCCCGGACGGTGGGACCGGGAGACCTCTTCCTGGCATGGGAGGGGAGCCGGGTGGACGCACACGAGTTCCTTCCCCAGGTCATGGAACAGGGAGGAGCGGCGGCCATCGTGGAGAGGATCTACCCGGAGGTGGGCCTCCCCCAGGTTCAGGTCCGGGATGGCCGGCGGGCAGCAGCCATCCTGGCCCACCTCGTCCTGGGTCGGCCATCGGAAGCCCTCCAGGTGGTGGCGGTGACGGGGACGAATGGGAAGACCACCGTCACCTCTCTGTCGCGACAGATCCTCTCCCGCCAGGCTCCGGCTGCCGCACTCGGGACTCTGGGCATGGTCGGGCCCGATGGGGTCACGGTGCCGGGTACGGCGGGCCTGACCACCCCAGGGCCGGTGGAGTTGAGCCGTCGGCTGGCCGAATTGGTCGCGGAGGGTGTGGCCTCCGTGAGTCTGGAGGCGTCGTCCCATGCGTTGGAACAGCGTCGTCTGGACGGCATCGGGGTGGATGTAGCCTGTTTCACCAACTTGACCCGAGACCACCTGGACTACCACGGGACCCAACAGGCCTACCTGGGCGCCAAGGGCCGTCTGGTCCATCTCCTGAAGGACTCCGGAGGTGGCGTGGTAGTGAATGGCGTGGATCCAGCGTGGCGAGAGCTTCCCACCGTGCCCAGTCGCCTGTTGAAGGTGGGGCTGGCCGGGAAGGAACTCCACGGACCCCGCTGTCGGGAGGAGCTGCCTCCCCTCCAGGCGCACCAGGTCAGGTCCACTTCCAGGGGAACGAGCCTCAGCCTCAGACAGGGCGAGGAGGAGGCGTCGGTCACCCTTGCTCTCCTGGGCGAATTCAACGTGGAGAATGCCCTGGTGGCTGCCGGGGCCGCTCTCCTGCTGGGACGTGACCTCTCCGAGGTGGCCGGGGCGCTGGCGGAGGTCACGGCACCCCCGGGTCGTCTGGAGATCATCGCCACCGATCCGGTCCCGGTGATCCGAGATTACGCCCACACTCCCCACGCGCTGGCACGGGTCCTGGAAACCCTTCGGCCCCTCTATCCCGGCCGGGTCATCGCTGTCTTCGGCGCCGGCGGAGACCGGGACCGTGAGAAGCGACCCCAGATGGGCCGGGCCGTAGCCCATGGAGCCCAGATCCCCATCGTCACCTCCGACAACCCTCGAACCGAGGACCCGGACGCCATCATCGACGATATCATCGCCGGGATGGGTCGGGCCCCCTATCGGCGGGTTACGGACCGGCGGGAGGCCATCGGCCTGGCGCTGGAGATGGCCCGGGAAGGCGATGTGATCCTCTTGGCAGGAAAGGGGCACGAGACGGTCCAGGTCGTGGGACAGGAGCGACGGGAGTTCGACGAGCGGGTCATCGTCCGAGAGATCCTGGCGACTGGAGGGTCGGCGTGAGTCCGGGCCCCTTCCACTGGACCGATACCACTGTCCGCCGGGCCCTGGGCCTGGAAGAAGTGGATGGATCGGGGGAGATCTCCTTCAACCGGATCTCCACCGATACCCGGACCCTTTCGGAGGGGGATCTCTTCATTGCCCTGGAAGGACCCAACTACGACGGTCACGACTTCCTGTCGGAAGCGGCGGTACAGGGGGCCCGGGCCGCCGTGGTGTCCCGGCCTGCTTCAGGACAGGAGGTCCTCCCCCTCTATCCAGTGCCGGATACCCTGGTGGCACTGGGGCAACTGGCTCGATTCCGGCGGCGGTCGCTGGCAGGAACGGTCATCGCCCTCACCGGATCGTCGGGAAAGACCACGGTGAAGGATCTCCTCCAGGCCATCCTTGGAGCCCAGGCCCGGGTCCACGCCACCTCGGCCAACCTGAACAACCGGGTGGGGGTTCCCCTCACCCTCCTGGACACCCCTGACGATGCCGAGTTCGTGGTCGTGGAGCTGGGCACGAACCAGAGCGGGGAGATCGCCACCCTGACCCGGATCACGGAGCCCGATCTGGCCCTGGTCACCACAGTCGGGGAGGGGCACCTGGAGGGGCTGGAGAGTCTGGACGGTGTGCTTCGGGAGAAGCTGGCTCTGCTGGTCCACCTCCGCCCCGGGGCACCGGCATTCGTGGGTGATACGCCCATCGAGCTTCCCCAGGTGGCCCGGACCCTCAGGGAGGATGTCCAGGTGGTGGGGTTCACCCATGCAGCCGATCCCAGGTGGCGTGGCCACTTGGGTGAACCGGACGAACGTGGTCGGATTTCCTTCCAGTTCAGAGACCATTCCATTCACCCCGGGCTTCCGGGCCATCACGGCGCCCAGAACTGCCTGCTGGCCCTTTCCCTCGGCGATGCGCTGGGGCTCTCTATGGAGGAGATGGTGCCGGCAGTGGAGGGGGCTGCACCGGGGCGACTCCGTGGAGAGTGGCTCGAGCTGGGGTCGCTGGCCCTCATCCTGGACTGCTACAACGCCAATCCCCAGTCCATCCGAAGCGCTCTGAGCGTCTTGCGGGAGACCCGGTGGGATGGGCCCAAGATCGCCGTCCTGGGAAGCATGCTGGAACTGGGTGACCACGCCGGACGCCTCCACCAGGAGCTCCTGACCGAGGCGGTGGAGGGAGGCCTGGATCTGCTCCTGGCCATCGGGCTCTTCCAGGACGCGGCCCAGGCGTTGGGATGGAGCGAAGAAGGGGAAGAGGGGCCTCGGGCCGAATCGGGCCAGGTCCGGGTCCTGACGGCTGCCGATGCAGAGGAAGGATGGGAGAGACTGGCGCCGCACCTGACCGGGAGTGAGCTCATCCTCCTGAAGGGCTCCCGTGGGGTTCGCCTGGAGGAAATGGTTCCCCACTTCCGCCAGTCGTATCCAGCCCAGCCCGACGGATCCACCGAGCCGGGTCAGGGATCTGCCGGCACAGGCCAGGAGGACTGATGCTCTACCACCTCCTCCCCCGGTTTGCCGATGTCCACATTCTCTTCAACCTCTTCAACTACCTGACGTTCCGGTCGGCGGGGGCGGTGGTGACCGCGCTCATCATCGCCTTCCTGGCTGGGCCGGGAACGATCCGGTGGCTTCGGCACCTCCGGGTCGGACAGGTGGTTCGAGGCGATGGGCCCCGAAGCCATCTGAAGAAGTCCGGGACCCCTACCATGGGGGGAACCCTCATCATCCTTTCGGCCACCGCCTCCACCCTGCTGTGGGCCGAGCTCACCAACTGGTACGTGGTCCTGACGCTTCTGGCCCTCCTCTGGATGGGCGCCATCGGGTTCATGGACGACTACCTCAAGGTCGTGCAGGGCCGCCCGAGGGGGTTGGTGGCTCGATACAAGATGATCGGTCAGCTCTCCTTCGGGTTGGCCCTGGGCATTTTTCTGGTGGCGTGGCCCATCCACCCCGTTCCGCCGACCTGGACCATGGTGCCCTTCTTCGATCAGTGGGTGGCCGTCTTCTGGGTGCCGGCCTACGTGGTCTTCGTGTCGCTGGTCGTCTCGGGCTCCTCCAACGCCGTGAACCTCACTGACGGCCTGGACGGGCTGGCTGCCGGCCTGGGGGCCATCGCCCTCATCACCTTCGGTGTCTTCGCCTACCTCATCGGGCGGGTCGACACCTCGGCCTATCTGGGGCTGCTCTACCTGCCTGGCGCAGGAGAGCTGGCGATTTTCGCGGCGGCCCTGGCCGGTGGTGCAGTGGGGTTTCTCTGGTACAACGCTCCTCCCGCCGAGGTCTTCATGGGAGATACAGGGTCCCTGGCCCTGGGGGGAGCCATCGCCGTCATGGCCATCCTCCTGAAGGCTGAGTTCCTCCTTCTCATTGTGGGTGGCGTGTTCGTCATGGAGGCCCTCTCGGTCATGCTCCAGGTGGGGTGGTTCAAGTACACGGCCCGCCGGTACGGGCAGGGGCGCCGGATCTTCCTCATGGCGCCCATCCATCACCACTTCGAGAAGCTGGGATGGGCTGAGCCGAAGGTCGTCATCCGTTTCTGGATCCTGGGGATCCTCTTCGCCATGCTCGCCTTCAGCACCCTGAAGATCCGATGAAGGCCGGCGTCGCCATCCTGGGGCTGGGAACCAGCGGATTCGCCGCTGCTCGCCTGGCTCTTCATCAGGGAGAATCTGTCTATGTGTCAGAACTGCGCACCGACCCCCCGACTCATGAGCGTGCACGAGAGCTTCGAGAGCTGGGAGCCCGGGTCGACCTGGGCGAACACGACCTGGCCCTCCTGGCGAAAGCGGGGATGGTTGTGGTATCTCCGGGAATCCCCCCGGACGCTCCGGTCCTCCGCCGTCTTCACCAGGAGGGGGTCCACTGGGTCTCCGAGCCCGAGTTTGCCGCACGGCTCTACAAGGGTCCACTGATCGGGGTCACCGGTACGAATGGGAAGACCACCACCGCGTGTCTGGTGGCCCACCTCCTGACCACGGCGAAGCTTCCGGCTGCCCTGGGGGGCAACGTTGGGGAGGAACTGGCCCCGGCTGCCTCGGATCTTGCCCTCCTTGACCCGCCACCCCGATGGTACGTCCTGGAACTGAGCTCCTTTCAGTTGGCCGGGATCCAGACCCTTGCGCCCCGGATCGGAGTGGTCACCACGCTGGCGCCCGATCACCTGGATCGGTATCCCGATGTGGAGAGCTACTATGCCGACAAGGCCAGACTCTTCCTGAACGCCACCGACCAGAACTGGTGGGTCCTGAATGGAGAGTCGGAAGCAGTCCGGGCACTGCCGGGCCGAGCGCCGGGGAGACGAGCGTACGTGGCCCGGGATGGAGCCCAGGCCAGAGGAGGAGAGGCGGCGGCCTTTCTTCATGACGGCGTCCTCACCCTCCAGCTCCCCTGGGGCAACGACGGCCGGTCCCAGGCTGAAGGTGAAGGGAGCGCCGCCAGGACGGTGAGTCTCCTCCCGGCCAGCCAGCTCTCCCTTTTGGGCGGGCACAACCACCTGAATGCCCTCCTGGCGGCTCTCACGGCTCGCCTGGCCGGGGCATCTCCCGAGGCCATCCGGCAGGGGCTGGCGACCTTCCAGCCCCTCCCCCATCGGATGGAGCCCGTGGCCAGGGTGGATGGGGTGACCTGGGTCAATGACTCCAAGGCCACCAATGTGCAGGCCAGCGCCAGCGCCATCCAGAGTCTGGACGCTCCCGTGGTTGTCCTCCTGGGAGGGAAGGATAAGGGGGAGTCCTTTGGGCCCTTGCTGGAACCGCTTCGGGGGCGAGCCCGGGCTGTGGTCCTCTTTGGTCAGGCCGCGTCTCGACTGGAAGAGGAGCTCAGGCGCGGGACGGATCCCACCTTCGAGTTTCGCCGGACTCCCGGCAACAGCCTGGCAGAGGCGGTGGAAGAGGCCGCTTCCCTGGCACAGGACGGGGATGTGGTCCTCCTTTCTCCGGCCTGCTCCTCCTTCGACGCCTTCCAGGATTACCGGGCTCGGGGCGAGGCCTTCACCCGGATCGTACGAGGCCGCATGGGAGTGGGGAGGGACCAACCATGAGTCTGGCCGGTGTGGATGTCTCCCCTCCCAGCACTCCCGAGTTTGCCGAAAGCGGTCTGGGGCAGGGGTGGGAGCCGGCGGCACTTCTGGGTGCCACCCTCCTCCTCCTGGCCTTCGGGCTGGTGAACCTGTATTCGGCGTCGGCCTTCCTGGCTCAACGTCAGGAACTTCCCGACACCTTCTACGTCCTGCGACAGGCCGTGGGCGCGGCGGCAGGCCTTCTCCTCCTTGTGGTGGTGGCACGGACCCCGTACCGCTGGTGGCGAGCCCTGGCATGGCCCATGGTGGCTGCGGTCTGGTTCGCCCTGATCCTCATGATCCTGCCCTGGACCCACGGGATCGCTCCTGAGATCAACGGGGCTCGACGGTGGCTCACCCTGGGGGTGACGATCCAGCCCTCGGAGTTCGCCAAGCTGGCCATCATCATCTGGACGGCCCACCTGGCCGTGAAGAAGCAGGGAGCGTTCCGGAGTCTTTCCCAGGGATTGGCCCCCTTCCTCCTCATCTGGGGGCTGTTGCTTCTTCCGGTGCTCTTTCAGCCGGACCTCTCCACCGCCTTCGTCATCGGGATGCTCGGTGCTCTCACGGTCTTCGCGGCCGGGGCCCGCATCGGCCACTTCGTCTTCCTGGCCATCCTGCTGGCGCCCCTGGCCCTGGCTCAGCTCGGCTCGGGCTTCCGCCAGGATCGGATGCTGGCCTTCCAGGATATGGCCGGCCACTCCAGCGCTGCCGGCTATCAGGTCCACCAGTCGCTCATTGCCCTGGGGTCGGGGGGAATGTTCGGCGTTGGCTTCGGAGAGGGCAGGCAGAAGTTCGGTTTCCTCCCCGAGCCCCACAACGATTTCATCTTCTCCATGATCGGCGAGGAGTGGGGGCTCCTGGGGGCCGGCTTCCTCATCCTCCTGTACCTGGTCATCGTGGTGGTGGGATTCCGGATCGCACGGCGGGCTCCCGATCTCTTCGGACAGCTCCTGGCCATGGGGGTGACCAACCTCATCGCACTCCACGCGGTCCTCCACATGGGAGTGGGATTGGGCCTCTTGCCTCCGACCGGTCTCTCCCTTCCCCTGGTCTCCTACGGGAGATCCAACCTCATGGTGACCCTCATAGGGGTGGGACTGCTCATGTCGGTTGCCCGGAGTGTCCCTGACATGCCAACCCGAGGAGCCGTCCCATGATGGCCCCTGAGCGAGCCCGGCACGAATGGACTGCCGTATTCTCCGGGGGAGGGACCGGGGGACATCTCTATCCTGCTCTGGCCCTGGCCCAGGCGCTCACGGAACGTCGCCCCGATGTGGGAGCCTACTTCGTGGGGGCCCTCCGCGGGGTGGAGGCCCGGATTCTTCCACGGCGAGGGGTGGAGCATCTTCTCCTCCCTGTGGAGGGATTCCGGCGGGATGCCCCGGCGCGGAACCTGGGGGTGGTGGGGAACCTGGTTCGGTCCCTGGGGCAGGTGGCTCACCTCTTCCAGCAGCGGCGGCCTCGCCTGGTGGTGGTCACTGGAGGATACGCCGGTGGGCCTGCAGGCATCATGGCGGCTCTGATGGGGGTCCACCTGGTGCTTCAGGAGCAGAATGCCGTGCCTGGGGTCACGACCCGTTTCCTGGCCCGCTTCGCCCGGCAGATCCACCTGGCCTTCCCTGAGGCTGTGGAGTACCTGCCCCGTGGAGCCCGTTCTCGGGCTCGGATCAGTGGGAACCCGGTTCGTCCGCCCAGGGCCGTGGATCGCCGTGAATCGGCCCGGAGGTTCCAGCTGGATCCGGACATCCCGGTGGTGCTGGTGGTGGGGGGGAGTCAGGGCTCCAGGGCCATCAACCGAGCCATCCTGGACGCTGTGGCAACCGAAGTGCAGGCCTCGACTCCGGAGGAGGTGTCTGCCGCCATGGTCGACACCGGCCCGGGCCTCCAGCTACTCTGGTCCACGGGCCCGGATCACCTGGAGGCCATCCAGGAGGGATTGAACCGCCTGGGAAGCCCTTCCTGGGTTCGCCCCATGGGCTATATCGAAGCCATGGAAGAGGCCCTGGGGCTGGCCCAGGTGACCGTGAGTCGGGCCGGGGCCATGGCCACTTCCGAGTTCCTGGCCTGGGGTCTTCCGGCCATCCTCGTCCCATTGCCCTCAGCCGCTGCCGATCATCAGCGACGAAATGCCCGGGCCCTGGCTCAGGCCGGTGCTGCCCTCATCCTGGAGGAAGAGACGCTGGAAGGGGAGGCGCTCTGGCGAGGGGTCCAGGACCTGGTTCGAGATCGGTCCGCCCGGAAGAGGATGGCTGCCGCCGCCCGACAGCGTGGTCGACCCCACGCCGCCACCGAGATCGCCCGGGAGTTGGACACACTCCTTCCGCAGCCTGCACCCAGGGGCCAGGTCCCGTCCCGACGGACGGAAAGAAGGGAGGAGCCATGAGTGGCCAACCGTTCCCCTGGAGCCCGGACGATTCTCGGCCCATTCATTTCATGGGAGTCGGTGGCGCTGGGATGTGTGCTCTGGCCGAGGCTCTGGTTCGCCAGGGGTTCCGGGTCACAGGATGCGACCTCCGGCCCGGGGAGTCGGTTCGTCGCCTGGAGTCCCTGGGGGTGACGGTGGAGACAGGTCACGATCCAGGCCATCTGAAAGGGGCCGGCGGGCTGGTGGTGTCCGCTGCCGTTCCAGCCGATCATCCGGAGGTCCAGGCCGCGTCCGAGACTGGGATCCGCGTCCTGAAGCGGGCGGAAGCTCTGGGCCGCTGGGTGAACCAGGGGCAGGTCCTGGCAGTCTCCGGAACCCACGGCAAGACTACGACCACAGCGCTCCTGACCCAGGTCATGGAGGCGGCAGGTCGGTCTCCCACCGGCTTCGTGGGTGGCGAGGTTTCAGGATGGGAGAGCCACTTGAGGCCAGGAGAGGATGACTGGTTCGTGGTGGAGGCCGACGAGTACGATCGATCCTTCCATCATCTCCACCCGTGGGTGGCGGTGGTGACGAATGTGGAAGCGGATCACCTGGATATCTACGAGTCGCTGCAGGGGGTTGAGGAAGGCTTCAGGACCTTCCTAGGGCAGGTGGATCCGTCGGGAGCCGTGGTGGTGTGTGCCGATGATGAGGGGGCTGGACGAGTAGCTCAGGGGCTACCTGTGACCACGGTCACCTACGGGTTCTCCGCCGGCTCCATGATTCGAGGGCAGGAGTTGGAGGTCCGAGACGGAGGGACGCGATTCCGGGTGCGGGAACAAGGAGGTGACTCCGGTCACCTCATCGTTCCCATGCCAGGCCGGCACAATGCCCTCAACGCTCTGGCGGCGGCAGCAGCAGCCCGGTCGCTAGGGGTTCAGTGGTCAGATATCCAAGCCGGAATCGCTTCTTTCCAGGGAGTTCGGCGACGCTTTCAGCGGCTGGGAGACCCCCACGGGATTACCGTAGTGGATGACTATGCCCATCACCCCAGTGAGCTACAGGCCACTCTGGCTGCAGCCCGGGGCGCATTCCCTGGCCGGCGCCTGGTGGCGGTCTTTCAGCCTCACCTCTATTCCCGGACCCGGGATCAGGCCCATGCTTTCGGGCAGGCGCTGACCCTGGCGGACCGGATCTGGGTCACCGGCATCTATCCCGCCCGGGAGGCGCCCATTCCTGGAGTGGATGGTGCCCTGGTGGCCCGGAAGACCCAGGAAGCTGGTGCCGGCAGCGTCAGGCACCACGAAGAGCTGGCCACCTTGGGGGAAGCCTTGGCCCAGGACCTGGAGTCCGGGGATGTGTGTCTCCTCATGGGCGCCGGCTCCATCGAATCAGTGGGACCGGAGTTGGTCCAACGCCTAACGGATGGAGCGTGGGCCCACCCACGGGGAGGTGGCCATGGGTAGGGGTGTGGGTGTCCTCCTCCTCTTCGTGGTGACCATCGGGATCATCCTGGTGGTTCCCCGAACCTCGGGAGCCCTGGCCGAATCCGACTTCTTCCGGGTGGAGGAGATCCGCTTGGAGGGACACCGGTATCTGGACCAGGAAGAGGTGGAACGGATGCTGGGAGTGGGTCCGGCCTCTTCGGTCTGGGATGACCTGGATGTCCTGTCCAGTCGGCTACGACGGCACGCCTTGGTGGAGGACGCCCAGCTTCGACGACGTCTTCCCGGGACCCTGGTGGTTCAGGTGGACGAGCGAACTCCGGTGGCCCTCCTGGCTACGCCTGCCCTGGTCCCGGTGGACCGGGATGGACGGGTGCTTCCCATCGACCCGGCCCAACATCGGTTGGACCTGCCCCTCCTGGAGCCCTATCGGGATCCCTGGGAGGAGGGCGTGGAGCTGACGCCTCGACAGACCCGGATTCTGGCCCGGGAGGCCGCTCACCTGGCGGAAGCTGATCCGGGATTTCTGGCCGGTGTCTCCGAGCTGGCGGTGGACCCTCGAGGTGATGTGCTCATCCGATTGGCGGACCCCCGGGTGACACTCCGATACCGGCCACCAGCCGCAACGGCCCGCCTGCGGCAGGCTCTCCGGGTTCTGGAGGATGCCCTTGAGCGGGATCGCCAGCGGACTCCGGGCACGGTGGACCTGCGGTACCGGGATCAGGTTGTCGTTCGCTTTCCCTCTTCGAATGGGGCCAGATGATGCGCTCGAGTCTCATTGCAGGACTGGATGTGGGCACTACCAAGACGTCTGCCGTCATTGCGGAACTGGTGGGGGAGGGGCGTCGCCGGCCCGAACTCCGGGTCCTGGGGGTGGGACAGGCCCGGACCGCTGGTGTTCGGCGGGAGGTGGTGACCCATATCGAAGAGACCACCGAGTCCATCCGGAAGGCCATGAAGGAGGCTGAGCTCATGGCCGGGACTTCGGTGGACCGGGTCTGGGCCGGAATCAGCGGCGATCATGTGGAGGCCCAGACATCCATGGGGGTGGTAGCGGTGAGTGGGGAAGAGGTGACTCGGAGTGACGTGGCCCGGGTGCACGAAGTGGCTCGGGCCGTCGCCATCCCCCCGGACCGGGAGTTCCTCCATGCCATTCCACAAGAGTACATCGTGGACGCTCAGCGAGGTATGAAGGACCCGGTGGGGATGGCCGGGACCCGTCTGGAAACCGAGGTCTACCTGGTCACGGCGGCGGCTGCGGCGTCGACCAACCTGAAGAAGGCCGTGACCCGGGCTGGATATCGGGTGCAGTCCCTGGTCCTGGCGCCCCTGGCCACAGCCCGGGCGGTCCTCACCGAGGACGAGAAGGAGGTGGGAGTCGCCATGGTCGAGGTGGGTGCCGCTACCACGGAGGTCGCGGCCTTCTACGAAGGGAAGATCCGGCACATTGCCGTCCTGCCCTTCGGGGGAGACGCGGTGACGAACGATCTGGTGAAGGGGCTTTCCATTCCCTTTGCCGAGGCTCAGCGGGCCAAGGAGGAAGACGCCGTGGCCTTTGCCCAGCTGGTGGACCCACAGGAGACGGTGGAGCTCCCTGGACCGGCCCCGGGTCAGACCCGGCAGGTGGCTCGGGAACTCATCGCCCACATCGTGGAGCAGCGCCTGGACGAGATCTTCGGAATGGTGCACGAAGAGCTGGATCGCTCAGGCATGACAGATCGACTGAGCGCCGGAATCGTCCTGACAGGCGGCAGCTCTTCCCTTCGCGGCATCCTGGAGATGGCGGGCCAGGTCTTTGCCGCACCGGTTCGAATCGGCGTGCCCGAAGAGGGACTCTCGGGACTGGCCGACTCGGTTCGCCGGCCTCGCTTCAGCACGGTGGCTGGATTGTGCCTGCACGGTGCCGACCGGTTCCACGAAACGGGAGAGGGGGCGTCGACCCTCTCTTCCAGCCTGGTTTCCCGGGTGGGAGCCTGGATCCGGGAATTCTTTTGATAGACCCAGGGCGTCTGGATCCGGCGCGGATCGGACCCCCTTGCACAGTTGGACTTTCGCGCGTTGCTTGGATGAAACCTGATCCCCGGAAGGAGGGACGAGATGATGATCTTCGAATTTGAAGAGAGCCCAGCACAGAACGCCCGCATGAAGGTCGTAGGAGTGGGCGGGGCCGGTGGGAACGCCGTGAACCGGATGGTGGACGAGGACCTGGAGGGGGTGGAGTTCATCTCGGCCAACACCGACGCTCAGGCCCTCAAGTCATCTCGAGCCCAGATCACGCTTCAGCTGGGGAAGAAACTGACCCGGGGACTGGGGGCTGGAGCCCGCCCTGAGATCGGTCGCCAGGCCATCGCTGAATCCGATGAGGAGGTCCGGCGAGCCCTGGATGGAGCCGACCTGGTGTTCATCACTGCCGGGATGGGGGGAGGAACCGGGACCGGTGCCGCGCCCATCATCGGGGAGATCGCCCGGGAGATGGGCGCCCTCACCATCGGGATCGTGACCCGTCCCTTCTCCTTTGAAGGCAGGAAGCGGATGCGGCAGGCCGACCAGGGACTGGCCGAGCTCCGTCGTTCGGTTGACACCATGATCGTGGTTCCCAACGACCGGATCCTCTCGGTAGTCGGGAAGGGCACCACCTTCAAGGATGCCCTGAAGAAGGCCGACGAGGTCCTCCTCCACGCCACCCAGGGGATCAGTGATCTCATCCGGGTGACAGGTGAGGTGAATGTGGACTTCGCCGATGTTCGGACCGTCATGTCGTGTCGTGGACCGGCGCTCATGGGCTCCGGATTCGGCGAGGGAGAGGACCGAGCCCAGGAGGCTGCTCAGGAGGCCATTTCCTCGCCCCTGCTGGACGATGTCTCCATTCAGGGAGCCCTTGGAGTCCTCATCAATATCACCGGGGGAATGGACCTTGCTATTGACGAGGTGACGCAGATCTCTTCGATTATCCAGGAGGAGGCAGGGGAAGAAGCCGAGATCATCTTCGGCGCCGTCCACGATGAAGGGCTGGAAGGGCAGATCCGGGTAACCGTGATCGCCACCGGGTTCGACTCTGGGGATGAGCGGCAGGAACGCCAGGTTATCCGGCCCGACTTCCGGCGTCCCGGGGCCTCGGCCCGGGGAAGCCAGGCCCAGAGTGCGGGCCAGTCCCAGTCCCAGCCGAATGAGCGGCCGAAGCGGGCAGCAGCCGGCGGCGATTCAGGGCAGGGTGTGGTGCCGTTCAGCCGGCCGCCGGAGCGGACGGTAGACCGGAGCCAGATCGGTGAGCTGGACATCCCCACCTTCATCCGCCGGCAGATGGACTGACGGGGTCCCGGACCCCTGCGGCACCATCGGGCCGGGAGGCACTTCATTGTGCCTTCCGGCTCGCCGTATGCGGTTCAAGATCTGAATTACGGAGATAGACGAAGCTTCATGCGCCGACTTTTCCATCACCCCGCCGGCGCCCTTCTGGGCGTCGGAGCCTTCCTTGGCCTGGGCACACTGGCCTTTCAACCCGTCTTCGGCACGAGCATCCCGGAAGCGGGAACGCTGGAACCTCTCCATGCCGCATCTGCTGAAGAGGTTCAAGTCGAGACCCTGGACAGGGGTCAGACTTTCGGAGGCATCCTCTCCCGAGCCGCTCTCTCCCCCACGGAACAGCAATCCCTGCTCCTGGCCTTCCGAGAGCAGGCCAACCCGGCCCGCATGCGGGATGGCACCGAGATCACGCTCCGCTGGATCCGAGGAGTTGAGACCGTCCGAGGGGTGGATGTGGCCATCAGCCCCGACGAGATCGTTCGGTTGGAGCGAGATGACTTCGGATGGCAGTCCTCCATCGTCGAGACGCCCGTATGGGTGGACACCGTCATGGTCGCCGGCTCCATCGAGCGGGATCTCTGGAGCGCAGTGGTCCTGAATCCGGATCTGCAGGAGATGCCCATGGGCGACCGGGCCCGGGTAATCGACCTCATGGATCGGGTGTTCCAGTGGCAACTCGACTTCTCCCGTCAGATTCGAAGTGGCGATGCCTACCGGCTGGCCTTCGAGCGAAAAGTCAGACCGGACGGCACCATGCGGTCTGGCCGGATCATCGCAGCCGAGTTGGTGAATCGGGGCGAGCCGCTCCACGCCATCTGGTTTGATCTCCACGAAGACGGTGAGGGGGGCTACTACGATCTGGAGGGCGAGTCTCTCCGTCGGGCCTTCATCCGCGCCCCCCTGGAGTACAGACGGATCTCCTCCCGCTTCAATCCCAACCGGATGCACCCCATCCACAATGAGCGGCGGGCCCATACCGGGGTGGATTACGCTGCACCCACGGGAACGCCCGTCATGGCCACCTCCGATGGGGTTGTCACTCGCCGGGAGTGGGCCGGAGGGTACGGGAATCTGGTGGAGATCCGTCACGCCAACGGGTTCATGACCCGTTATGCTCATCTGAACGGATTCTCCTCCGGCGTCCGAGCCGGGGGGCGGGTTTCCCAGGGGCAGGTCATCGGGTACGTGGGGATGACGGGAACGGCCACTGGGCCACACCTCCACTACGAAATGCACCGAGGTGGCCAGGCGGTGGATCCCCTCCATGTGGACATCCCGTCCGGAGACCCCATTCCGCCTGAGGCCAGGGATCGGTGGGAGGAGAAGATGGGCCTCCGCTTTGCCATGCTGGAGCAGCTTCCCGCTGGGCCCGACCTCCGGATGGCGGCAGAAGAGTCTGATGGCGATGCTCGACAGGCCGTCACGGACGACGACTGATCGGCGTCCCGGAGGCTCGCGGCTGCCGGAGACCTGAGGAGACGTGCCGCCGGTGACGACAGGGCTCCTTCTCTTCCTGGGGTTGGCGCTTCTGGGAGGCCTTCCCGCTCTATATCTCTACCTGAAGGGTGAGCCACCCGTGCCGGGGAGGGCCTTTTTCCTGGGGCTCCGCCTGACCACGGTCTTGATCGTGGCCATCCTCCTGGTGAACCCCTCCCTTCCCGGGACCGATGGACCGGAGCCGGAAGCCACCCGGTGGATGCTCATCGATGGGACCCGAGCCCTGGATCTTCCCGATGAAGGGGGGCAACCCGTCCAGGTAGCGGTCCTGGACCGGGCCCAGGAGGCCACGCAGGAGGGGGCCCGGCTGGCCCTCCTTGGAGCCAATGAGCCGGAAGGGGTGGACATACTGACGCTTCAGGATGCCCCTCGACGGCCCTCCATTCGGAACGTCCACCCATCCCTCCTTCGGCTGGCGGAGGCCGGCGCCGACTCCATCGTCCTGGTTTCTCCCTTCCGGATGACGTTCTCGGAGTTGACCCATGCCCTGGACGGACTCCCTGCCGGGGTGGGTCTGGAACAGGTGGGTGGCCCGGTTCGGAATGCAGGGATCCTGGAGCTGGAACTCCCCCGCCGCGTACCCGCAGGAGACCCTGTGGAGGGGAGCGTCCTCTTCTTCGGTGAGGGGGGAGAACCCAACGATTCAGTCCTGATTCGAGTGGAAGCTCGAGGCGAGGTGGTGACTGAGGAACTGCACCCCCTTCCGCCCCCGGGACAGCCGGCACGGGCGACCTTGCAGCTTCCACCGGAGGCGGACACCGGGACGGTTCGGTACAGCGCCAGGGCCGTTCTGGAAGGCGATATCTTTTCCGCCGATGATCATCGGGTCGGGTACGTGCGAGTGGGTCCGCCTGAAGGCGGGATCCTCCTGGTGTCCCTCTCTCCGGATTGGGAGCCCCGCGTCCTCCTCCCCGTCCTTGAGTCGGTTTCCGGTTTGCCGGGCGAAGGGTATCTGCAGGTGGCGGCGGATCGCTGGCTGGTCCTGGGGGAGGGAAGTGCTTCACCCGGACCGGTGGAGAGTCAGATCTTCCGGGACCGCCTCGGGCAGGCCGGTCTCCTGGTCGTCCATGGAGTGGACTCGGCGGCTCCGGAGTGGCTGGAGGCGGCCGTGCAGACCCACCCTCGGATCATACACCTTCCGGCCGGACAGGCTGGGGCGGCCCTGGCGTCTCTATCCCCGGCCGGAGCCCGACCCGGCGAGTGGAGCCCGGTTGCCGAGCTTCCTCCTTCTCCAGTGGCCCCGTACCTGGCTGAGCTCCCCCTGGCCAACCTTCCTCCGCTGACCGATCTGCGGCCGGCCGGTATGGATGGAGGAACGGCGGCGCTGGCGGTTCGGCCGCCGGGTGGGGGAGACCCGCTGGCGGCGCTGATCCTCAGAGAAGGGGAGGGGGGGCGCTCTGCCGTTGCCCTGGCTCGGGGATTCTGGCGCTGGGGGCACCGAGGGGGGCCGGCACGAGAGGCGTATCGTGCCCTCTGGGCTGGGGTGGCCAGCTGGATCCTTTCTCCCGAGGCCCCTGGACCTGAAGGGCGCATCCGCTCCACCGAGCCGGTGGTCTCCATGGAGGAGGCCTCGGAATGGGAAGCCCTGGGACAGGGCGGGCGGATTCTGGAGTTGAGCTTCTTCCCCCAGGAGACTGGAGCCCAGCCCTCTGATCCAGGCGAAGCGTCGGGTTCTCCCGTCCATACCCGTCGGGTGACGCTGGACGAGAGGGGCCGGGGCTATGTGGACCCCCTTCCATCGGGGCAGTGGGTCTGGCATGGAGAGGTGGTGGATCCTCTCGGCCCGGACGTGGAGGGAGAGACGGCCGTGGTCGACACGGGGATGCTGGAGGTGGAGCCGTGGAGCGGTGCCCTGGTTCATCCTCCCCTGGACTCACTTCCCGATCCTTCGGATTTCCGGAGAGACGGGGAGCCAATCCGGACCGCCGGTGGAGGGGGGCGACCCCTCCGGACCCATCCTCTGCCGTACCTGCTTCTGATCGTACTCCTGTCTCTTGAATGGGTGGGGCGGCGCCGAGCCGGCCTCAGGTAACGCTATGGAATCTTCCTTCCTGGTCCTGGTCGTGGTCCTGGTTCTGGGGATCGGTGTGGGTGCCGTGGGATTCCTGGAGGTGGGCGGACCCCGGGTGGCCCGGGCAGCTCGTTGGGTCTTCTACCTCTTTGTGGCTATGGTCGTGATTGGCCTCTTCCTGGGGCTTCTCACCGACGCTGCCCGGGTGAGCGCTCCACCACCGCCTGGGTGAGCTCTCTCAGGGAAGTGGCCAGGCGAAGCGCCAGTTCACGGTGAGGGCGGTTCGGTATCCGGGAGGGCTGCTCGTCCAACTGAAGTGATCGCTGAGGATCAGAATGATTTCCAGGTCCCCCTCTTCCTCCTGCAGCCATGATGGGGGGATGGTGAGGGTTTCGGGCGCCGGGGCATTGGACTCCAGGTGGAGGATCGTTCCGCCGGTGTCGGCTGTGCGGATCTCAAGCGACCATCCACTGTGGGAGGGCAGCCGGGGCTCATGGTCACAGCTCACCTGTAGGGTCAGGTCACCGCGGGTAGGGGACCGTGTCAGGAGAACGATCCCGGAGGAGTCCGAGGAAGTTGCTTCTGCCATCACGGGGCCCGCGGCGTGGCACGTTCCGAAGTCCAGGCGGGAGGGGGTTGAGGGGGTGTCCCTGACTCGTGGCGGGATCAGGGTGACAGGGCCGGAAAGCACGTCATGGCCGGGGTTGTCCGCCACGGCAAACTCCCACTCGTGGTGGTACCGATGGCGCCCGTCGCTCGCCACCTCAATCGGATCCAATGTACGTCCCAGAATCTCCAACTCTCCCGCCTCCACCGTCCGTTGGATCCCCGATCGATCTCGCCCTGGATGTAGTTGGCCTGCCAGGTGTGCATGTTTGGCCGAGTCGGATGCATCGACCGAGAGCGTAAGCGAGAGGAGGGTGGCTTCGCCAGGATAGGGAGCGGTGAAGTCCAGGTCGCAGCCGAAGAGGAGAGGGAGGAGGAGCGCCAGCCCGAGAAGGGTCCGATGGCCGTGACCGGTTCGGATGACTCCGGAGCCGTTGGGTACCCTGGAACGGGGGATCACCGGACCCCTCCGTCCAGGAACTTGGCCTCGATCTCCGAGAGTTGGTCTTCGTGCTCCACCCCGAAGGCCCGATTGACTCCGCCGCGGACCGCGGGAAAGACCATTCCCAGGTCCAGGTAGCGATAGAGCGTCCGGCCCCAGTCGGTCCGGTCCATGATCCGGGCCTCCACCGGGTCGCTCCAGACCAGGAAGGCGAAGTCGTGCTGGAGAACGTGGACTCTCTCATGAGAGAACACGGTGCGGAGTCGGTCCTCCGGGACGTCGCTGAGTCCAATGACGCCTCCGATGGCGACCCCGTCGGCAGGGTCACCGTCGGGACCGATGAAGCGCCGGAGGGGAGAGCGGAAGACCGGTGCCCCGGCAGACAGCGAACGGGTCCAGTCCAGTTCAGTCTCGGGCTGCATGGCGAAGGTCAGGGTCCACGCCAGGTCGTGGAGGGCCACCCGGGGGGTGATCCGCATCGTCTCTGCCCGGTCCACCTGAAGGCGGATGGGCCCCAGGGGAAAGACGAGCTGCTCCAGGGCCGGCCGGCCCTCACCGGCGTTTCGGACCATGGAGGCGCCCACTCCGGAGATCTGGCGGCCAAGTAGGCCGGCTCCCCTGAAGTCTTCCACGGCCACCCGGCGGCCCAGATAGGCCGTTCCGCCACCCAGGGCACCCCGAGCGAATCCGTCCCGGAACTCTCCCCCATTCAATCGTTGCAGGACGCCCCCGGTCAGACCCCCCAGAAGGGCATTGGTACTGACGAAGGTCATGTCCCCCACCCAGCGGGGTGCACGCCACTCCTCCGACCCGTCCTGAGCCCACAGGTGCCCGGCATCAGCCAGGGTCAGGAAGGGGAGGAGGAGGAGGGCAGGGACAAGTCCGGCCAGGGTCCGGCTCAGGTGTCTGACCATCAGGGGACAGTGACTCCTGCGTTCCAGGGGATGCCCATTCCCTACCCACGGGGGAAAGTGCGACCCCAGGTCGCATTCTGGACGGGTGGTGGGGCAGGATACGCCCCGAGTATACCCTTCCGGATCGAGGTTCGAAACCCGTGGGGACGTTGGGAATCGGGTCCGTCCCGTGTACCTTTCGGAGTCGTGGAACTCAAGCTTGAATCTGACTGACCGCTGACCGAGTGCGCATGCGACTCTTCAAGAAGAAGGATGAGAAACGAAAGGGCCTCTGGAGCAAGGTGGTGGACCTGGCCCTCACCGATGTCCGGGTCCTGGCTGGAGGAATGGACCATGAATCCCTGGAGGATCTGGAGGAGCGCCTCCTGGCCGCGGACTTCGGTGTGAAGGCCACCCTTCGCCTTGTGGACCATGTAGAGGAAATGGCCCGCCGAGGGAAGGTCCGGGGTGGTGGACAGCTCCGAGAGGCACTCCGGGACGAGGTGGCTCGGATCCTGGAGGAGGGGGCGACGACCGAACTTGGGGAGAATCCAGAAGAGGGTCCCACCGTCTACCTCATCGTGGGAGTGAACGGGGTAGGGAAGACCACCTCCATTGCAAAGCTGGCCCACCACCTGATCCAGACTGGCCGCTCCGTACTGGTGGCTGCCGGGGACACCTATCGGGCCGGGGCCGTGAGCCAGCTCGAAACCTGGGCCGGCCGGGTCGGGGCCGACTTCATCCGGGGCCAGGAAGGGGGCGATCCGGCAGCTGTGGCGTTTGACGCCATCCAGGCCGGGGTCAACCGGGGTGTGGACGTGGTCCTGGTGGATACCGCCGGTCGCCTGCACACCAATCGTGGGCTCATGGAGGAGCTCCGGAAGGTGGATCGGGTCATTCGCAGAAAGCTGGAGGGAGCGCCTCATGAGACCCTCATCGTCCTGGATGCCACGGTAGGTCAGAACGCCGTAGCTCAGGTCCGGGCATTCAGCGAGGCTACCCAGCCCACCGGGATCATCCTGGCGAAGATGGACTCGACGGCCCGGGGGGGCATCGTGGTGGCTCTCCAGGAGGAATTCGATCTTCCGGTGAAATTGGTGGGGGTGGGGGAGAAGGTTGAAGACCTGGACGCCTTCGATCCCCAGGCCTTCCTGGACGGCGTCTTCCAGGCGGACTGAGGCCATCGTGGGCTACGGCCACCTGGATCGTCCCGCCCAGTTTCTCAAGGGTGTGGGACCCAAGCGGGCCGACGCCCTGAAGAAGCTGGCGGTAGGGACGGCTCGGGACCTTCTCTACCTGACTCCTCGCCGATACGACGACGCCTCCACCGTCCGTCCCATCGACACGTTGCATGTGGGACTGGATGCCACGGCCCGGGGGCGAGTCCGTTCGTCGGGGGTGATCCCTACACGCTCCGGCCTTCGCATCTTCCAGGTGGTCCTCCAGGACGATTCGGGGATGATCACCTGTGCCTGGCCTGGCCAGCCCTGGTTGGATCGCAAGATCCGGGAGGG
Organism: Gemmatimonadota bacterium; assembly: GCA_003562075.1. Taxonomy (GTDB): domain Bacteria; phylum Gemmatimonadota; class Gemmatimonadetes; order Longimicrobiales; family Gaopeijiaceae; genus PWLA01. The sequence goes on from PWWP01000255.1 coordinate 19,631, forward strand.
GGATCAACTCCTGGTCACGGGGCCGGTGAAGTTCTTCCACGGCCGGCAGCTCCATCCCCGGGAGTTCACCCTCCTGGCCCGAGCTGGGAAGGAGGGCGACGGAGAAGGATCCGGAGAGGAGGGGCAGGTCTTCGTCTCGTATCCGGGGACGGATGACCTCCCCCAGTGGGTCCTCCGTCGGATCTACGAGTTGAATCTGGACTGGCTCCTGGACCATGCCCACGAGGAGGAGTACCTCCCCGACGACCTCCGGGAGGACTTGGGTCTTCCCGCTCTCCGCGACGCCTTCACGAAGCTCCATCGACCCTCCCGGACGGAGGAGGCCGAAGAGGGACGCCGGAGGCTTGCCTTCGACGAACTCTTCTTCCTCCAGTTGGTCCAGGCGCTGGCCCGGCACCAGGAGACGGAAGTAGAGCCCGGAATCGTCCACACCCGGACGAACCGCCTGATCCGCCCTCTCCACCAGAGTCTGCCTTTTCAGCTCACCGGCGCCCAGGCACGGGTCCTCCGCGAGATCTACCAGGACATGACTTCCCGGAGGCGGATGAACCGGTTCCTCCAAGGGGATGTAGGCGCAGGAAAAACGCTGGTCGCGCTCTTCGCCATGCTCCTGGCACTGGAGGGAGGGCACCAGGCCATCCTCATGGCTCCCACCGAGCTCCTGGCAGAACAGCATGCGTTGAAGCTGGGCACTCTCCTGGAGCCCCTGGGGCTGTCGGTATCCCTTCTGACTGGCTCGGTGAAGGGCCAGGCCCGGGAGGACATCCTGGCTGGACTTGCCGACGGGAAGATTTCCCTTGTGGTGGGCACCCACGCGCTGATCCAGGAAGGTGTCCGTTTCCACCAGCCCGGGTTGGTGGTTGTGGACGAGCAGCACCGCTTCGGGGTTCGGCAACGGATGGCGTTGGTGGAGGGACGAGAGGAGGGGTTCCGGCCTGATGTCCTGGTCATGTCCGCCACACCCATTCCTCGATCTCTGGCCCTGACCCTCTATGGAGACCTGGATCTCTCAATCCTGGATGAGCTGCCTCCCGGCCGGACACCGGTAAAGACCCTCCTCCGCTCGTCCAGCCGTCGGGATGAGGTCTACGCCGGCGTTCGCAAGGAATTGGATACGGGGCGCCAGGCGTATCTCGTCTACCCCTTGGTGGAAGAGACAGAGAGCTCGGACCTGAGAGCGGCCACCCAGGAGCATGAGCGGCTCTCGGGCGAGGTCTTCACGGATCGCCAGGTGGGATTGCTGCATGGGAAGCTTCCTCCCGAGGAGAAGGACCGGGTCATGCGGGCCTTCCGGGACGGAGAGCTGGACGTGCTGGTGGCCACCACGGTCATTGAGGTGGGGATCGACGTGCCCAACGCCACCGTCATGGTGATCGAGCATGCCGAGCGCTTCGGGCTCTCCCAGCTCCACCAGCTCCGGGGGCGAGTGGGCCGTGGGGGTGGCCAATCCTGGTGCGTCCTCATCTCGGACCCGGGGGAGATGGCGGCGGAACGACTGAAGGTGTTCACCCGGACCACCGATGGATTCGAGATCGCCCGAGCCGATCTGGAGATCCGGGGCCAGGGAGATCTTTTCGGTTCACAACAGCATGGTCGGGACCCCCTCCTCCGCTTCGCCGACCTGGCCACTGACGAGGCCCTCCTCATGGAAGCCCGAAGGTTGGCCCGGCGGATGGTGGACGTCGATCCTCAACTGGAGGATCCAGCCCACGCCCGGGTCCGGGATCTTCTGGAGCACCGCCACGCCGAGCGGCTGAAGATGTGGAAGGTAGGGTAGGCGGGACCGGAGCCCACAGGTTACGTGCCTGCGGCCGGGTCTGGCTCAGTCCAGGCCCATTTCCGTCCTTCCACCGGGCCCATCTCGCTGGAGGGTTCGGGCCAGATGGAGCCATCCCATTCCCCCCACCACAATCATCACGGTAGCCAGGAGGAGTCCCGTGCCCTCCAGCCCGGTAGGAACCTCATCCGGGGCCGGAAGGCGGTCTGGCAGCCGTGAAAGTCCCGTCATGAGTCCGTTCCAGACCCCGTGTAGAAGGACGCCCGCCCAGATGGAGCGGGAGAGGATGACCGCCGTACCACAGAGGACCCCCATGAAGAACGGGACGATGAGGAGAAGGGGATGGGGTCCCCCGATGTGAACCAGGGCGAAGAGGGCCGCGGCGGCGATGACGGCCACCGCCGGTTGATCCCACTCCTCCTCCATGACCCCCTGCAGACGGCCCCGGAAGGCAAACTCTTCGATGATGGGGATCACCACGGCGGCGGCGAAGGTGAAGGTGAGCCATCCACTCAGGCTCTCGCTGTAGGTCAGGACATCCTGGAAGAAGGGGGAGTCCTGGATGTCCAGAGGGCCTGTGGCCCGCTCCACGAACTGAGCAATGCCCAGCATGAGGAGGATCGTGGAGAGGGTGATCCCAGCCAGCCAACCGGGGGAGGCTCGGGGGGCCCGAAGGCGGATCCGCCGCGCAAGCTCCCGAGAGGTGCCGTCCGGCCCACTTCGGGCATGCCACCAGAGGAAAAGGGCGCCCACCGCCCCTGCCCAGAGGGCGCCAGGGGCCGGCGGCATGAAGAAGAAGAGGAACACAGCCAGGTTGAAGACGAGGACGAGGAGGACCGCACCGATGGCTGTTCCGGCCACCCTGATCCACGAGGGGAGGCGGCGGATGGTCGATTCCGTCGGTGGCGCGGGATCGACCTGGCCGCCGAGCTCGAGCCCCTGTCGGCGCTTTTCAGGGGGATCGGTGGACTGGTCATCCATTGCGGAGGTCTCCCCTGCCGATGAACGGGCTCATGGTGGGGCGCTGGCTCCGGGGGAAAGGGGGAGAGGCGAACTCCGGTCCCAACAACTCTGTGCGTCCAGGCGACGACGGTCAAACCCTCCCGGCCCGGTGATTGCCTTGGAGGGTGCCCGGATACTCACACTGGGGCGGCTGAGTCCGGTGATTGACGTAAGGCGCCGAGGAAGCCAGTCTCAGGACGGTCCTGGTCGGTACCGGGACCCGAGGTGACGTTCCCACCCGACCCAGATGTCCGACTGAATAGGAGTCCGAGTCCATGCCCCTTCGTCGTCTGACCCCCCTCGCACTGACGCTGCTGGGAGCCCTTCTGGTCATCCCGTCTCTCCTTTCCGCTACTCTTTCCAGCTCAACCGCCGGCGTTGCTCTCAACCTGAACGCGGTCGAGGTGCCGGACCGGAGGTCGTCCCAGGCCGACTGGACCCTGGCAGAGACATCAGCGGTGGCGGGAGAGCCTGAGGCTCCCCAGGTCAGTGACCTCGCCGACGTGGTAGATCGTTTCTCTCAGGACCGAGCCGTCCTTCATCGGTTCTACGATATCGAGTCACCACGTCGTAGAGCTCGGATGGCCGAGTTCTACCGGGAATGGCAGGACCGACTGGAGGCCAAGGATTACGAGGCTTTGAACCTGGAGGGGAAGATCGACTGGACCCTCCTTTCCAATCGCCTTCGCTACGAGCTGGAGCGGTTGGGGGTGGACGCCGAGTTGGCAGCGGAGCGGGAGCGCTTCCTTCCCTTCGACCAGGCGCTGGTGGACCTCCATGAGTCACGACGAGCCCTGGAAGCGGTGAGCCCCCGAGAGGATGCCGGCGTTCTGCATCAGGTTACCCAGGAGATCGAAGCAGCCCGGGAGCAGGTCGGCGAGGTTCTGGCCGGGGACCGGATTCTGGATGGGGTGGAGGTGACCCCGGTGGTGGCGCTCCGCGCCGTCAATCGGGCCGAGGCGCTTCGGGAGATCATCGACGAGTGGTTCCACCACTTCCAGGGGTACGATCCCCAGTTCACGTGGTGGGTGACGGCCCCCTACGAGGCCTTCGACGAGGCCATGGCTGAATACATCGAGTTCCTCCGCCAGGAAGGGGTGGGAATCCGTCCCGACGAGGAAGAACCCATCATCGGGGACCCGTTGGGCCGAGAAGCCCTGGTCCTGGACCTCCAGAACGAACTGATCGCTTACTCCCCTGAGGAGCTTCTGGAGATTGCCTGGGCCCAGTTGGAGTGGGGCGAAGCCCGGATGAGGGAGGCCGCCCAGGAGCTGGGCTTCGGCGATGACATCCACGCGGCGCTGGAGCACGTGAAGGGGCTCCACGTGGAGCCGGGGGAGCAGATCCACCTGGTCACCGAATTTGCCCGGGAGGCGGAGGACTTCCTGGAGGAGCGGGGCCTCATGACCATTCCTCCGCTGGCGAAGGAGATCTGGCGGATGAACATGCTCTCTCCGGAGATGCAGCGATTCGCCCCCTTCTTCCTGGGTGGTGAGGTGGTGCGAGTCGCCTTCCCCACCGACGGCATGACCCACCCGGAGAAGGAGATGAGCCTGAGAGCCACCAACGAGCACTTCTCCCGGGCGGTGGTCCACCATGAGCTCATCCCGGGCCATCACCTACAGGGCTTCATGACCTCGCGCTACGCCACCCACCGGAGCGCCTTCTCCACCCCCTTCTGGGGCGAGGGCTGGGCCCTCTACTGGGAACTCCTGCTCTGGGATCTGGACTTTCCCCGGGGACCGGAGGACAAGATGGGGATGCTGTTCTGGCGCAACCATCGGGCGGCTCGGATCATCTTCTCCCTCTCCTTCCACATGGAGGAGATGACACCTGAGGAGGCCATCGAGCTCCTGGTGGACCGGGTGGGCCATGAGCAGGCGGCGGCAGAGGCCGAGGTTCGTCGCTCCTTCGTAGGGAACTACTCACCCCTGTACCAGGCCGGCTACCTCCTGGGAGGCCTTCAGATTCGTCAGCTTCACCGGGACGTGGTGGAGTCGGGGCAGATGACGGACCGGGAGTTCCACGACCACATCCTCCGGAGTGGTCGGATGCCTATCGAGATGGTCCGGGCCTCGGTGACGGGCGAAGCGCCGGCCCGGGACTTCGAGCCCCAGTGGCGTTTCCATCCCGAGGTGCCCTGAATTTTCTGCGGATTGGGGCGTCGAGGAGAATTGAGCAGGGTGGGCAGGAGCTTCAGGAGAGTATCCGGGAGCCCTGCCCACTGCCCCTACCCCTCTTGAATGAACCCGTTGATCCATGACCCGAACCCAGTCAGGGGTCTATACCGGTGTCCTGTTTCTGACCTTTCTCGCGCTCTACGTTCTTCCCCAGCCTGCTGAACTGGGGAGTGGGTTCGCCGGCATACTCTTCCTCCTGGCTCTGCTGGTCGGGGGGCTGACCTTCCTCACGATCCCAGCCACTGGAGTGGACGCCGGAGAGGCTCAGTCCAGGCTCCGGTGGGATCTGGTCATCGTGGGTGGGATCGGCGTGTTTCTCAGCAGCATCTACTGGTGGCGAGCCTCCATGGGCACCGGTTCCATGGAGTCCCACCTGTCCTTTGTGATCGGCCGCGGCCTCTTCTTCTGGCTTCCGGCCGTTGCTCCGGCCGCACTCTACCGCGCCCCTGGCGAAGGATGGCTCCCAATCGGCAGGGGCCGCTTCGCCCTTCGCCTGGCAGTGGGGGCCGCCGCCGGGGGGGTGGGGGCGGCACTCCAGTACATTGCGGCGCTCCAGCATATGCTCGAACTCTGAGAACCCCAGCCATCCAGAGTGAACGGTGGTCCATCACACGGACGGATCCAGGAAATATGTGCGCCTGAGGCCTTATTTCATGCGGAAGAGGACGGCGGCCTGTTCATCGAACGCCGACGGCGGTACCCGGGAAGTCAGGAACCCTGCCAGGACGTGGAGATTCTCCCGGAGAAGACTGACCTGCAGACGGGCTCCCCCGGCCTCTCCTCCGGGGTCCTCGAGAAGGAGTTCCACCACTCGGGTCCGGGGACGGTAGCCCACGGCCTGGATGGCGGACCAGGGGATCTCCTGAGGTTCCCCCCAGAGGGGTCGGATGTCCATGCCGCGGGCGGTGACACGAATCCGAAAACGGGCCTCCCGGAAGAGCCACCAGGCAATGGGTGCCCCCATGAGAGCGGCGACAGCCAGGATCCCGCCTCCCCGCTCTTCGTCGAAGAAGAGCCCGTGGATGGCCATGGCCGGGAGCATGAAGCCGAAGAGGAAGATGAAGCCCCAGGTCTGAAACCGGTGGTTCACTTCGGCCGGTGCTGGAGGCTCACTCCGGGATCGGGGCTGGGCATTCTTGCTCATGGCAGCCAACGGGTGCAGTGAGTAGCGGGCTTCCGGGGACGGGCTGGAGGAAGCTCATCCGGCACGCCCAGGTGGACCAGGGCCACCACCCGGTGGTCTTCCTCCACCTGCAGGAGCCGGCGGACCGGTTCCTCATCCAGGATGGCGCCAGTCTTCACATGGGTGCCCAATCCTCGGGCCGTGGCTCCGATAAGGACGTTCTGCATTCCCATGTAGACGGTGGCAAAATCCTCTTCCCTGACCGTCGGATCATCGTCCAGACGCTGCAGGAAGGCGATCATGGTAGGCAGCCCCTCCATGCTGGCGATGGTCTGGTCCCGCACCCGGGTCCCGACCTTTGGATCGTCCAGTCGTCGAGCCCGGCTCTCCCCTTTGATGGCGCCGTAGGCTCGCCGGGTCTCAGGACCCATGACGATGAAGGCCCAGGGTTCGGTCATCCGATGGTTGGGGGCCAGTACGGCCAACTCCAACAACTCCTGGATGGTCTCCGTATCCAAAGGGTCGCCGGTGAATTTCTTCACCGATCGGCGTTCCCGGATGGATGTCGATGTCCCCTGCCAGTGGTCCATCTTCAAGTTCCTTCGTTGGGTGTGCTATTGAATCTGCTGATTGACCGGCCTTCGGCTTCCGGCCTACCTTCCGAGCCGTCGGTGGGACCGTGCCGTCGAAGGCGACCCACGATCCAAACCAAGTGACTCAGGGGAAGAACTGGATGATTCAGGATCGATACACTGAAGTAAAGGACCTGCCGGGCCATGAGGGGGAGCAGGTCACCATCGCCGGCTGGGTGGAAACGGTCCGAGTCCACGGGAAGGTGGCCTTCATCGTGGTGCGGGACGGCACCGGGCTGGTCCAGTGCGTACTGGTAAAGAAGGAGCTCTCGCCGGCGGTGTGGGAAGGGGGGACCGAGGATCTGAGCCAGGAATCCACCGTCCAGATCACCGGTCAGGTGAAGTTGGATGATCGAGCGCCCGGCGGAGCCGAGCTGAAGGTGGAGGGGCTGGAGGTCCTGGACCGGGCTGGGGAGTATCCCATCCAACCCAAGGAGCACGGCGTCGAGTTCCTGATGGATCATCGACACCTCTGGCTACGCTCATCCCAGCAGCGGGCCGGTCTCCGGGTTCGGGCCGAGGTGACCCAAGCCATCCACGACTTCTACTATGAGCGGGGCTTCACCCGGATCGACACCCCGATTCTGACCGGGGCCATCGGTGAGTCGGCCGGCACCCTCTTCAGCACCGAATACTTCGGGGAGACGGCCTACCTGGCCCAGACCGGCCAGCTATACGTGGAGGCAGCGTGTCCGGCCTTCCGGAAGGTCTACTGCTTCGGTCCCACCTTTCGGGCCGAGAAGTCCAAGACTCGGCGTCACCTGACCGAGTTCTGGATGGTGGAGCCGGAGGTGGCCTTTGCCGATTCAGAGGACAACATGCGCCTCCAGGAGGAGTTCGTCACCTACCTGGTGGAGCGAGCTCTGGATCGGTGCAGTGAGGAGTTGGAGGTGCTGGAGCGGGATACGTCGGGGTTGGAGAAGGTCCGCCCACCCTTTCCCCGCATGTCCTACACCGAGGCGGTGGAGTTCCTCCAGTCCAGGGGCAGCGATATCGAGTGGGGCCGGGACCTGGGGGGGGCGGATGAGACCATCCTGGCCGCCGAGAGCGAACTGCCGACCTTCATCTATAACTACCCCACGGAGGCCAAGGCCTTCTACATGAAGGAAAACCCGGACGATCCCCGGACCGTCCTCTGCAACGACCTCCTGGCGCCGGAGGGATACGGTGAGATCATCGGGGGGAGTCAGCGGGAAGACGACCTGGATCGCCTCCTGACTCGGATCCGGGAGGAGGATCTTCCGGAGGAGGCCTACGAATGGTACCTGGATCTTCGACGTTACGGTTCCTTCGTCCACTCGGGATTCGGGTTGGGAGTGGAGCGGACAGTGGCCTGGATCACGGGTCGACCCCACGTTCGGGAGATGATCCCCTTCCCCCGTCTCATGAACCGCCTGACCCCCTGACCCAGGAGCCTGCGTCGTCATGCACCGCATCGTCGTGGATCTGAACGACCGACGTCCCATCTGGGCCATTCCGGATTGGGCGGTCCGAGAGTTGGAGGAAGCTCTTCCACAGGGGTGGACCCTGATTCAGACGAAGGCGCTGGCCGATGGTTCGGGGGATGGACGTCGGAGTCCTGTGCCCGAAGTCCTGGAGGCTGTGGCTGGTGCCCAGATCTATGTGGGCTTCGGAGTTCCCCCCGAGATCCTGGAGGCCGGTGCCGACACCCTGGAATGGGTCCATACCGGGACGGCAGGGGTGGGCAGTTCCCTCCATGACGCCATGCGTGCCAGCAACGTCCTCTTCACCAACTCGGCGGGAATCCATGGGCCTCCCATGGCCGAGACGGTCCTGGGGATGCTCCTGCACTTCTACAGGGGGCTGGATTTTGCCGTGGCGGGGCAGGCCGAGGCTCACTGGAACACCGGGCCCTACCTGTCGGCAGACACGCCTGTGGCCGAGTTGTCCTCTGCCACGGTGGGGATCCTTGGGTACGGTGGGGTCGGGCGAGAGATCGGGAAGCGTCTCCGGGCCCTGGGAAGTCGGGTCCTTGGGCTGAAACGGCGTCCCCCTGAAGGAGCCGGTGGGGAGGGAGGCACTCCGGTGGATGACTACGGCGTCCACCTCCTCCACGGGGAGGAAGGGCTCCAGAAGCTCCTGGCGGCGAGTGACGCCCTCGTCATCTCGGTTCCCGACACCCCGGCCACTCGGGGCCTCATGGACCGGTCCCGGATCCGATCCCTCCGCCCAGGCACCATCCTGGTGAATGTGGCTCGGGGAAACGTGGTCGACGAGGATGCCCTGGCCCAGGCCCTGGCCGACGGACACCTGCGAGGAGCCGGCCTGGACGTGTTCCAGCGGGAGCCGCTCCCGGAGGATTCTCCCCTCTGGCGGCTTTCAAACGTCCTCATCACCCCCCACGTCTCAGGGGTGAGCCGAGGCTTCTGGCGGCGGGAATTGGACCTGGTTCTGGAGAACTTCAGACGGTACCGGGAAGGCCGATCCCTGCTGAACGAGGTGGACCTGGAGGCCGGATACTGAGGTTCCGAAACCCCTGGACTTCTTGAACGGCCTCCTCAAGCCTCTTCTGAAGCCTTCACCTCGTCCCAGAGCCGGTCCAACTCCTCCAAGCTGGCACCGGGAAGCTGGATGCCCCGATCCCGTGCGAGGGCCTCCAGGGCCTGAAAGCGTCGCTGGAACTTGGCATTGGCCCCCTGGAGAGCCGGGATCGGGTGGGCTCCCACCAGACGAGCCAGGTTCACCACGGAGAAGAGGAGGTCTCCGACCTCCTCCCGGACCCGGGCTTCCTCTCCCACGGAGAGGGCCTCCTCCACCTCGTCAAGCTCTTCCCGCAGCTTCTCCAGGGCTCCAGCAGGAGCATCCCAATCGAACCCCACCCCTGCCACCTTCTCCTGCATCCGGTGGGAACGGTGGAGGGGATCCAGTCGTTCAGGGAGACCGGCCAGGACTCCTCCGCCCTCTCCTGCCTCCCCTCCTCCGGCTGGACCCTGGGCCGCCTTCTCCCTGGCCTTGATAGCCTCCCAGGACTCCTTCTCCCCCAGGCCGAAGAGGTGGGGGTGGCGGCGGATCATCTTCTCTTCCAGTTGTCGGACCACCGCTTCTCGATGGAAGTCCCCCTCCTCCTCAGCCACTATGACCTGGAATGCCAGGTTCAGAAGGAGATCGCCCAGTTCGCCCTGGAGGGCGTTTGTGTCTCGGGCCTGGATGGCTTCCACCGTCTCATACGTCTCTTCCAGGAGATGAGGGACCAGGCTCTGGGCCGTCTGCTTCCGGTCCCAGGGACAGTGCTCACGCAGGTACTCGACCAGAGCCAGGGCTCGGTCCAGGACGCCTTCCACAGGGGGGAAGGGACCGGCATCGGCAATCTCGGCAGGGGAGGGGGGCACCAGAGCCTCCAGGCGGAGGAAAGGAAAGAGGAGGGAGAACACCTTGCTCCAAGCGTATTTTCTCGCATCTTTCAGCGACCATGTCAACGGAACCCCGCAGCCGGGCCTGGATCGAAGTCGACGGGACCGCCCTCCGCCGGAACCTGGAGACGATCCGGAGGATGGCCGGTCCCCGTGCACCCGTTGTACCCATGGTGAAGGCGGATGCCTACGGTCTGGGTATGGGAGATGCGGTTCGGATCCTGGAACCTTCAGACCCCTGGGGGTGGGGTGTGGCCACGGTGGAGGAAGGGGTGGAGCTCCGAATCCAGGAGCTGGACCGTCCCATCCTGGTCTTCGCTCCCACCCCGCCGGGAGCGGTGGGGCAAGCCCTGGATGCACGTCTGACCCTCTGTGTCTCAGACGTTCACCTCCTGGAGCGAATCGTGGAGGAGGCAAAGGCACGGAAGGCCTTGGCCACCGTCCATCTGGAGGTCGACACCGGGATGGGCCGGGCCGGCTTCTACTGGGCCCGGGTGGAGGAGTGGCTTCCTGCCGTTACGGACGTGCTGGAACGGAGTGGGGGACGGGTCCGGTGGGAAGGCACGTTTACCCACTTCCACTCGGCAGACCAGGCTGATCCCTCCTCAGTGGAGACCCAGGCGGGGCGGTTCGCCCAGACCGTGGCCCGGATGCCGGACCAGGGAGGGGCCATGACCCATCTCTGCAACTCGGCAGCGGTGCTCCGGAAGCCGGAACTGGCTCGGCAGGGAGCCCGACCAGGAATCTTCCTCTACGGGGGGTCGGCAGGCCAGGGATTGGCGGATCCGGCAGAGGTTGTGGCGGTTAGGGCTCGGATCGCCCTCATTCGGGAGGTTCCGCCCGGGACGACGGTGGGATACGGGGCTACCTACCGCTCTCGGCGCCGGGAACGGTGGGCTACCCTGGGGATCGGTTATGGGGACGGGCTCCGGCGAGCCCTCTCCAATCGGGCCCATGTCCTGGCCGGCAATCGGCGGGTTCCCATCGTGGGACGGATCTCCATGGACATGACCGTGGTAGACATCACCGACCTGCCCCAACTCATCCCCGGCGATGTGGTGACCGTTCTCGGCACCCAGGGGACCGAGCGGATTACTCTGGAGGAGATGGCGTCCCTGGCCGACACCAACAATTACGAGATTCTCACTGGCTTCACACGCCGACTCCCCCGGATCTGGGATGAAGATCCAGGAAACCGGCACGGCGGCCAGCGGGACGCTCCTGGATGGAGGACCCGGAATGTCGGATGAACTTCTTCGGCAGGCGGAGGAGGTCCGGGTTCGGGCCTACGCTCCCTACTCGGGATTCCCGGTGGGTGCCGCCCTTCAGGGAGAAGATGGACGGGTGTTCCTGGGTGCGAATGTGGAGAATGCGTCCCTGGGGCTCACGGTCTGTGCCGAAAGGGTGGCGGTGGCTGCGGCCGTGGCTGCCGGGTGCCGGCAGTTCCGGCGGATCGCCATCAGCACCTTGGCGGAGAGGGCGACACCGCCGTGTGGAGCATGCAGACAGGTCCTGGCTGAATTCGCAGACGAGTTGGAGATCCACTCCATGGCTTCAGGACACCGAATGATGTGGCTACTCGATGAGCTTCTGCCCGCTCGTTTCCTCCGCCCCGATGAGCGAGGTGGTGGAGATGGGGAGGGGCAGTCCCATGACGCAAAGGATTGAGGCGTGATACGGAGATCACTGGTTGTAGCCGGCCTTGTCGGCATACTGACGAGCGCGGCTTGCACCGATCAGGTGCCTACCTACGAAGACCCCTCGGCGGTGCCCGTCGATGCGGAAACGGTGGAACTTCTACTCCCCTTCCACGAGTTTGCTGACAATTTTCAGGTCTTTGGTGGATTCGGCTCGGTAGCCAACGCTTCGACCCGCCATGTGGCGCTGGAGTACGAGGGGGATTTCCAGGCCCGGACCCTGTTTCGTTTCTTGCCCCTCCCAGGGTCCATCCAGGTGACCCCTCCAGGAGAAGAGGACGCAGTCGCTGACTCGGCCTACATTCCTGTAGGAGGACGCCTGGTGGTCCGGATGGACACGGTCCGCTTCCGTCCCGATGGCCCAGTCGAATTGGAGGCAGCCGCAGTTCAGACCTTCTGGGACGAGTTGACGGTGAGCTGGACAGCTGCGGTGGACACCCTGGGTGAGCGAAGGGAATGGGATGAGCCGGGTGGGGGTCCGGCCCGCACCCTGGGTTCTGGCATCTGGGACCCGGAGGTCGGGGACTCCATCGTCTTCCAGGTGGATAGCCTTACCGCCACCGAATGGCGGGACAGTGCTGCCGACGCTCCACGAACGGCTCGGATCTCATCCCTCACTCCGGGACTCCTCCTGGATGTGGCGTCCGTCGAATTCCAGGCTGAGCTTCGTCCATCCGTTGCTCCGGACACCTTGGTGACCGTGAACTCCGAGAGCATGGGGTCCTCATACATCTACACCCCGGAACCGGAGCTTTCTCCCGACGAGATCACTGTGGCCGGGGCACCGGCCCGAAGAACCTACTTCCGCTTCGATCTCCCTCAGGTTCTGGAAGAAGGGTCCAGCGCTTGCACCGGAGTGGCTGCCTGCCCTCTGGAGTTGACACCGGAGCAACTGGTCTACGCTGGTGTGGTGCTCCAGTCCCGACCGGCGGATCCTCCGGCCTTCCAGCCTCTGGATACCCTGCGGCTGGACGCCCGCCTGGTCCTGGCACCGGACCGGGTTCCCCGGTCTCCCCTGGGCGGGCCCGTCCTTCCCGATGTACGGTCTGTGCCCCCTGGAGCCTTCGAGGTGGGAGGAGACCGGCGAGTGGAGCTGCCTGTGACCGCGTATCTGGCTGACCTCCTGCGGGATCCGGAGGAGGAGGAAGAGCCTCTGACGGCTACTATCGCTCTCCTGTCGGCACAGGAGGCCCAGGGGTTCGGGTTCGCCCGGTTCGCAGGGCCGGGTCAGGAGGGAGCGCCCTTCCTTCGTTTGATTCTGACCCTCTCCGAAGGAGTGGAGCTCCCATGACGGCCTCGGTACGCCAAGCAACCTGGATCCTACCCCTCTCCATTCTTCTCCTGTCGCTACCCGTAGCTGGCGGCGCTCAGTCCACCTTCAACGCCGGAGGGTTGGGGCTGGTCCAGGATCCTTTGGACGCCCGGACCCGATCACTGGGTGGGGTGGGGACGGGGTTGCCGGGGTGGCAGATGCTCTTGACCGATCCAGCAGCGGCCGCGGGGCTCGATCTCCCTTCCATCGCGGGCACCTTCCAACCCTCCACCAGTCAGGTGGAGGGGAACCCGGAGGCAGGCGGAACCCGATTCCCCGCTGTGGGTGTCTCATACCCCTTTGGCCGACATGTTTTCACGGCCCAGTTCGGAAGCTTTCTGGACCAGGAATGGGAGGTGACGGCTCCCCGGGAGGTGGAGCTGGTGGATGGCCCGGTCACTGGATTGGACCGTTTCGAGTCCCGGGGCGGGGTGGGACAGGCGCGAGTGGGCTGGGCGACACGGATCGGGGAGCAGTTGGCGGTGGGACTCAACGTCGGGTCTCTGACCGGGACGGTTGAACGAAGCTTCACCCGGGAGTTGCCGGAGGAGGAGGTGGGGCCGGAAGTGGAGGACTACCGGGTCCAGGGGCGTTGGCGGGCCGGTGGAGCTATCATGGCGGCCGGGGTGGAATGGGATCCTTCGGACCTCTTCCGGGTCGGCGTGGCCGCTGAATGGGTGGGTGATCTGACGCTGTCACCCACGGGAGGGACGGCGATGGAGGAGAAGAGTTACACAATGCCACTGACCCTCCGGGGTGGGGGAAGCTTCACGCTGGCCCCAGACCTTCTCCTGGTTCTGGGGGTGTCCCGAGCCGACTGGTCTGGAGTGGACGCTGACCTGGGGGGTGACATGGCCCGGGATGTGGCATGGAGCTACGGTGGCGGACTGGAATGGGGGCGTGCAACGATCCTGGGACGGGACATGCCCTTTCGGGTGGGTTACCGGGTCCAGGAACTTCCCTTCCATGTCCAGGGGGAGCCGGCAGAGGAGCGGGCTTTCTCCGGTGGACTCGGAGTGAATCTGGCGGATACGGAGACCATGCCCGTCGCTCGGCTCGAGTTCGGGGTTGAGCGGGGAAGTCGGGAGGCCGGCACCTTTTCCGAGGACTTCTGGCGGACGACGCTGTCCCTCAGGCTGGCTGGAGGCTGAGGTGGCCCCTGGTCTTCGGGTGAAGTTCCATACCTTCGGGTGCAAGGCAAATCAGTATGATACAGAACGCATGCGCCAGGAGCTGGAAGCCCGGGGGGCCACCACGGTGGAGGAGTGGGAAGAGGCTCGGGTCTGTGTGGTCAATACCTGCACCGTCACCAACCAGGCCGATGCACAGGCCCGCCGGTTTATTCGGAAGATCCGTCGCGAACAGCCTGAGGTTCATATCGTCGTGGCGGGCTGCTCCGCTGCCCTGAAGGCCGACGAATACGCCGCCATGGAGGGGACGGCGGGGGTTGTGCCAGGCCACGATCCTGTGGAGGTGGCTCAAGCGGCTCTGTCTCCGAGCTCCAACGCCCTCGTCCAGCTGGGAAGCCGACGACGATCCCTGGACGAGATGGATCGGGAGGCGGTGGGAGCCGAGATCCTCATGCGGCGAGACGGGGCCACCCGGGGCTGGCTGAAGATCCAGGACGGCTGCGATCGCAAGTGCGCCTTCTGTGCTACTCGCCTGGCTCGGGGCAAGAGCCGCTCCCGCTCCCCCCAGGAAATCATCCAGGAAGCTCGGCTTCTGGCCAGGACTCATCCTGAACTGGTGCTGACGGGGATCCACATCGGCCACTACGGGCGGGACCTGGAGTCGAACGGGAAAGGTCGATGGACTCTCTCCCGACTCCTGGCCCTTCTCCTGGAAGAGGTCCCGGGTGTCCGCTTCCGACTGGGAAGTGTGGAGGCCACCGAGGTAGACGATCTCCTCCTGAACCTCCTGGCCACCGGGGGCTCTGCCGTCGCCCCCCATCTCCACATGCCCCTCCAGAGTGGGGCCGATCCGGTCCTCCGTCGGATGCGGCGCTGGCATACCCGGGAGATGTACCGAGAGCGAGCTCTGGAAATCGTGGACCGGCTCCCGATACTGGGGCTCGGGGCCGACATCATCACGGGGTTTCCGGGGGAGACGGAGGAGGACCACGCCCAGACCGTGGCCCTCGTGGAGGAGCTGCCCTACACCTACCTCCACGTGTTTCCGTTCTCGCCCCGGGAGGGGACGGTGGCGGCCCAGCTCGTGGAAGAGATGCCCGTTCCGCAACGGGTAGCAGGGGAGCGGAGTCGGGACCTCCGAGAGAGGGTGCAGGTGAAGGAGGAGGCCTACCGCCGTAATCGGGATGGCCAACGGGCCCAGGTGGTGCTGGAAGGCCAGGGGATCACGGGCCTGACGGGAGACTACCTACGGGTTCCGGTCCAGCAGCCTGCTCCCCAGGAGCAGCGGCGACTCCACCAGGGGACGCTCCGATGGGCGCAGGGAGAATTGACCGTATGGTTGGACAGGAAACAAGTGCGCTGAATCGGGTGCTAAACTCCTATACAGGGCAAGGTTCTTCGGTTACGTTGGACCCGATTCCATCGTTCCCATCGTCCGGTCGCAATGTCCCGTCGGGAAATTGTGGGGGCCGGGCCCAACCGTTCTCTTTCAGTTCTCAGGAGAGCCCAGCTGCCAGCAGGTGACGCAGGCCATGACCCAGCGCAACCAACCCAGAAAGAAGCGGGCGTACGTGGAAACGTACGGCTGCCAGATGAATATCTCCGACGGCGAGCTCATGGAGGGAATCCTGAGTGCCGACGGATATGACCTGGTGGACTCTCCTGAGGAAGCGGATGTGGTGCTGGTGAACACCTGCGCCATCCGGGACCATGCCGAGCGCAGGGTCCTGGGGCGGGTTTCTCAGCTCAACGGTCTGAAACAGGAACGGCCCGGGATGGTCCTGGGAGTCACCGGGTGCATGGCGCAGCGCATGGGAACCGACCTCCTGGCCCAAGCGCCCTTCGTGGATCTGGTCATGGGACCTGACGCCTACCGTAGTCTGCCGGATCAGCTCCGGCGGATCGAGGAAGGAGAGGCCCCAGGAGACGCCGCCACTTCGGAAGAGCTGGCCCTGGGTGCCCCGGCTCCGCATGAAAAGCGACCGGCCGGTGCCGGGACCTTTGCCCGGAGCCGACGCGGCCGAGGCGGAAAGGAGCGGATCCAGCTGGCGGTCCTGGAGTTGGATGACGGTGAGAACTACGAGGGGTTGGAGCAGCGCCGGACCTCGGGGGTGGCGGCATGGATCCCCATCCAGCGAGGGTGCGACCACCGGTGCACCTACTGCATCGTGCCCTATGTGCGAGGGCCGGAGAAGAACCGGAAACCGCAGGAGATCATTCAGGAGATCCAGGGGTTGGCCGAATCGGGCCGGCCCGAGGTCACCCTCCTGGGCCAGACGGTGAACTCCTATCGATACGATGATTGGAGCTTCCCGGATCTTCTGAAGGCGGTGGCCCGTATCGACGGGATTGAGCGGGTTCGGTTCACCTCTCCTCATCCCAACGACGTGACGCCGGAGCTGGTGGAGGTCATGGCCCAGGAGGAAGCGGTCTGTGAGCAGCTTCACCTCCCGGCCCAGGCCGGGAACGACCGGACGCTGAAGCGCATGGTCCGGAGGTATACGGTGGACTCCTTCCTGGAGAAGGTGGAGATGGTTCGAGCAGCCATCCCGGACGTTGCCCTCTCCACCGACATCATCGTTGCCTTCCCTGGTGAAACCGACGCCGAGTTTCAGGACACGCTGGAGCTCATGCGAGCCGTCCGCTTCGACGACGCTTTCACGTACAAGTACTCCCTCCGGGATGGGACACCGGCGACGCGCTTTCCGGAGGAGGAGTTCATTGATCCGGATGTGGCCCAGTCCCGACTGGAAGCGCTGATCCAGGTTGCGCGTCAGATCCAGGCGGAGATCAACCACGAGGAAGTGGGGCGGGTCGAGCGGGTCCTCATCGAGAAGGAAGCTCGGGATCCCGGTCACCTCCTGGGGCGGACCCGTCGAAACAAGGTGGTGGCCTTTCCGGGGGAGGGGCGAGCCATCGGGGAGTTCGCTCGGGTGGAGCTCACCGGTACCACGGGAGCCACCTTCAGAGGGGCCGCTCTGGAAACTCAATCGGTGGTGGGGCTGGCGTGAGCCGGCTGGCCGGAGCTGCGGGGGTTTTCGCGGTTCTGGTCCTGGTCATGTTTTTCGCCCGTTGGAATGGCGGAGAGCTGGTCACCCTGAACCTGGGGTTCCGGACCTTCTACCGGGTTCCCCTGACCTTCGTGGCCTTCGGGTCCCTGATTCTTGGCATGATCGTCATGCTTCTGGCGGGGCTCCATGCCGATCTAAGGGTCCGACGCTTCCTCCGGGAACGCCTGGAGGAGGAGGACCGGGCGGAACGGCAACGAGTGGACCGGAACCAACGGGACCTCTTCGCTTCCGAGGCCTCCGAAGGAGAGGGGCCATGAGGACGGACTGATGAGATGAAGCCAGCCATCTCGGGCTTGGAGGGAGCTGACCCCTGAACCCTCCGTTGCCCCCCATCGTCGGTCTGGCTCTGGCCTACGCCGTCGGTGTGACCCTCTCCCTCCAGGGCGTCCCCCTCCCCCTGACGCTCACCACCCTCCTCCTCCTCCTTCCGCTCATCCTCCTATCGTCCCGCCCATGGTGGTTCGGGACGCTCTGCCTGTCTCTTGCGGCTGGCGCCCTGGGTGGGGCAGGAGCCCTCCAGTTGGAAGCGGAGGACTGTCGGTTGACCCTTCCTGACGGGTGGGAGGGTTGGGTGGAAGGCCGGCCGGTGAGTCGAGTCCACCCGGTCCGTACTACGCCCTTCCGACCGGAGGAGGGGCTCCCGGGTGGGTGCAGAGGGACGGTGCGGCTCCTTCTTCCACAGGAGGACGTTCAGGTAGAAGCGGGGCGCCGGGTTCGCCTCAGGGTCCGATGGGAAGCCCGGGGGAGAGCACCGGGTGGAAGGGCTGAATGGAGTGGACGCCTCCGAGCCCTGGCTCCCCCTGAAACGGTAGTCGGTGGAGATCTCCCGGGGCGTCTCCTGGGACTCAGAGGACAGATTCAGGAGAGAATCCATCTTCTCTGGGGTTCAGAGGCGCCCATGGTGGAAGCCCTTGTCCTGGCCCGCCGGGAGCACCTTGATCCCGAGCTACGCGAGGCCTTCGCCCTGTCGGGGACGGCCCACCTTCTGGCGATTTCCGGGTTTCACGTGGGTGTCGTTGCGGGGCTGATTCTAGGGACCCTCCGCTTCTCTGGGATGAGGCGGCGTCAGGCGGCTCTGGGGTCTGCCGCGGCCTGTTGGCTCTACGTGCTGGGGATTGGCGCCCCTGACGCTGCCGTTCGGGCGGCCCTTCTCCTGAGTCTCCTGGCCGTTTCCCGAATCCGAGGACGCCTCGTGGTTCCGGCAGGAGCATTGGCGTCGGCCTTCCTTCTTCTTCTGGTGGCGGATCCGGCAAATCTGGGGTCCATTGGTTTTCAACTCTCCTTTGCGGGGACGGGGGGGCTGGTGCTCCTGCGGAGGCCGCTGGCGGAGGGGTTGGACCGGGCCTGGCGGCGGTGGCGAGGCCGATCCCTTGTCCGGGGGAGGAAGACGCGGGGACCCGGCGAAGGGTTGTTACGGGGAGGCGCCGATGGTCTGGTGGCTGGGACGGCTGCGACGTTGCCGACCCTCCCTCTCCTGGCCTGGCACTTCGACCGCATATCGGTTGTGGGCATTCCAGCCACGCTGGCCATTGCTCCAGTGGTGGCGGCAGCGATTCCTGGGGTGGGCGCTGTGCTCTTCCTGGATCTCCTGCCCTGGGAGGGACCGAGCCGCTTTCTTGCTGGAGGTGTGGGGCTCCTCCTCAAGCTGGTGGCGTGGGGTGTCGGGGCGGCTTCAGAACTTCCAGGGGCGTCCATCTGGGTTTCTCGTCCTGCCCTCCTGGTGGGTGGGCTGACGGGGATCCTGGTCCTTGTCGCCTTGTATGTGAGCCTTCGGGGTCGGGTTCGTCCTGGCGTCCGACGGCTTGCAGCAGGTGGCGCGGGTTCCGTGGCCCTTCTTCTCCTGCCCCTCTTCCCGGGCCCTTCAGCCCTGGAGGTCCACCTCCTGGATGTGGGACAGGGAGATGGTATCCTTCTTCGACTTCCCTCGAATCGTTGGATTGTGGTGGATGCCGGTCCCCGGGGCCCGGGCTTCGACGCAGGGGCCGCTCGGGTGGTCCCCTATCTTCGTCGCCAAGGTGCCCGCCGGGTCGAGGCCCTGGTTCTCAGCCATCCCCACCTCGATCATGTGGGTGGGGCCCCGGCTCTACTGGAGGCGCTGCCGGTCCGGGGGATTCTGGACCCGTCACGCCCCGTTCCCTCGGGAAGCTGGCGCCAGGTGCTGGAAGTTGCGCGGAGGCAGGGCATCTCCTGGTGGCCGGCTGAAGCAGGACCCCGGGTTCGGATAGACGGTGTGGAACTGGAGATCCTCCATCCGGACTCAGCCACAGTGGCCGATCCGGCGGTCTCAGACTGGAACGACCTTTCCATAGTCCTCCTGGTCCGCTACGGCGATGGGTCCATCCTCCTTACCGGTGATGCCTACCAGGAGGTGGAGGAGCGGGTGCTCCAGGACCTTCCAACCCAACTGTCGGTGCTGAAGGTGGGCCACCACGGGAGCCGAACCTCCACAGGCGAGGCCCTGCTGGACTGGACGCGGCCCGAAGTGGCACTCATTCCTGTGGGAGATGGGAACCGCTACGGTCACCCACATGCGCAGGTCATGAACCAATTGGACGGCCGAGGAACTCGGAGCTATCGGTCCGACCGAGATGGAAACGTACGGGTCAGGATCTGGCTGGATGGGGCCGTCCAGGTCGAGACCCACCGATAAAGGGCCTCCCCTTCCCTCAGGCTCGGGGGAGGGGGTACGTTCAATCCTCCGGCGCTGAATTGAGCCGGTGGACCTCAACTACCGTCATCATCCTACCTTCGAAAGCGTTCCACACCCTGACCTCCCACCCACCGAGAACGATGACCGATACGCATATCGTCACGATTGATCGTCACATCATCGATGAAGAACGGAATCGCCCTGGCGCGTCAGGTGCCTTCAGCAACCTTCTCACCGATATTGCCCTGGCGGCCAAGGTCATCTCCAGGCAGGTGAATATGGCTGGATTGGTGGATATCCTGGGTCGGGTGGGACACCGGAACGTCCAGGGGGAGCCGGTCCAGAAACTGGACGTCTTTGCCCAGGATGTCATCTATCGGGCAATGGATCACACCGGTCACCTCTGCTGCATGGTTTCGGAGGAACTGGAGGACTGGGTCCCGATCCCCGAGAAGTTCCCAGCCGGAGAATACATCCTCCTCTTCGACCCACTGGATGGCTCCTCCAACATCGATGTCAATGTCTCCATCGGAACCATCTTCTCCCTCCAGCGGAAGGTGACGGAGCACGAGCGAGGGAGCTTGGAAGACTGCCTCCAGCCGGGTCGTCGACAACTTGCTGCCGGATACGTGGTCTACGGGTCCTCCACCATGCTGGTCTACACCACCGGGCGGGGAGTCCACGGGTTCACTCTGGACCCTTCCATTGGAGAGTTCATCCTGAGCCATGAAGACATCCGGATTCCTCAGCCACCCAGTCGCTATTACTCGGTGAATGAGGCTTATGCCTCCCGCTGGAGTCCTGGAATGCAGCGGCTGGTCGAGGACCTGAAGAGATCCAGAGGCGGGGAATTCTCTTCCCGCTATATCGGCTCGCTCGTGGCAGACTTCCACCGAACTCTTCTTCGGGGTGGAATCTTCATGTACCCCGGTGATCAAAAGCATCCGTCTGGAAAGCTCCGACTTCTCTACGAGGCCTCTCCACTGGCCTTCATCGCTGAGGAGGCCGGGGGCCGGGCCTCTGATGGAACGGGTGACATTCTGGACATCCAGCCGACGGAACTTCATCAGAGGACCCCTCTCTTCATCGGATCGACCGATCTCGTGGACCGGGCAGAGGAGTTCCTGGCGAACGATTAGAAGGCTCCTGTCGGAGGAGCCGGGCCACGGGCGGGCGCACTCCGGGTCTTCATGGTAGCCGCGCCCAATGCCTGGTCCTCCTCGAGCTGGCCCGTTCCAGTTCGTCCACGGCCAATGAGGGGATCCCGGCAACGGACTCAGAAATCTGAGGGGCCTGGAAAACCATGAGGTGAGAGCCAGATAAGAAGGCCCTCTCCTGGGTCGCCCTCCAGGGATTGCGGCGGACCCACGGCATGGCACCCATCTTGCTTCTTGGGTACATGGTTTCCTCTGTTGGATCCCCTTACGAATGTAGGTCCGTACGTGTATCACCCCCGGACAATCCAATGGCCAACCTCGGTCCAACTGCCAAGTTCGGTCAGGGCGGGGATCGTGGCTCTCCTGGCTGCACTCCTTGGGCTGGGCTTGGCGGCTTGCGATGACAGCACTTCCCCGGCTCCCACGGGTGAGGTGCGGGGGATCGTGATGGTGGAAGGGACAGGCCTCTCCGGCGTGACGGTGGAGTTGAGTGGAGAGACGACCCGAGAGACGGTCACCGACGAGAGCGGACGGTTCGGTTTCGACGAGGTTTCTCCTGGAGCCTACGTGGTCAGCATCCGGGGCCAGCCCTCGGACGCATCATTCTCTTCCACATCCCGAACGGCAGTCATCGCTCGCGAGTCGGGGGGGCGCACGGTCACCCTCGATTTCCTGGGAAGCTACATTCGGACCTCGTCCATCCGTGGGGCCGTGAACTCCCGGGACCGGGGTCTGGCTGGAGTGACCGTCCGGCTGGAGGGACGGGATACCGCAATAGCCACCACCGACAGCCAGGGGCGCTACAGCTTTGCGGGTCTCCGTCGGGGCAGCTACGAGGTGGAGATCTCTGGCTATCCCGCCAATGTCAGCTTCTCCGTTACCCGAACGGAGGTCCTTGTAGAGACAGGGGAGACGGCCAACATCAGCTTCGACGGGGACCCTGAACTGACAGCCTCCGTCGTCATCTCCAGTTTGCGGCGACAGCTTCAGGACGGTGGGACCGTGTCCGTCGATGCCCATGACCTCCGAGGTGTGGTGGAGGTGGAACTCACCGTGGACCGGGGTGACGACACTCCGGAATCGGTGGAGTTGCTCCTGGGCGACGAGGTGGTCGGGCGCCAGGACTTCAACCCCGATGGTTCTCCGTTGGCGGTGTCGGAAAGCGGGGACACTCCACCTGTGGGCCAGTGGGAAGAGGCTCCCGACGGCTCATCCTTCAGCCTCACATTCACGGTTGCTACGGACGAATTCAGCCAGATCACAGGACAGCCCCGGTTCATGAACGGCGAGCGCACCCTTCGGGCCCGACTCTCCACCCGGGAAGGAGGCCCTGCGGTGTGGACCTCGACCGTGCCTGTCTACCTGAATAACCGGGATACCTTTGTGGGTCGGGTCGACGCCCAGAAAGGACCTGTGGCCGGCCCGGAGGGAGAGGAATGGATAGGCGGAACCCTGACTCTTCTGGTCTCGCCCATCATCTACAATGAGGGGCGCCAGGTGGAGTCCCTCACCGTGGAGATCCGGCGAAGTGGAGGGGCGCCCCTACGAACCCGGATGGTGGAGGGTGGAGGGCCTTTCCAGCTTTCTTTCTCCGGTTCAGGGGATCCCACCGACGGGAATGTTGTGGGATACCAGACGCCCAGGGGCGCCACGGATGAGTTCAGAGTTCGGGAGGCCCGATACACCGACGGGGGAAGCGTTCCGGGGATGCCGATCTCCCTTTCGGACGGATGGCGAATCGACAACGCTCCTCCTCCCGACGCTGAATTCCGCTTGCCACGGCAGGGGGATCAGGCGTCCTGCTGTCTGGGGAACTGGATCGGAGCGGATTTCTGGTTCTCCGAGGCCTTCGTCCCAGGTCAAGACGCGGGAGTGGGTGGGGGAGGGGTTAGCTTCCACGTGGGTGGCGCCGAACTTACCAACACCGAGCTGGCGGCGACGCCGGAGGTAGAGGTAGGAGGAGACGTTGACCCATCTGCCACCAACAGCACCTATGCTGCAGTGGCGGTGCAGACGGATGCCCTGGATAACCGGACCATCACCCGTCTCCAGCCTTCTCCAGGCAACACCCTCTCCAATGAATCGGGTGGCATCTTCGGTGTGGATACCGTGGGTCCCGACCTGCGATTCACCGCTGACGCCGTGCCTGCGTGGGCCGTGAATCCTCCGGACGGATCCCGGTGGGCCCTTCGGGCTGAGGACCGGGAGAGCGGCTTTGGGAGTTCCCCTGCCCGGGTCACTCTTCGGAGGGTCGTCCCGGGGCTGGACGGACAGGCAGCCTGTCCCTTTCCGGGAACCGAGGATTGTGCTCCGGCTCCTGACGCTCTGAGCCGAGACGTTCCTTTGTCAGGGTCAGGGTACTTCCGCTACCAGGCACGGGTTCTGGATCGTGCAGGGAACCCATCGGTGCAACTCACGCGCTGGATTCTACGAGATGAACAGCCACCTCAGGTGGAAGGGGTCGTGGCTCCCTCCCAGGTCCAGGGAGGAGAGTCGCTGAGTGTGGAGGCTCCGGTCCAGGATGACGTGGACTTGCACCGGGCGGATCTTGCTTTTTCCTATGGTGGATCGGAACCCGGAGCCGGCGTGGCCATCGCCCTGGCACCGGCGGATCGGATGGGGACCCCCTTTGACGGAAGTCCCATCGCCACCGCCACCGCCCGGTGGAGCGTTCCAGGGATCCCTTTGCTTGAAACGACTCTTGCCAGTGGAGCGCCTTCCGGAATCCTCCTTGACGTGGAGGCAGCAGAGGTGACGGTCCACGATGCTGCCGGTCACATGGCCAGGGCTCAGGCGGAGCTTGGCCCGGCACAGGGCGTCTCAGGCCGGAGCTTCTCAGAAGCTGAACGGGGCCAGGAAGGAGGAATCCAGCGGTGGAATGCAGGATCCCAGGAAAGCACCGTGTGCGCAGAATCCAGATTTGAGGCGGAGGAGCCATGTCCTCCTCATCTCCGGTCTGTCAGCCTGGAGGCGTCTGCATTCGGTGAAGGTGGAGCCCTTGAGAGCCCCTTCCAGGAGGTTCATTTCCTGGCCATTCTGAGCGATGGTGTGCGATGGCTGGGAATGGTGGACGGAGGGGGAGGGCTCCAGGTCGATGACGTTGGCCAGGAGGGAAGGGAGTGGCGGTGGACGCTGGATTGGGAGCCGGAGGCTGGCTTCCCCGCCGGGAGCTATCCCGTGGTGGTGCTGGGATTGGACGAGGACGGGAACGCTCTCCTTTCAGGCGAGTCGTCCCCGGTTACGGTGACGGGAGGTTGAGCACCCGGACTTCAGCCTCGAAGGCTGAGAGCAGGGAGGACTTCTCCGACTCGGGGAGGAACGCCGCCCGGAACCCCTCCCGGGCCATGCGAACCAGTTCGTCCCATCCCAGCCCGAGGTGCTGGTGGGCTTGCCAGTATTCGTCCACGGACGTCGTCCCTGAAATGAGCCGGTTATCAGTGCAGAGGGTGATCGGGATGCCCAACGCCACGTAACGGCCCGCCGGATGCTGAGCCAGGGACGGCACCGCTCGAGTCTGGACATTGGATGTGAGGCAGACCTCCAGCGGGATTCCTGCGGTCCGGAATATCTCTTCCAACTCCCTGTCTTCGTGCAGGCGAGTGCCGTGCCCGATCCGTTGAGCTCCACACCGCTCGACGGCGTCTCGGATGGACTCTGGACCCCAGGCCTCCCCGGCGTGGAGGGTCACCCCCAGTCCGTTCTCCCGGGCCAGCTCGATGGCTTCCAGGTGGTGGTGAGCCGGATAGCCGGCCTCGGGCCCGGCCAGGTCGAAGCCCACGACCCCTTCGTCCTTGAAATCCACTGCGACCCGGGCGATCCGGAGCGACAATGATGGGTCTGTGTTTCGAAGGCCGCAGAGGATGATCCGTCCCTGGATCCCTGTGGCTGCCATCCCTGCACTCAGTCCCTGGAGGGGGGCTTCCACCGCCTCGACGAGTGAGAGATCCCCCTGGGTGTTGAGGGCTGGGCAGTAGCGCACCTCCACGTATCGAACCCCCTCGGCCGCATGGTCTTCCACCAGTTCCCGGGTGATCCGATGGAGGGCAGGGGCGGACTGCATGACGGACAGGGTCCACTCGAAGCGCCGGAGGTAATCCACCAGGTCAGTGGCATGGCTGGCTCGCATGGCCAGGGCCAGTTGGTCCGGATCTTCGGCGGGGAGCGAGACTCCCCCTTCCCGGGCCAGCTCCAGCATGGTCTCTGCTCGAAGGGAGCCGTCCAGATGGACGTGCAGTTCGGCCCTGGGGAGGGCTTGTATGGTGTCACGCGTGGCGGTGGTCACGGCAGTGCCCGTCCCCCTTCAGCAGCCCAGTGGATTCTCCAGGGAGGTATGTCCCCGTTCCACATCCACCAGGGGAGCCCTGTAGTCGCCGGAGAAGCAGGCATCACAGAACGGTCCGTGGTCTTCTACCGCGTCCAGCATTCCTTCCAACGAAAGGTACCCCATGGAGTCTACGCCCAGCATGTCAGCGATCTCCTGGACGGAGTGGGACGAGCCCAGGAGTTCTTCCTTGGAGGGCATGTCGATGCCGTAGAAGCAGGGGAACTTGACCGGGGGGCTGGCGATCCGGAAATGGACCTCCTTGGCACCGGCCTGACGGAGGAACTTCACCAGGGAGGTGGAGGTGGTCCCCCGGACCAGCGAATCATCCACCACGATGACCCGCTTTCCCTCCACCACTTCCTTCACTGGGTTGTACTTGATTCTCGCTCCGAAGTCCCGGTCGGCCTGAGAGGGCTTGATGAAGGTCCTGCCCACGTAGTGGTTCCGGAGCAGGCCGAGTTCGTAGGCGACGCCGCTCTCTTCGGCGTATCCCAGGGCTGCCGAGTTGGCGGAATCGGGCACAGCGAAGACACAGTCGGCCTCTGCCGGGTGTTCCCGGGCGAGCTGACGGCCGAACGCCCGCCGTGCCCGATCCACGCTGGCTCCCCAGATCCGGGAGTCGGGACGGGCAAAGTAGACCAACTCGAAAACGCAGGGAGCCGGTCGGGGGACGGGTGGAAGGCTCCTGAGAGGTTCGATTTCCGAGCCACGTAGCTTGAGGACCTCACCGGGTTGGATGTCTCGGATGAACTCGGCGTCGATGATATCCAGAGCACATGTCTCGGATGCGACCACCAGACCACCGTCTTTCCGACCCAGGACCAGGGGCCGGAACCCTCGAGGGTCAACGGCGGCATAGAGTGTGTTCCCCACCGAGATGACCACCGAGAAGGCACCTTCCAGATGGGTCAGGGCATCATCGATCTGGGCTTCCACGGTGTCGTGGCGAGACCGGGCGATGAGATGGACCATCACCTCGGAGTCGGAGGTGGCCTGGAAGATGGCTCCTTCTTCTACGAGGCGATTCCGGAGCTCTTGCGCATTGGTCAGATTCCCGTTGTGGGCAATGCAGAGATCACCCTGCGAATATCGGACGACAATGGGCTGGGCGTTCTGCGATCGACTCCCACCGGCAGTGGAGTAGCGGACGTGGCCCACAGCCGTGTCTCCCTGGAGGGATTCCAGGTCCTGAGCCGAGAAGACATCGGAAACCAAGCCCGTACCCTTCCGGACCGACGCTGAGCCGTCAGCGTCCAGGGCACAGATCCCCGCCGATTCCTGTCCCCGGTGCTGGAGCGCGTAGAGTCCCAGGAAGGTGGCTTCAGCCGCCTGCTCCACCCCAGTGACGGCGAAGACCCCGCACTCCTCCCGGGGAAGGGCGTCCAGGGAGGACGAAAGGATGTCCTCTGGTCGAGCGTTGGACTGGACTCCCTCCTGCGAGTCCCGTCCAATCGATGTACCCAGGACAGGAAGACTACGCATGTGGTTCTCCTTCAGGTGTGTCGACGTCGTGATCCATGATCCGGGCAATGGCGTCCAGGTACCGATCGGACACTTCGCCGATGGGACTCCGGATGTGGCCGAGGGGGGTGTCGAGTCGGAATTCTCCGCCGACGGGACCCACCTTCCCCAGCACCCTGGCCGGGACCCCGTGGTTCCGGGTCATGCCCAGGACCTCTCCTTCATCCTCCGGACGGACGCTGATGATCACCCGTCCCGTGGATTCTCCAAAGAGGAGAGCTACCGGGGCGAAGCGATCGTGGAGTTTGGCCCGGACTCCCCGGGGACCGCCGGAAGCCCCGACTGCGGCCTGCCCCAGGGCGCAGGCCAGGCCACCCTCGGCGCAATCGTGTGCCGACTGAAGTAGGCCATTCTGGGCCATGGCCAGCACCGCATGCTGCAAGCGCCGCTCCTCCAGCAGGTGCACTGCAGGAGGGTGGCCAGCCACCAGGCCGTCATGAAGGCGGTATAGATACTCGGAGCCACCGATCTCCTCCCGGTTCTCTCCCAGGAGGATGACCACGTCCCCTTCATTCTGGAAGGAGTGGACCAGGGCCTGGGATGCATCGTCCAGGATTCCCACCATCCCGATGACGGGGGTGGGGTAGATGGCCTGGCCGTCGGTCTCATTGTAGAGCGAGACGTTGCCGCCAGTCACTGGGGTTTCGAAGAGCTTGCACGCCTCCGCCATGCCCAGAACGGCCTCTCTCATCTGATAGTAGATGTGTGGCTTGAGAGGGTTTCCGAAGTTCAGGTTGTTGGTGACGGCCGTGGGGAGGGCGCCGGTGCAGATCAGGTTTCGGGCTGCTTCGGCCACGGCCGCTTTGGCCCCTTCTCGGGGATTCAGGTAGCAGTATCGCCCGTTGCAGTCGGTGGTCGCTGCGATTCCCCGGTTCGTGTTGCCCAGACGGATGACACCGGCGTCTCCCCCGGGCTTCACTACTGTGGATGTACGGACAGAGGTGTCGAACTGTTCGTAGATCCATCGCCGAGAGGCAATGTTGGGGGACTCCATGAGTTGGAGGAAGGAATCCGTCAGGTCTCCCTCTGGCTCCAGGTAGGAGGACAGGTCCATCTCCCGCAGGGCCTTCACTTCGTCGGCCTCGATGCCCTCCCGCTCGTAGGTGGGGCAGCCGTCGGTCAGCGGGAGGGCAGGAATATCAGCTACCACCCGGTCTCCTTCCACAATCCGGAAATGCCCATCATCGGTGACCTCTCCGACCGATTCGGCCTCCAACTCCCACTTCATCAGGATTTCCCGGACCTGAGCCTCATGGCCCCGCTTTGCCACGACCAGCATCCGTTCCTGGGACTCGGACAGGAGGATCTCGTAGGGCGTCATGCCCTTCTCTCGGACTGGGACCCGGGTCGTGTCCACCACCACACCGGTGCCGGAACGACCTGCCATCTCCGAGGCCGACGAGGTGAGCCCTGCGGCTCCCATGTCCTGGATTCCCACGATATGGCCGCTCTGGATGAGCTCCAGCGAAGCCTCCAGAAGGAGTTTTTCCGTGAAGGGGTCGCCCACCTGGACCTGAGGCCGGCTGGATTCATCGGCGTCTTCCGACAGCTCCTCTGAGGCGAAGGTGGCGCCGTGGATCCCGTCCCTCCCGGTTCGGGCGCCTACAGCCATGAGGGTGTTGCCCACTCCGGACGCTTCACCCAGGATCAGGTCCTCCCGCTTCATGAGACCCAGGGCCATGGCATTGACCAGGGGATTCCCGTCATAGGCTCCATCGAAGAAGACCTCGCCTCCGATGTTGGGGATCCCTACGCAGTTTCCGTAGTCGCCAATGCCCCGGACCACGCCGCTGAAGAGATACCGATTCCGGCCCGAGTCCAGGTCTCCGAAGCGAAGGGAGTCCAGGACGGCCACCGGCCGGGCTCCCATGGTGAAGATGTCCCGGAGGATCCCTCCAACGCCGGTGGCCGCACCCTGATAGGGTTCCACTGCCGACGGATGGTTGTGGGATTCGATCTTGAAGGCCAGAGCCAGCTCCTCGCCTACATCGATGACCCCGGCATTCTCTCCCGGTCCCTGAATCACCCAGGGGGCCTCAGTGGGAAGGAGGCGGAGTAGACGCTTGGAGTTCTTGTAGCCGCAGTGCTCGGACCACATGGCCGAGAAGATCCCCAGCTCGGTGAAGGTGGGCTCCCGACCCAGGATTCCCAGGATTTTCTCATATTCTTCCGGGGAGATCCCATGTTCGTCCACGAGCTCCGGAGAGATGGCCGGATCACCGGAACGAGGGGTAGGAGGAGGGCGGTCCTCTGCACGGGCCGGGGCGTCGATCCTGGACTGATTCGGAGGCTGGTTCACGAGCTGACTCCAGCGGACAGGTGGTCGAGAAGTGAGTGGAAGATACCCAGGCCGTCGGTAGAGCCCAGGAGAGGTTCCACAGACCGCTCCGGATGGGGCATCATCCCCATGACATTCCGTGCCGGATTCACGATTCCGGCGATGTGGTGTGCCGACCCGTTGGGGTTGGCTTCCGGGGTAAGTTCACCAGAGGCGGTCGCATACCGGAAGACGATCCGATCCTCGCCCTCCAACTCGGCCAGGACCTCTGGGGAGGCATGGTAGTTCCCTTCGCCGTGGGCGATGGGAATCTGGAGGATCTGCCCCTTCTCGTATTGGGAGGTGAAGGGCGTGGCCGTGGTTTCCACCCGGAGGTGGACGGGATGGCTCCTGAAGCGGAGGGTCCGGTTCCGGAGCAGTGCGCCTGGCAACAGACCCGCTTCACATAGGACCTGGAAGCCATTGCAGATGCCCAGGACGGGCCCACCCTCCCGGGCGAATTCCATCACGGCTTCCATGATGGGAGAAAAGCGAGCAATGGCTCCTGCCCGAAGGTAATCTCCGTAGGAGAATCCTCCCGGGAGGATGACTGCCGACACATCGCCCAGGGACTCCTCGCGGTGCCACCGGAATTCAGGGGTGACCCCGTCCAAAAGCTTGAGGGCCCGGTAGCAGTCGTGATCGCAGTTGGATCCGGGGAAGGTGACGACGGCGATCTTCATCCTTCCTCCTCCTCCGGATCGGCGGGTTGGACCTGTACCTGGAAGTCCTCCGTGACCGGGTTGGCCAAGAGCTTCCGACACATCTCTTCTGCCCGGGCGCGAGCCTCATCCTCCGATTCGGCGGTCATCTCCACCTGTATGAGCCTTCCGACCCGGAGTTCTTCGATCCCGTCGTAGCCCAGGGAGTCCAGGGCATGTTGGATGGCCTTGCCCTCTGGGTCCAGGAGGCCGGGTCGTGGGGTGACGCGCACTTCCGCAGTGAATCGACTCAACGTTCATTCTCCAGATGATCGTCCCGCTCAGGGGACGGGGGGGATTTGCGTGGGGCGATCTCTCCGTAGTCCATGGAGCGGACCTCCGCGCCCGCGTCATCCTCTTCACCCTCCAGGTCCAGGAGGGGGTCCTGCTCGGGCAGCCGCTCCAGAAGTCCCATCCCCACTGCCCTCGAAACCCCCCATAGGGTGTAGAGGCTCAGGAAGGGGAAGAGGAAGTACTCCGGGATGCTCACGGCTGCCAGCCCGCACCCCAGGAGGAACACGGTCACCAGTCCACCCTTCTTGGTCCGGAATGAGATCCTGGGGACCAGAGGGTAGGGGATGTGACTCATCATGAGAAGGGCCAGGGCCACCAGGATCATCCCCACGGCCTGAGCTGAGGGCAGTCCTCCGGTATACTGAACCACCATCGGCGCAGTGAAGAAGGGGTAGAGGGTGGCCACGATCATCCCGGCGGTAGGCGAAGGGAGCCCGTGGAAATTGGACTTGGCCTCGCCGCCCTGCTCCACATTGAAGCGAGCCAGGCGGACGACCACCGCAGTGACGTAGATGAAGCCCAGGATCCAGCTCCAGGGGTCGCCGGTGAAGAATAGGTGATAGGCCAGGAGAGCCGGTGCCACTCCGAAGGAGATGGCGTCCACGAGGGAGTCCAGCTCGGCGCCGAAGCGGGAGCCAGTAGCTGTGAACCGGGCAATGCGGCCGTCCAGCATGTCCAGGACGGCGGCAAATACGATACACCAGGCCGCCCATTGGAAGTCTCCCCGGCTGGCGGCCACCATGGCATAGACCCCGAAGAAGAGGTTCCCCAGGGTGAAGGCCGAAGGAAGAATGATGATCCCCTTCTGGAGGCCGATACGACGGTCCGGTTGCTTCGATGGACCGGAAGTGGGAGGAGCGTCGTTGGGACCGACGGTG
Organism: Gemmatimonadota bacterium; assembly: GCA_003562075.1. Lineage (GTDB taxonomy): Bacteria > Gemmatimonadota > Gemmatimonadetes > Longimicrobiales > Gaopeijiaceae > PWLA01. The sequence continues at coordinate 50,768 of PWWP01000255.1, forward strand.
GAAGTCACTTGTGGTCCGGGCCGGAAGTCACGAAGGAAGGCGGGGAGTAGTCATCCAGTTTCTGACCCGTCAGGCGTTGGAAGATCTCCAGATAGCGGTCCGTGGTGGCCTGGATCACCTGGCTGGGAAGGGGGGGCGGTGGCGGTCTCCGGTTCCAGTTCTCGATCCCGTCCAGGAAGTCTCGGACAGGCTGCTTGTCCAGGGAAGGGGGATTGTGTCCCTCCTGATAGCCCTCCACGGGCCAGTAGCGGGACGAATCGGGGGTCAGGATCTCGTCGATGAGAACCAGGGCACCGTCCTCGTCTTCTCCGAATTCAAACTTGGTATCGGCCAGGATGATGTCTCGTCGAAGGGCCACCCTGGCCCCCATCCCGTAGAGTGTCAGCGAGAGATCTCTGAGGGTTCGGGCTCGTTCTCTCCCGACCCGATCCTCCACCTGGGCAAAGGTGATGTTTTCGTCGTGACCCTCCTCGGCCTTGGTTGCAGGACTGAAGATGGGCGGGTCCAGTCGCTGGCTCTGGGTGAGACCCGGGGGTAGGGGCTCGCCGGCCAAGGTGCCCCGATCCCGGTACTCCCGCCAAGCAGAGCCGGCCAGGTAACCCCGGACCACGCACTCCACGGGGATGGGGCGAGTGCGGTGGACCAGGATGGAGCGGCGAGCCCACTCCTGCCGGGAGTCGGCCAGCTTCGGGACGGCTGCTTCGATCTCGTCCGGATCCGCAGTGATGGCGTGATGCCGAACGTCCAGTTCAGCCGCCTTCTGAAGCCACCATGCAGTGATGAGGGTGAGCACCTCGCCCTTCCGGGGGACGCCGTGACCCATGACCACGTCGAAGGCCGACACCCGGTCCGATGCCACCATGAGAAGGCGGTCATCTCCGGCATCGTACATCTCCCGCACCTTCCCGGCGTGGACCAGGGGAAGGGGGAGGTGAGATCGGAGGAGGGGACGCGGCTCGGCTGAGGATGCCATGATCAGACCCGGAGTTCAGGATCTTCGACAGCTGCGGCAGCGTGGGCCGAGAGCTCGTCGAGGACGGGTTTGACCCAGTCCTCCAGGAAGGCGTCCACCTGCTCAGGTGCCCTTCCCACGAACCGGTTGGGGTCCACCAGGGCCTCCAGCTCATTCCGGGAGATCTGAAAAGCCTCGTCAGCGGCCACACGGTCCAGGAGGTCAGGGGCTTCACCGGCCTTCATTCGGTCGGCGGCCGCCAGGGAGTGCTGTCGGATCCTTTCGTGGAGATCCTGCCGATCTCCTCCTTCGCCGGCTGCGTGCATGAGCACCGTTTCCATGGCCATGAAGGGAAGGTGCTCCTCGAGGTTTCGACGGACCACCTCCGGATGGACTCGGAGTCCCCCCGCCACATTCTCGGCAAGAACGAGGGCGCCGTCCAGAGTCAGGAAGGCATCAGGGATCGAGAGTCGGCGATTGGCCGAGTCGTCCAGGGTCCGTTCCAGCCACTGGGTCGCTGCCGTGTGCGCCGGATCCTGAGCCAGGGTGATGACGTGGCGGGTCAGCGCGCAGATCCGCTCCGCTCGCATGGGGTTTCGTTTGTAGGGCATGGCA